>BAABOD010000010.1:28128-36839 GCA_040371255.1 Anaerolineaceae bacterium | reverse complement strand
ATCAGAACGGTCATTATTGTGATAAATCGTTTATTCATATTTCATTCTCCTCTTGATTTATTTTTAATTTCCGGTAACCCGGTTTAACGATTAGTTAAAGTATACATGGCTCTTGGGTTCTATGCAAGATGTTTACTCCTGTTGTTAACCGTCACTTTCAGATTTTAATGTAGTAGTTGGGGATTTATCACCAGGCTCTTTGGTTTTCATTCCTAAGACCATGAAAAATGCGGCTAACATAAAAACGGGCCCGATGACAAAAATAGAAGCATAGTTATTGCCTGCTAACTTGATGATTAAACCATTTATATTTGGCCCAGCGATGGCAGCTAATGTGGAAAAAAGGTAATAAAGTCCGGTGTAGGTGCCAATATGAATTTGATCGGTAAGGTCCACAACGACGGGTAACGAGTTGATATTTATCAACGCCCAACCGATGCCAGCTAACATGAGGAGTATCGTCAAGTTCATAAAATTGCCTAATAGGGGTAGGGTGGTGTAAGTATGTACCTGAATATCCTTAGGCATGATAAACGCACTCAAGATGGATATGCTCATCAAGGCGAGACCAGTCAGGATGGTCCTCTTACGCCCAAATTTGGCGCCGATGAAGCCAGCAGGTATCGAAAATAGCAGAAAAGTAAAGCCCACGCTGGTCACCAACCGGCCGGCATCCGAAGTGCTCAAACCTAAGTGATTGACGCCATAGAGGGAGAGGAATGCCTCAATTGCGTTATAGGCGACGAACCAAAAGAAAATCGCTAAAAAGATGCGAATAGCATCACCATGCTGGCTGGTAAAGAGCTCTTTCAGGCTTTTCCATAAGTTTGGCTTCTCTGCGTTGGGGTTTTGCTCATAAACCTTTGGTTCTCTCACGAAGATCAGGACTAAAACAGCCGAAACAAGTACAAGGAAAGAGCCAAACCAAAACGGGTAAGCTTCATTTTGCTTCACCAGCATAGCGCCGATGGATGTGCCAAGCACTAAGCCCAACCCGCCCATAAAATTGATGATTCCATTGGCTTGAGAACGGTATTCTGAGGGGGTAACATCTGGCATGAGCGCTACAACAGGTGTGCGCCAGAAAGCCATTGCCAAAATCGTTGTGACCGTGCAAGCAAAAAATAGTGGCAAAGCGTTAGCCAGCGGCACCAACCCAAAAGCGATGGCAGCTACAGGTGCACCAATGAGAATAAAAGGTAAGCGCCTGCCTAAGCGTGTGCGTAATCGATCTGACCAAGCGCCTACAGCGGGTTGAATGAACAATGCTGCGATGTTATCCAAAGACATGAAAAAGCCCGTAGCAACCGAATCGAATGCAAAACGCTTTTCCAACAGGATAGGAACATAGGTATTATAAAGACTCCATAGTACGCTGACGCCAAAAAAACCAAAACCAATCAAAAACGTCTTCCAGTAATTCATTTTATGCTGTTCCATCTGACTCCTCTTCAAGATTTGATGTTGGTTTGTGTGGGGAAAGTCCCTTTAGCTGTGAAGCCATAAACTTTTCGAGAAATGTGCGATCTTTTTCGCTCAACTCTGCATTCAGCAGCAAATCTGGACGGGAAAGCAGCGTGCGGATGAGCGACTGTTCGCGTTTCCATTGGGCTTGCTGCGCATGGTTGCCTTGCAAGAGTACCTCTGGTACCTTCCAGCCGCGGAATTCTGGCGGGCGCGTGTACTGCGGATATTCGAGCAGACCATCAGTAAAAGAATCATGGATAGGTGCAGCTTCATCACCCAAGACGCCGGGTTGCAGCCGGGCAATGGCATCCATCACGATTAGCGCCGGCAGTTCCCCGCCCGTGAGGATGTAGTCTCCAATGGAGAGGACATGCGTGGCTAAATGTTCACGGATGCGCTCATCGAAGCCTTCGTACCTTCCGCAGATAAGCGCTAAGCGCTCGTAATCTGCAAGCTCAAAAGCAAGCTGCTGATTGAAAACCTGACCTTGCGGGCTGAGCAGAATAACCGGGCAAGCCGGCGGTTTACCCTCGATGGCTTCAACTGCCGCAAAGATAGGCTCGGGCTTCATGATCATCCCACCGCCACCACCGTAAGGGGTATCATCCGTGGTGTGATGCCGGTCGGTAGCCCAGTCGCGGATGTTATAGGTGTTCACTTCGATCAAGCCGGCTTGAATGGCGCGCTTGAGGATGCTGATTTCAAGATAGGGTTGGAAGACTTCGGGGAACAAACTGAAGACGTCGAAACGCATAGATTAATCATAACTGAATCATAATAAATGGGCAAGGTAATTTCGGGGAATTGCATGGTTACAAATCCTGTAACGCTAGTTCTTTCATGGTACCCTACGGGCAGGCTGCGCACTCGGAGACTGGCGAGAACAAGTCAAACAAATGGCTGTGAGACCTACGGTCAAATTCCTCGCTCGGTCAGAGACCGGCGAGAGCATATCAAACCTACTCGCTCGGTGCCCTGCGGGTAGGCTGTGCACTCAGGAGATCAGCGAGAACAGATAATTCTTAGTTCTTTCATGGTACCCTACGGGCAGGCTGCGCACTCTCCTGACCGTGAAAGGCGGTTGACCTTTAGGTCTCAAAAAATTGATGAACGTATTATCATAATCGTCGATCAAAGCTAAAAAACCCAGGAGACCTGCGGTCAAAACCGCTCGCTCGGTACCCTAAGGGTAGGCTGCGCACTCAGGAGACCGGCGAGAACAAGAGACGAGCGAGAACAATAGAATCAAATTATATGGGCAAGGCGCTTGCGAGGATCAGCACCGTTCCAAGCCTGTAGCACCCCCGCTTGACGTGCTTAAAAAATCGATGGTAATATCAACTTATGTACTTAAAAGGAAGTAAGCTTTCCATGAATAAGAAGCGCCGGCGTAGGAATCCCTTGCTGATCATTCTACTTACCGGTGCTATTATCTTTTTGGTCTATTTTAATGTGATGGTTGTGCCTGGCATGAATCCGCCTTTTGTGCCCACGCCGACGGAAACGCGAGACCCTGTCTCCTATGAGATCGAAGCACAAAACCTAGCCACAGAAGGCAAGTTTATTGCTGCGATTGAGGCTTATCAGCAGGCGATCAATGCCAACCCGAAAAAAATTGAAAACTATTTGAACATTGCCCGCTTGCAAATTTACTCCGGAGCTTATGCGCAAGCACAGGTTAGTGCTGAAAACGCGGTACTTTTAGAAAACGACAATCCCGAGGCTTATGCCTTACTCGGGTGGGCTAAAGGTATGCAGCAGAATTATTTAGAAGGCGAGAAGGACGCCAAAACAGCCATCTCACTCAACCCGAACAGTGCTTTAGCCCATGCGGTGTATGCGTATATCTTGGCGCTGCGGGTTGAAGCCGGCTTGAACGAACTGGATACCATGGACCTCGCCATAGAAGAATCGCGTACGGCTTTAGCGCTGGATGCGAACCTGCTGGAAGCGCGCTGGGCAAGAGGTTATGTGCTCGAAATCACGAGTAACTATGCGGATGCAGCGGAACAGTACCAGATAGCCATCCAGTTGAATTCTAATATTGCCCAGCTGCATTTAGCTCTTGGGCGCAATTACATGGCTTTGGGGCAAAACGATGAAGCCATCTTTGAGTTTACAAAAGCCTACTCTCTCAATCCAACTGACCCGATGCCTAACTATTTTATCTCACGGGTGTATGGCAGCTTGGGTGAATGGGCTAAAGCGATCCAATATGGAGAGAATGCTCTCCGAGATGGACCTACAGAGGCATTTCTATATGCTAACTTAGGCACGATGTATTACCGCAGCGGCGCGTATAACCAAGCCATCTCTTACCTCGAGAAAGCCGTTCGTGGCGGCGTAACCGAGAATGGCGAAGTCATTGAGGGTATGCCCTTGGATTACACCACATCAGTGATTGAGATTTATAGCCGCTATGGCTTAGCATTGGCACGTGTCAACCGCTGCACGGAAGCTGTTGCCGTTGCGAATGCTATCTTGCAAACGGTTCCCGATAACGCTGATGGCGTTTATAATGCCAATGAGATGATTCGCATTTGCCAGGAGAACCTGACGAATCCGCCCACCAAAACGCCAGCACCAACCGAGACGCCTGTCTCGGGACCCTCGCCAACACCGCAGGGAACGCCCTTACCAACCCAAACACCAACGCCTTAAGTATGTATATCAACGAAAAGAAGAATTTATTTCATCAGCCAAGGGGGCAGTCCAACCCTTATCGCGTAATGCTGCTCATACTTATCATCGTTGTGCTCATTGCAGTGCTGCGCAGCTACGCTCAGGGCGAAATCTGGCCGCCTTTTGTTCCTACCCCCACGCCGACTCGCACTGTAAATTCCTATGTGGTGGAAGGGAGTACGCACTTTCAGGCTGGAAACTTGGAAAAGGCAATTGAATCCTACCAAAAGGCAATGGCTTTGGAACCAAATAACCCCGAGATCATGGTAGAACTGGCTAAGATTCAGGTGTATTCCTCCAATACCTTAACCACCGATGCCGAACGGCGGCAGCGCTTGGCAGAAGCTTTAGAGGTGATCGACCAAGCAAAGGCAATCGCGCCAAACAATGCGGATGTCCTTGCTACACGCGCGTTTGTGCTTAATTGGAATGCGAATCCAATCTTAGCCGGAGATCGTGCGGTTGACCTCCAAAACGAAGCTGAGTCAGAAGCGCTGATGGCTTTGCAACTAGATGGTAGAAATCCCTTAGCCTTGGCATATTACACTGAAATCCTCACTGACCAATATAAATGGGTGCAAGCGCAGCAATATATGGCTCAGGCGATGGAATATGGTCCTCAATACATGGATGTTCATCGCGTGCAAGCGTATCTCTATGAAGTGCTTGGGGAGTACAACTTAGCCATTCAGGAATACCAAAAAGCAATTGAAATTAACCCGAAGTTGACCTTTTTGTATTATTCCGTAGGCAGGCTTTACCGCCACTTGCAGCAATATGATGTGGCGTTGGAATATTTTGACAAAGCAGCAAACCTCAATGAGCAATTAGGGATTAAAGACCCGATCCCCTATATGCTCATTGCGAATACCTACGTGCGCATGGGTGAAGCTATGGTCGCTTCGCGTAATGCCTATAAAGCGCTCACCCTCAGCCCATACAACGCGGATACTTACGGCCAAGTGGGTGTGATTTACTACATGGCGCGCAATTATGAGGGTTCCATCCCGCTTTTGAAGTGTGCTGTGGAAGGTTGTGATGCGGCTGGCAGCTGCGAAGCGCGTGAGTGTGACCCTGAAACCGACGAACAGATTGTGATCCAGGGTTTGCCGCTCTCAGATACGACCGTGACGTATTACTACATTTATGGCTCTGTATTGGCTGGGCTGCATCGTCCAGGGGATGATAAATGCGATAAAGCCTTAGAGATTTTAGCGCAGGTGCGTGCGCAGTACGCGGATAACCCGACCATAATGGGCATTGTAGAATCGAGTGAGGCGATTTGCACCGGCGATTAACTCCGCAAGTATAAATTTTTCGTAAGAAATTTGTTCTGCTCTTGACTTCTCTTTTTTAGGGTTGTATGATTACATGTGTTAGCACTCTCACAATAAGAGTGCTAAATTGATGTGAAAGATCAAAAAATACCATAATGCGGAGGAATATATGTCAATTTCGTTAAAACCTTTAGGAAGCCGGTTGGTTGTTGAACCTATTGAAGAGGAAGAAGTTACTTCCGGGGGCATTGTTTTGCCGGAAACTGCTAAAGAAAAACCCCAAAAAGGCACTGTGCTTGCTATTGGTCCTGGGGATCGCAATGATAAGGGCGAGCGGATCCCAATGGATGTAAAAGTCGGCGATAAAGTGCTTTACGCCAAATATGCTGGCACGGAAGTTAAGTATAACGGCAAAAAGCTCTTGATTTTGCGCGAAAGCGATGTTCTAGCAATTCTTGAATAAAAAATTATTGGAAATAAAGGAGTGAATTTATGGCTAAACAATTAGTATTCTCGGAAGAAGCACGGCGCTCATTGAAAAACGGTATTGATATCGTTGCCAACGCCGTAGTAACGACTCTCGGCCCCAAAGGGCGCAATGTTGCTATCGATCGCAAGTATGGTTCCCCAACGATTACCCATGACGGCGTAACCGTAGCAAAAGAAATTGAACTGAAAGACCCATTTGAGAATATGGGTGCCCAACTATTGAAAGAAGCTGCCACCAAAACGAATGATATCGCTGGCGATGGTACCACCACATCTACTGTGTTGGCGCACGCGATGGTGACGGAAGGTTTGAAGAACTTGGCTGCTGGGGCTAACCCGATGCTGCTTAAGCGCGGTATCGAAGCAGCTTCCAAGGCTGTGGCTGAATCCATCCATGATCAGGCTATTATGATTACCACCAAGGAAGAAATTGCTTCAGTGGCGACCATTTCTGCTCAAGATTCAGAAATCGGCAACCTGATTGCGGATGTGATGGATAAAGTAGGCAAGGATGGTGTAATCACCGTCGAGGAATCCAAGGGGTTGGAATTCGAAACCGAATATGTTGAAGGTATGCAATTTGACCGCGGATACATCTCGCCTTATTTCATCACCGATAGCGAACATATGGAAGCCAACATTGAGGATCCTTATATCCTGATCTATGACAAGAAGATCAGTGCAGCTGCTGATATTGTTCCGCTGTTGGAGAAGCTGGTGCAGGTTGGCAAACGCGAGATTTTGATCATCGCTGAGGATGTGGATGGCGAAGCTTTGGCTACCTTAGTGCTCAACAAGATCCGCGGTATGCTCAACGTTATCGCTGTTAAGGCACCCGGTTTTGGCGATCGCCGCAAGGCTATGCTGCAAGATATTGCAATTCTGACCGGTGCGAATGTCATCTCTGAAGAGACCGGCCGCAAGCTGGAAACAGCCACTATCGAAGATTTAGGCCGTGCAGAAAAAGTTACCAGTGATAAAGAAAACACCACAATTGTTGGCGGTAAGGGTGATCCTAAGGCAATCAAAGCACGCATTGAGCAAATTCGTGTTGAGATTGAAAACACCACAAGTGATTATGACCGCGAAAAACTACAAGAACGCTTAGCAAAGCTTTCGGGTGGTGTGGCAATTATCCGTGTGGGTGCTGCCACTGAGACCGAGCTGAAAGAAAAGAAGCATCGTGTGGAAGATGCCCTTTCGGCAACCCGTGCTGCAGTTGAGGAAGGCATTGTGGCTGGTGGCGGTGTTGCACTGCTCAACGCCATTGAGGCTTTGAAAGACATCCAGATGGACAACCAAGATGCTCAAATTGGCGTCAACATCGTACGCCATGCTTTATCAGTGCCAATGCGCCATATTGCTGAGAACGCTGGTATGGATGGCTCCGTTGTTGTTGAAACTGTACGCCAGAAACAGGCAGCCGAAGGTAACAAGCACATTGGTTACAATGTGCTCACCGAAGAGTATGGCGATATGGTTACAGGTGGCGTGATCGATCCTGCCAAAGTGACCCGCGGTGCATTGGAAAATGCAGCCTCGATTGCAGCGATGATTCTCACCACCGAAGCGTTAATTACGGATATTCCCGAAGAACATCCTGCTGCCCCAATGCCGCAGGGTGGCATGGACTACTAAAATATTCCTGTGAACACGGGTTGATATGTTATGGGCGGCGCTCTGCCGCCCATAAATTTTAATCTTTGGGAAAAATTAGCAATCCAACAAATCTTTTGGTACAATTTGAATTTGTTTATATAAGAAATGGAGGAAACTATGGTTGAGTTAGATAAAGAGATGGAGAAACTTATTACAGGTTTCCAGCAGGACGAAATCGATGGGCATGAAATTTATAGCTACTTAGCTGAGCATCTGCAAGACAAGGATGACCAAGCGGTTGTGGCAAAGATAGCTGAGGATGAACTGCGCCATTACAAAACCTGGAAGCGGTATAGCGGCAGAGAACTAAATGCCAACCGCTTTAAAGTCTTTTGGTATAAGCTGCTATTTCACCTCTTTGGTTATACCTTCGTGATTAAATTACAGGAAAATGGGGAAGAGAAAGCTCAGGCAGGCTATGCACCCGTACTTGAGCGCTTTCCAGAGCTGGACGCTATTCTCAAAGACGAGGAAGAGCACGAAGACAAATTGCTGGCGATGATGGATGAAGAGAGCCTTAAATACTCCGGTTCAGTTGTTTTAGGGTTGAATGATGCGCTGGTTGAGCTGACGGGCGCTCTGGCGGGGCTCACGCTTGCCTTTCAGAACAGCCAAACGATTGCCCTTAGCGGGATGATTACCGGCATCGCTGCGGCGCTTTCGATGGCAGCCTCAGAGTATCTTTCTACAAGCGCTGAGAAGGATACTGAAAGAAACCCAGGAAAGTCTGCACTTTACACTGGTGTGGCATATATCATCACCGTTGCTTTGCTGATTTTACCTTATCTGATTATCAGCAATTATTTTGTTGCGCTGGGCGTCATGCTCTTAATCGGCGTGATGATTATTGCTCTATTCAATTATTATTCTTCTGTTGTGAATGATGAGCCGTTCCTAAAGCGTTTCCTGAGGATGACGGGCATCAGCTTGGGTGTAGCCACAATCAGTTTCGTGATTGGCTATTTTGTGGGCGGCGTCATCTAAGCCTGGAAGATAACAAACTCGCATTTGTCTTTATTTTGAAAGCCTAGGGTAAAATATCACCTAAGGTAGAATATCCGTGAGGGCAACTTACCCGAGAGGGGTAAAGTACCCGAAAGGGTAAAGTACCCGAAAGGGTAAAGTACCCGAAAGGGT
>BAABOD010000010.1:0-28028 GCA_040371255.1 Anaerolineaceae bacterium | reverse complement strand
AAGTACCCGAAAGGGTAAAGTACCCGAAAGGGTAAAGTACCCGAAAGGGTAAAGTACCCGAAAGGGTAAAGTGCCCGTCAGGGTAAAGTGCCCGAAAGGGTATAATAACCGCATGTTAAACAAAGGCAAGATAACAATAAAAGCATTCATTATCACAGCAGGCGTGGCTCTAGTACTCGCGGGTTGTGGACTTGGCGTAAATGAGACCGCCACGCCACATGATCTGCCCACCGCTGCGATTAATCCGATAGAAAGCCCAACTCCCTCAGCTAGTGCCACGCCTACGCCCTTGCCGGTTCCAGCTGCAGCTATTGTGAATGGCGAGGTCATCCCCCTCAGTTACTTTGAACATGAAGTGCAACGCTATAAAGCTTCGTTTACCGAGGGAGAACCCTTGCCCAGTGATGCTGAAATTTCCGAGCATGTGCTGAATACTCTCATCGAGCAGCAGTTGCTCTCTCAGGCAGCGCGTGCTGCGGGTTTTACTTTCACAGATCAGATGCTCGAAGAGAAAATAGCCGATCTGCTCGCGGAGCTTGGCTCCGGCAGCGCCTTGACCAGTTGGATGCAAGCCAATTTCTACGATGATGCGGAATTCAGGATGGCACTGCGTTTGGGCAGTGAAGCAGCCTGGCAGCGCGATCAGATTATTGCCAGCGTCCCCGATGCAGTCGAGCAAGTGCGTGCCCGTCAAATATTCACGCGCACCGCTGAGGAAGCTCAATATGCTCTGGCGAGCCTTAATTCCGGCGTTAGCTTTGATGAACTCGCTTGGCGCTATAGCCCAGAAACCGGCGGGGAGTTAGGCTGGTTCCCGCGTGGGTATTTGCTTTTCCCTGCTATCGAGGAAGCTGCCTTTACGTTGCCCGTAGGCTTGCACTCTGAGATTATCCAAACCGAGATCGGTTACCACATTATCGAAGTGATGGAACATGCTGACGCCTACCCCTTGACCACAGATGCGAAGCTGAGTTTGCAAGCCAAGTCGCTCACAGAGTGGCTGCAAACCAAGCGCGCCGAAGCGCAGATTGAGATAACCATGCCGTGAGCCCACAAAAGCCGGTCCGCGCCCTCAAACGGAAAAGCTCCCAAGATTCGGCAGCTTCCATCCCCAGTATGGCTAAACGCAAGCGCATACCACGCATTGGGATGACTGGTGCAATTTTGGCTATGATCGTGATTCTCATCGTGCTCCTGGGCTCACTGGACATCCTCCCACCGCTTTTTAGGGCAGCACCGGTTGTCAATCCTACAGAAACCCCAACACCCAGCGCGACAGTCACAACGCCTGCTCAAGCAACCTTCACCCGAACAGCACTCCCTACCACAACACCTTCGCCGCTACCGACAGCCACAGCTACGCTTACAGCGACGCCTTCGCCCAGCCCCACACCTACTGCGACTAAAAAGCCAATGCCATTCGTGATCCGCGGGACCCCAGAAGCCCTCACGCACATCTTTATTCACCCACAATATGCTTGCGAAGATTATCTTTTCATCGGTGGGCAAGTGTGGGACTTGCAGGACGCACCTTTGACCGGTTTAATAGTGCATTTAGGCGGCAGCTATGGTGGTGCCAGCGTAGATTTGGACTCAGAGACGGGTTCTGCCCTGGTTTATGGGCAGTCAGGGTATGAATTTGCGCTGGAAAACAAGCAGATTGCGGAAGATCAACTTTTTATCGAGCTGCGCAACACCGAAGGGGAGCTGCTTTCCGAGCCAACATTTCTAACCATTTCCCCTGAATGTGATTCGAATTTAATTATTGTCAATTACAAGCAAGTCCGCTAGATTAACCCATAAATTGGTTCGGTAGGCGTGCTCTGATTGAGATGGACTCCTGCCCTTGCAGTAAGTGAGTGAGGGGTTGAGCTTTGAGCGCCAGTACACGGCTGTTGGCGAAGTAATCGAAATTGAAGCTGGTTGAGTCGCCGGCGGCTTTACCAGGGATTGGCATAAGGCGGGCAGTGAGCGGCTTTTCCAGACGTAAAGCCAGGGCGGCTATGTCCAGCAAGACGGGGCTAAGCTGCTCTGGGGTAGCATCTCCTGGTAACGGGACGACGTCCAGACCTGTCCCGCAAACGGCAGAGCAAAGCAGCAAATCCATGGTTGAGAGCAGCCCTTCGGAAGCGCGCTCAGCTAAGCCGGCATCTTCCAAAACGGGGAGCATCAAGCCGTTAAAGCCGGTGCGCAGGTACCTTGCTCGTTCTAAACTATCCGTGAGGAAAGCGGAAGCGAACAAGCTGCCATGCAAGCCAAATGCTGGCAGCCCCGAGGCTTCCAAGGCTTTAGCGATCGAAACCCCTTGGGTGGGATGCGGCGCTAAGGTGAAATCCAGCCCCTTGAAGGTGTAAGTATAGAATTCTGTCAGTTTCTGCCCAATGGCTTCGAGTTTTTGGGCGTGGCTTTCCACCTCCGCAATTAATTTTTTTCGGGCAGCTTGCAAGCTTTGCGCTTGCGAGAAAGCCTGCTCTGCAAGATCGGCTGCTTCCAAAGCTAAGGCAAAGGCTGGCGCGCCTTCTTTGGCATACGCCGCTGGAAAGAAGGGCGCGTAAGCTGGCACGTTTGCCAGAGCACAGAAATTGAGGTTGGCAAAGCCGTTAGGTTCCACTTGGGCTAACTGGCAGATCAACCTGGCAGCAGCCTGAGCTGCTGGCAAGCTGACTTCGTGATTAGGGGTAGTCAACTGGGCGGAGAAAAACACGCTTTGCGTCTGGGCTAGCACCTGCGGAATGGGTTGGAGCAGCTCCGGGCGGTTGGCTGGCACAGGACCCAGAGAGATATACTCAAAGCCCTCGGCGTGGGTTTCGATGGCAAGTGTAAGCGCGGCATCCTGCAGGTTATCCGCGCTCAGGAAGCTGGCAAAAGGCGGCGTGGCAAGGCGCAGCGATTCCACCTCGTAGCCGGCTTGCTCGTAGAGCGCACGAGCATGACCTGCAAAAATCCCCAGCTGCTGCAGCAACAAACGATTAGGTGGGAAGCCGGGCTGGCAAAAAACGGTGATGGAACGAATTTTCATAGCCTGATCCTTCGCAAATACTAAACTACTGAAATCATACCGTCAAAAGTGAATTATAGAGCTCTATTCTGCTAAATGGAGCAATTCGACCTGGATTTCTCCCTGTGCATTGACCTCTAAAAGCGCGTATTCGATGAAATGACCATTCAGCTTATGCGGGTAAGCAGCGCCGGGGTTGAGGAACCATTGCTGCCCAAGCTGATGGTAGACCTGAAAGTGCGTGTGACCATAAATCACCAGGTTAGCCTGAGGATATCGCTTGGCTAAGCGCTGCTCAATGCTGCGCAAGCTCATCTTTTGGCCGGTGAGGAGGAGACGTAAGTAGTTGAGCGTGTAGAGCGCCAGGTTGACGTGCCCATGCGTGAGCAGAACATGCACATTGTTGACCTCTAACCACAGTTCCTTGGGCAGTCGGGTACCTCGCAGCCAATCCTGGTTGCCCTGCACGGCATAGACGGGCGCGATCTGCGCGAGCGTGGTCATAACCTCAGGCTTGGAAAGGTCACCAGCCAAGAAGATCGCCTCGGGGGCAGCCGCGCGAATGGCATCTAAGAGCTGCGGCGCAAGCTCGGGCACGCGATCGTTCACGTGCGTATCGGCTAACACTGCAAAGCAGTGCGCGCCGGCTGGGAAGGTGATGGCTGTAGCCAGGGAGCTGCCGGGTTTGGTGTGAATTTTAGCGGAGTGCATTTCCGCATTATATCAAACAGACGGCTTACACGCGCTATGCGCCTGATGCTCGGGGTTAAGGCTCCCCAGGAATCGGTATGCCTGCGCCCTTGGCGCGCAGATCAGCGATCCATTCCGATTTCAGCTCACTGTAGCTTTTTCCGTCCAGTAAGCCGTTTTCGGCATGATTAACATACACATCGAGCACCCGATTCAGAGAGTACTTATCGCACATCCAGGCGACAAATGAAGCTGCCGAAGTATAGCTGAGCTCCAAGCCTTCTTGACCTTCAGGATTAAAGTCCGGATTGAGGGCTTTAAACTTTATGCCCATAGGTACCGTCCGTTGTCCGTTAGCATCACGATAAATGGTTGCAAAAGCCACTGCATCAGTAAACAAGCGGGGATCAACCACCTCTTCGGTTTCCATGCGACCCCCTTGCGCCAGGTACCATTGTTTGGCGGCTTCAAGTTGCTCGGGATCGAGAAAATAACAGTAGGAAGTTCCCGGGGCCACACTATCACTTCCATGGATCTGCCCACTCAAATCCTCGAAAATGCAGCGCTTAGCCGTTTGGGGGTAAATGGGCAATAACTTGCCGAGGTATTCGGCAAAGCCCACGCTCAACCACACTTGATTGTTAGATAAACGCTCATTCCAATCGAAGGTGTGAACGATCATATCCAAGGGGTCATAGTATACGGAGCTGCGGTTAATTGTGATGGTGTTGCCGATGGTATACCCCAATCGATCCTCAAGCTCCTTGACCTCGATGGTGATGGTTTCATCGGGGTTCATCAGCTGCTGGACTGAAGGCGCTTCGGAAAGGATGTACTCGACCAGGGCTTTCCGACCGTAATAGGCATGGTAAATTAAAAATTCAGCGTCTGAAACTTCGTCAAAATACTCCTGGGTGGGGATGCGGTTTAGACAGAAATCCATGCTTTTGGTCTTGACGAACAATTGACAATCGCTCTTTTGGCTGTAGAGGAAGCCGGTAAAGAGTCCATCATAGGGGTAAGTGACCGTCCGGTCAACGCCCAGCGACTGTAGCCAGCGTGTGCGAACGTCATTGTTAACCTGCTCTTCCAGCTTGTCTGGCTGAATCTTTTCCACTTCCAAGGCGTATTGAACCAGAGATGCCGCGGACATGCGGGCGATTTCGCGTTCTTCTTCGGTAGCCCAGTCTTCCATAAAGCGGGCGATGAAGAGACCTGCCATATCCAGGTCATCGGTATTCAAGTACCAGTTCTGCAGTTTGGCTTGATCTGGCTGCTCACCTAAGGCGAGGGAAACCAAGCCTGAGCGGATCCAATACTCACTGATGCCGGCTGTAGCGCCCAAGAGGTCCTCAGCAAAAGTTCGGGAATCCAGGCTGTCTGGCGCTACAAACACAAGATTGCCGGTGGAAAAGCACTCGCCAACTTCGGGGGTTGAAAGCACGGTTACGGTTGTGGGTTGGTCTAGGGCAACCGGTGAACTTTCGGATAAGGAAAGGAAGCGGCTGATAACCTGGTCGGCGAGCACCTGGGGTTCGACAGGTTCGATGAGGTTGTCAGGGATTACGATGGTTAATGGCTCAAAAGTCATTTGATGAAAATCAAAGACGCGGGAACAATATTCATCCCTAGGATGCGTTCCCGTAATAAACTGAGTTGCCATATCTTCAGTTGGTGGAAGCGTCGGGCTGGGGCTAGGTGCGGCTGTGGGAGAAGCTGGCAGGGTTGCAGACGGTGCTGCGCTCGGGATAGGCTTCGTCTGGCTGGGGGTGCTTTGAGTAGCGCAGCCAGAAAGGATCGGGAGCAGGAGGGCAATGGCTAATGTGGCGCAGATAAGCCGGAGTGAGAAACGAGAGTGGTTATTCATAGCATTCGTCCTTTTTCTATTGTAAACCTGGTGTTTGAAATATTAGCCCATTACATTAGATTACTTCAGATATTCCGATTACTAAGTAGATAATCTATCTGATTTCTGTTTTGCGAATGTGAGTCGATCAGAAATCTCACTTACTCTTCTTGAAAAAGCCGAAAATTAGTACAAGAAGTATACCGACGCCGCTAATGCTGACCATGGCAATGCCGACGGTGTGCGTATCGGCAAAGGCGCGGAATAGAACGTTGGGCTGGTCGGTGGGGGTGAGGGTGGGGAAAAGCGTTTGGGTGGGGATGGGCGTGAGCGTGGGCCGCAGCAAAGTAGCTTGGGGCGTGATGCGCGTAGGAGTGGAGGTGAGCGTGGGCGTTTGCGTGGAGGGGTTGGGCGGGCGGATGATCAACACTTGCCCCACGTATACATCCGTGACCGTTGGGCTGTTGCCCGAGTTGCCCATGATCTCAGCACCAGGGACGCCATAAGCCAGCGAGATATCCCACAGCGTCTCACCCTCTTGCACTATGTGTACAATAGAACCGTCGGGGTTTGGGGTCGAAGTGATAATCCAGCTCGAATAGGTTGCGGTAGGTTGATCTTCTTGAGCGGAAGATTTAGCCGAGGCAAGCGTCTGCTGGCTGAAGATTGCCACAGTTAACAAAGCGATGAGGAGTAATAGATCAAGCTTTTTCATGATGGCGCCTATTATACTCCACGCGGATTAAAGGCAATTGTGCGAGCTCTATGGAAAGGATTACTTTGGCATTTTTTGCCATTGCGAGATAGTGCTCTGATTAGCTGCTCTCTCCAGTGGTAGAATTGGTCAGAATGAAGCCATCCCAAGGAGATTACCGATGCTGGACTTAAAGCTTATACGCGAAAACCCCGAGCTCATCCGCGAAGCCTTGCGCAAGCGCCAGATAGAGACGGACATTGTTGACCAGATTATCGCGCTGGATGAGCAGCGCCGCACCCTCATCCTGGAGGTAGAAAGCAAAAAAGCCCAGCGCAACGCCGTGAGCAAAGAAATTGGACGCATGAAAGATGCGGCTGCCCGGCAGGGAAAAATAGAAGCCATGCGCCTGCTCAAAGAAGACATTGACGCATTGGATGAGCAGCTAAAACAAGTTGAGCTGGATTTGTACGATCTTGTAGCTGGCATCCCCAACATTCCCGACCCAGACGTACCCTTTGGGACCAGCGATAAAGACAATGTGGTGATACGGACGGTAGGGGAGCCACGTTCTTTTGATTTTGAACCCAAAGCACATTGGGATTTGGGTCCAGAGTTAGGCATTATTAATTTTGAAGCGGGGGTGAAACTCTCTGGCACGCGTTTTTATGTGCTCGAGGGAGCTGGCGCACGCTTGGAGCGTGCTCTGATCTTCTGGATGGTAGATCAGCACATCCGCCAAGGTTACCACGAGGTTTATCCACCCTATATGGTGCGCCATGAGGTGATGTTTGCCTCGGGGCAGCTGCCCAAGTTTGCTGATAACCTTTATCACGATGCCGAAGAGGATTTTTGGCTGGTGCCGACGGCTGAAGTGCCACTCACCGGTATGCTGATGGGTGAGGTGGTGGAAGAAGAGGATTTGCCCATCAATTACACTGCCTATACCGCCTGCTTCCGCCGCGAAAAAATGAGCGCCGGACGGGATGTGCGCGGCATCAAGCGCGGGCACCAGTTCGACAAGGTGGAAATGTATAAGTTCTGCCTGCCAGAAAATTCACAACAAGAGTTAGAAAACATGGTAGCGGATGCCGAAGCCACTTGCCGTGAGCTAGGCTTAACTTATCGTGTCTTGCTGCAATCCACGGGTGACCTGAGCTTTGGTTCTCATAAGACCTATGATATCGAGGTTTGGGCGCCGGGATGTCAAGAATGGCTGGAGGTTTCTTCCATTTCGCGCATTGGTGACTTTCAGGCTCGGCGTGCCAACATCAAGTATCGCCCAGCGGACGGTTCAACACCAAAGTTTGTGCATACGCTCAACGGTTCTGGGTTGGGGCTGCCGCGCACGCTGATTGCCGTGCTGGAAAATTACCAGCAAGCCGATGGCAGCATCGTGGTGCCGGAGGTGCTGCGCCCATTTATGGGTGGTATCGATGTAATTCGAAAGCAAGCTTAGTGCCTAAGCGCGCTGCATGCGGGCTTGGCGCGCCAGGTAGAGCGCAATTGAGCCGGCTACCGCGGCATTGAGCGATTCGATCTTGCCGACCATTGGCAGACGCAGTAGCTCATCACATGATTGGCGTACAAGCTGGCGCATGCCAGTGCCTTCGTTACCAACCACGAGCGCCAGCCCCAAGTCGAAGCGCAATTCCTGAGGTGTTCTTGAGTGGGGGTCTTCATCTAATCCATAAATCCAGACTTCTTCTTGTTTGAAGCGTGCGATTGCCTGTGCTAAGTTGTATTGGGCGATGACCAGATGTTCGCTCGCGCCGGAGCTGGCATGCACCACCGCTGGAGTAATTTGTGCTGCTTGCCGTGAAGGAAGCACAACCCCATGTACACCCATCGCCTCGGCAGTACGCAGGAGCGAGCCTAAATTCTGTGGGTCTTGGAGCGCGTCAAGGAGCAGGAAAAAAGGCGGTTCGGGCTGCTGCTGGGAATAAACCAGCAAATCTTCTAGGGCAGCGTAGGGGTAGCTACTGGCTTCCAGCGCAATGCCTTGATGGTGGTCGGCGAGCATATCTAACTGGCTGCGTGGAACTTCTTCGATGGGTAGTCGGCGCGCCTCTGCCATTCGCAAAATCTCAGGGAGCTGACCTTCTGGTTTGATGCCCTTTGCCACAAGCAGCCTGAAAGCTTGCCGCCTTTTGGCGCGTAAGACCTCATAAACCGGGTTGCGTCCGGTGATCCATTCCTTCAAAGTTACTCCCAGCTCCAGGTGGTGCCGTCTTTGCTGTCTTCGAGGATCACTCCTAACGCTTTTAGTTCGTCGCGGATTTTATCGGAGAGCGCCCAGTTCTTTTGTGCACGCAGCTCATTGCGAACCTCCACGAGCAAATCGATGAACGGGTCAGCGTTGGTTTGCCTGCCGGCTTGCTCCTGGAGCTGCAAGCCCAAGACGCCGGTGAGCTCATTGAACATGGCTTGTGCTGGCTCCAACTGAGCCTGGGTGGCGCCTTCCGCTCGGGCTTGGTTGATTTGCTTGACCAGCTCGAATATCGCAGCCATAGCAGCCGCTGTGTTGAAGTCGTCATCCATGCTTTCAATAAACTGGGTATGCGCTCTTTGGGCTGCCTCAATCAAAGCTTGCGCCTTCTCCGGACTGATGCTTGGTGCGTTGGGCAAAGCAGGCTTTTTAGCCGAAAGCAGACGGCGGTAGGTTTGCTCGGTCTGCTCGAGCACTTCATCGCTATAGGTGAGCGGGCTGCGGTAAGAGCCATTGAGCACGAGCAGCCGCATCACATCCCCGGGGTGCTCCTGCAAAAATTCATCAATCGTGATCATATTGCCCACTGATTTGGACATTTTTTCAGATTTAAAGGTAAGCATACCGTTGTGGATCCAATAGCGCGCAAAGGGCTTATGGGTGAGCGCTTCCGTCTGGGCGATTTCATTTTCGTGATGCGGGAAGATCAGGTCGGTACCACCGCCGTGAATGTCGATTTGCTCACCCAAATGGTGCATATTCATGGCGGAGCATTCGATATGCCAACCTGGGCGGCCTTTACCCCAGGGCGAATCCCAAGCTGGCTCGCCTTCTTTGGCTGCTTTCCACAGGGCAAAATCCATCGGGTGCTCTTTGCGCTCATCCACTTGCACGCGAGCGCCGGCATTCATCGTTTCCAGCTTGCGCCCAGAGAGCTTGCCATATTCCGGGTCCGATTCTACGCGATAGTACACATCGCCATCGACCACGTAAGCAACTCCAGCATCAATGAGCTTTTGGATCATGTTGATGATGAAATCCATCTCTTGGGTAGCGCGCGGGTTGAGCGTGGCAGGTTTGACGTTGAGGGCTTCTAAATTGCGCTGATAATCTTCAATGTAACGTTGGGCTAAAGCGAATGGATCGATGCCCAGCTGTTTGGCGCGCTCGATGATCTTGTCATCCACATCGGTGTAGTTCATCACAAAGCGCACTTCATAGCCAGAATACTCCAAGTAGCGTCGGATGATATCAAACACAATAGCGGACATAGCATGACCAATGTGTGCACGGTCATATACCGTAGGTCCGCAAACATACATGCGCACCTTACCGGGTTCCAGCGGTTGGAACACTTCCTTGGTACGAGTCAGGGTGTTGTAAATTTTCAGCGCCATGCTCACCTCCAGCGCTTATTCAGTCTCGGGCTTAGCAAAAATCATCCGCCCGGCGGAAGTTTGCAGCACTTTAGTGACAGTGACGGTGATTTCTTTGTTCATGTACTGCTGGCCGTCTTCGACGACAACCATTGTACCGTCATCCATAAAGCCGACACCTTGGTTGTATCCTTTACCTTCCTGAATGATGTGCACTTTGAAGCTCTCGCCAGGTAAAAAGATAACTTTAACCGCGTTAGCTAAATCATTGATATTGAGCACCTTCACACCTTGCAGCTCGGCAATGCGGTTGAGGTTATAGTCATTCGTCAAAATAGGGCAGCGCATTTGGCGTGCCAGCACGACCAGACGGTCATCCACTTCGCGCACGCCTTCCACGTCGATGTCGCTGATGATGACGGGAATGTTTTCATTCTGCTGCAGCTCAGCTAAAATATCCATCCCACGTCTGCCACGCTGCCTGCGCAGGGAATCCGCTGAATCGGAAACATACTGCAACTCATTGAGCACAAAGCGGGGCACGATTAGGGTGCCATGCAAGAAGCCGGTTTTAACGATGTCTGCAATGCGCCCATCGATGATCGCGCTGGTATCTACCAGAATGCGATATTCTCCTTCAACTTGCGTTTTTGAGCCTTTGCTGGAGAATTTGTTTGAAAAGGTGTGAAAAGCATTACTAAATTCTTCGCCGCGCGAATAAAATAAGCTCGCACCTAAATAGCTCCAAACGACAACCATCACTAAAGGTAAAATTTGCCCTAATGGGTCGGGCAGAAGCGAGATAGGGTATGCAAGTAAAGCTGAAATAATCAGCCCCAAAATCAGCCCCACCAAAGCGCTTAATAGCGCTCGCGGTGAGGATTTGCTCATTTTTTTAGCAATCGATTGGACTGGTTTTACAGTGATCCATGGGGTGATGATGTATCCTATGATGGCAAAAAGAATTACACAAATAATAACTGTGGTTCCATCACGAAGGGGGTAGGTTACCCAAAACGATATCAGGTAATCATGGATCGGTGTACCAGAAAAAAAGCCAATAATTCCAAAAACGATTGCGCCAATAATTCGGGATAATAATATTGCGCTCATGAATAAATCCTCCTATTAAGGTACGGAATGAAAAAAATATAATGATACGCTTCAATAATAGCACGCCCCACTGTGTGCGTCAAATTTTCGATAGTTTTCTTAGAGAATTCTTATTATTGTGGGAATTAAAGAACAGCCCTAAGGCAAATTAAGAGGAAAAGTTTAAGATGCAGTGGTTTTGCGTGGGGTTCGGCGTGCTTTTTCGTTCAATATTGCTTTTTGATGGGCAGAAAGGGAGGCTTGCAGCTGACCCATGGCGACAGGGTCGTAGACGTAAGCATGGCAGACGTTGCAACGCCACACCGGAAAGTCCGGCACGCTAAGCAGTTCACCGTCGATAATGGTAGTATAAGTGATGAAGCTCTCCTGGATGCGCCCGACGTAACAATGGGGGCAGGTTTCCGGGTTGGGTGGTAAATTTGGTTTCATGATTGCTGATTATACGCTCTTTTGAGGATATGTTAATTTCTGTAACCTTTTAGTGCAGGTTAAGCGGGCTTGCTTAGTGAGCCGCCTGCACCAAGTCAGGGATTACCAAAGAACCAATCACATCAAAGGGGTAATAAATGAATACAGCCTTGCCAACAACATCGTCCAAATCGACGAAGCCCCATTGATGCGAATCCGAAGAGTTATTGCGGTTATCCCCAAGGACAAATAGGCTGCCTTCCGGGACTACCCATGTACCGCTATAAGCGGGAAATGCCGCGATATATGGTTCACTTAGGGCAATGCCGTTTACGTAAACTGTACCATTCTCAATGTTAACTTCATCGCCAGGAAGCCCAATGACGCGCTTGATGTAATCCTCGTTTTTATCTCCCATATAGTGGAAGACAACGATATCACCATGTTTCGGCTCGCCCAATTTATATGCCAATTTATTGACAATCAAAAGGTAACCTGGTTGGAGCGTCGGCTCCATACTAATGTTTTCCACGCGCACTCGGGACGTGACCGTATTAATTGCCAAAAAAAGCAGCAAAGCTAATAGGATAGTTTCAAGTGTATCCAGCCAAAAGCCGGCGCGTGATGATTTCTTTTTAATTTCAGGTCCCTCGGGTTCCGGGGAGACTTGGCTTGTGAATTGATCCAATGGTTTAATCAGTCCTTCCAGTAGGTTTATGCGTATTATAAACCGAATCTTTCAAGGCTTATGCATCTTGTTCACGCTTGCGCTGCTTGAGGATTAACTGGATGGGTGTTCCCAAAAACGGGTATTCCTTACGAATTTGGTTTTCGATGTAACGCATATAGGTAAAGTGAGCTAAGCGCGGGTCGTTACAATACAAGATGAAAGTTGGTGGGTCCGAGCGCACTTGGGTGCCGTAATAAATGCGGAAAATCTTGCCTCCGGCAGAGGGGGGCTGATGCATATCTTGTGCATTCTGCAGGATGCGGTTGAGCTGTGAAGTAGGCAGATGCGCATGGCGCTCTTCGTAAACCTGCAAGGCTAAAGGTAAGATTTGGTTGACTCGTTTTCCACTTTGCGCAGAGATGAAAACGACAGGAACATAAGGTAAAAAGTTTAATTCTTGGCGGATGCGCTGCTCATACTCAACCATTGTTTTTTCGTCTTTCTCTACCAGATCCCATTTGTTCGCCACCAAGATCACGGATTTCATCGCCTCTAAAATGTAGCCGGCAATATGAGTATCCTGAGCAGTGATGCCGGCAGCTGCATCGATAACCAGTAAGGCAACATCACAGCGCTCAATTGCCTGAAAAGAACGCAACACCGAATATTTCTCCACGCCAGGTTCAATAGCGCCGCGCTTGCGGATGCCGGCAGTATCAATAAGCGTAATTTGTTTGCCTTCAAAATCAATCGATGTGTCGATGGCGTCCCGCGTGGTGCCTGGAATGTCACTAACGATGGAGCGCTCTTGCCCAACTAACTTATTGAGTAAGCTGGATTTGCCTGCGTTTTGCTTGCCCACAATGGCAATTTTGATGCTGGTATCTTCCTCTTCCTCCTGAGGTGCTGAAGGGAAATTTTCAACCACCGCATCCAGCAAGTCTCCTGTACCCGTGCCATGTATAGCAGAAATAGGGAAGGGTTCCCCTATTCCAAGGGAATAAAAGTCTAGCGCATTCATACGTGCAGCTGCGCTATCGGCTTTATTAGCTGCCAAGATGACTGGCGGGAATGGCTTGCCATCCTTTACCATCTGCCTGCGGCGCAGGAGCTGTGCTAATTCGCGGTCTGCTTCGGTTACACCTTGTTGAGCATCCACAAGAAAGAGGATCACGTCAGCTTCCTGCATTGCCAACTCGGTCTGAGCACGGATATCATCTATAAACTCTGCAGATCCGATGGAAAGAGGTTCTTGATTGCGCTGAGCAGATGGGTCTAAGCCGCCGGTATCGACGACGAAGAAATCATGCCCCGCCCAGTCAGCCTCAGAGATCAAGCGGTCACGCGTGGTGCCGGGGACTTCGTCAGTAATGGCTAATCTTTCCCCGACCAGGCGGTTGAATAAGGTGCTTTTACCTACGTTTGGCCTTCCGACCAGTACTACAACTGGTTTTCTCATTAATCGTTAAACCGCTTTCTCATTTAATTTGGTTATCGTTACCGCGAGAGTACCACTTCGACTGTTGCCGGCAGGATTGAATCTAATTCCAAATCCTCATAAACAAGGTCCACAGAGGGGGTTAGCTGGTAAGTGCCGGCAGTCTTCCCTTCTAAGTCGACGGTCACTTTGATGTTAGCAACATTGAGCTGTTCGAGGAGGTATAGCGGCCCAGAAAGGTATAGATTAACGCGGTCTGGGGAGAGTGTTACCTTTAAACCGCTGGCTACGTTGACAGCCTCAATTGGCACGTCCACTAACTGGAGAGAACTTTGAATCGCTGCAATACCCACGGTTACGGTAACGTTCTGTTCGCCAACCACCTGGATACCTTCAGGCAGGTTTAAAGCGACCACACTTTCGAAACCTTCCCTAACACCATTGAGGCTGATGGGCACGGTTTCGATGTAGGCTGGCATGTTTGTCGCTAAGGCCGGATCGGTGGTGTAAATCGTAATTGTTGGCGGGTTGACGCTGATGCCGGTTAGGTAGAAACCTTGCGCCACTTGCCCTGTGGTGACGACCTTGACGAACACGTTGCGATAGCCGCCAAGCTGTCGAACAGGAATTTCAACAGTAACTTGGGTTGGGTTCAGACTGACGCCGCTAACAATTACCCCGCGGTTGTCTAAGGGTTTGAGTTCCACAGCGCGGGAGATGCTGGTGGTCACATTGTTCAGATCAACGTTAGCGATCACCTTTACCACCTGACTGACTTTTGATTCAGGTCCGGTAATAAGCACTGTTTCCGCCTCTAATGAGGGTTGGCTAGATTCGTAGCCGATTGGTAAACTGCCCGTCAATTGCAAATCGATAGGAAATTCCCGCGTGAGCAAGTTTTCTAAGGTGACCGTGATAGTTTCAGGAGAGATTTTCTCTACCCGCGCTGGGCGGATATCGATGGTAACCTCAGGTTGGAGCGTGTGAACCCCTGCTCCTAACCCGGAAAGGTTCACAAAAGCATGAATGCTTTCCGGCTTGCTCACCAATTCTTGTTGGATTGAATGAGGTGCACGAATGGTTACCGTAACCGTGTCTACGATATCTCCGGCAATTATCAAGTCTGGGTCAAGCCCTAAGACGGAAAGAGGTATCGGTTTTGGGTAAGTTACGATTTCGTTAGGATCACTGCTGGTTACAGCAGAGACCCACACGATCAAGGCTAAGATCAGTGCAGTCAGCAGCGTTGGCAGGAAACTGAGGATTTGACGGATAACTTTCACGCCTGGGTACCTCCTTCGCTCTTTTCTTTGGCTTTCTTCTCTGCACGTGGACGGCGTTTCTTATCTGTTTGCTGCTGATCCTCACTGAAGAGCAGCGCACGTAAAGTGTTGAGTAAGCGCTCTCCATCCAATCGGCGAATGAAGCGGCCTTGATAGGCAATTGAGATACTGCCAGTTTCCTCCGAAACAACTAAAGCAATGGCATCGCTGACCTCGCTGATGCCCAAACCAGCCCGATGCCGCAGCCCCATCGAACGCTCTGGCAGGCTGTTGAGCACACCGCTGGCTGAAAGCGGCATCACGCAGGCAGCTGCGACAACGCGGTTACCATCGATAATTACAGCGCCATCATGCAATGGCGTATTGGGGTAGAAGATCTGAAGAAGGAGCTCAGCGGTCACTTCAGCGTCGAGAATCACGCCAGTTTTGTAATATTGTGTCAGTAAGTTATTACGCCGAATAATGATGAGTGCGCCATGCCGGCGTTCAGAAAGGCGCACGGCAGCTTTGGTGATCTCCTGCAATGTTTTTTCGAGAGCCTCGCGTTCCTTTGGGCTGACGCGCCGGGTGAGTAAGTTAATGTTGCTAATACGCCCGACTTGTTCTAAGGCGTGGCGGATTTCGGGGGCAAAGATGACTGGGATGGTAAATATCAGTGCTGGCGAGATCACATTAATCAACCATGAAAAAGCTGGCAATTCGATAAACGTGGTGAGCAGGGTAATAAGCACGACCACCAAGAGCACACCGCGCAAGAGCGTCACCGCGCCGGTATCCCGCAGCATATAGAGTAGGACGGCAAAAAAAGCAGTTACTAACGCAATATCCAGTACGCTTGACCAATTAAAGCGCTGCAAAATGAAAAGGATATCGTTGATCAGTTCTTGCATGGTGGTTTGCTTTCAGTCTGTTATTAAGAATTAAGTATAACTTGAATAATACCAATTATCGCACGAATAATTTAAAGATCAGGTTTAACAAATACCTCTTCTGGCATTAAGCCGTATTTGCGTAAAAAGTTCGTTACGGCATATGGATTAAGCTCCGGTGGAAAGTAGTCTCCGGGTAAATAGCCAAGGGATTTTGCTGCCGCGGGGTGAATCAGCTCACGGGAGATATAAAGAGCTTCACAAAGGTGAGCATGCGCAAGAATAGCTAACACCTCCAGGGTGTGCTTTGCTTCCTCAGATTTGGGTCCATAAGGGATTATGTTCTGAATCAGACTGAGAAAGAGTTCTGTCTTCCAAAAGGCGAGAGTGGTAATTTCGTTTTCATGGAAGCCTGCTGAGATTGTCTGGCGGCTAAACGATCGGAATAAATCATCCTCAGTCTGCTCCCGCGAAAAGACCCGAGACAACAATGCAGAAGAGCTGTCGAAATCCATTGGGCGTAAGGGGCGAAAGACTTCCCCAGTAAAAGAAACCACCTCTTCTGGCAAATCTGGGTTGAGCGCGGCTAAACCCTGCATGGTTTGCTCGTACGTAGAGCGGAAGTCTTTATCGGTATAAATGACGTAATCAGAGCGGCGGATTTTCTCCTCTTCGGGGCTTTGGGAGCGAATCCGCCGCATAGCATCGGTTTCAGTTAAGCCGCGCGTGTTCATAAGCCTTTCCTTGCGTACGTTTTCATCAGCAGCGACCGTCCAGACAGCATCGCACTTTTCATGGATCCCTGCCTCGAACAATTTAATCGCCTCGACGACTACTAAACCAACTTCAGCACGTGCAGTGATTTCTAATATTTGCTCAGTTACCAAAGGGTGGATGATAGCTTCCAATTTCTGCATAGCAGCTGGATCGGCAAAAACGATGCGACCTAAACGGGAGCGGTTGATTTGCCCATCTCCAAAGCACAAATCGTCCCCGAAAGTGTCCAATATGGGTTGGTAGGCTGGACCGCCCGGGAAGTAAGTGGATTGTGCCAACAAATCGGCATCAATGGTTAGGGCGCCTTCGTTTTCGAGGTATTGCCTGACAGCGCTCTTACCAGAGGCAATATTCCCAGTTATGCCAAGTAATATAGGGCGCGCGTTCATATCTTCTTTTCTCTGTGCTTAGTATACATCAAATGCAAGCCGACCAAGGGTAAGCCGTAACTAATCCCCGAAGGAATACTTGTCTAAAGGGTTCGCGTACGTAAGGTATAATTTTTGACATGATTGCCGAAAAAATTCTTGAGGCTTTGTTTCAAACCTGCGGGTATGACGCATCAAAACCACTTGTAGTCGGCGTTTCTGGCGGGGCGGATAGTTTAGCCTTAGTGCATTGCTTGTGGAAAGCCGATATCGCTGTAATTGTTGGTCATTTAGACCATGGCTTGCGCCCCACTTCAGCCCAAGAAGCAGAACAGGTTCAGCTGTTGATGCAAAGCTGGGGGCTTCCTTGCGAAGTTGGCAAAGCAGATGTGCAGGCTTATGCTCGAGAACACAAATTAGGCATTGAAGAAGCTGCTAGAATTTGCCGTTATCAGTTTCTCTTAGATTTAGCCGAGGCGCGCGGTGCTGGTGGCGTTGTGGTGGGGCATACTGCTGATGATCAGGTGGAAACAGTCTTAATGCACTTCCTGCGAGGTGCGGGGATCAACGGGCTGCGAGGCATGCAAGCCGTAAGCTACCAGAAAGAACTTAACGCGCAAGTGCCCATTTTACGACCGATGTTAGAAGTTTCTCATGCTGAAGCTTTAGCTTATTGTCAGAAGCATGGCTTGCTCTTCTTGAGTGATGAAAGCAACCAAGACCCTAGCTTTTTCCGTAATAGGCTGCGCCTGGAGGTCATTCCGTTGCTCGAACAAGTGAACCCGGCATTCAAACGAGTGGTGCTCAGGAACACCTTAGCCTTGCAATCGGATGCTCGCCTGCTTGAGCAGCTCGAGGAGCAAGCCTTTGAAGCTTGCCTGAGGAACAAACAAGAAAATTGGTTGCTGCTGGATCAAGGCAGCTTTTTAAGCTTAGAAGAAGGTCTGCAACGCCGCGTGCTCATGCACGCACTCAACGAACTTGTGCCTGGGTTGCGTAACATTGGATATGAAGCCGTCGAACGGGTACGAAAGGCAATCCTGAACGGACAAAATCAGGTGGATTTCTTAGCAAAGATAAAAGTTTGGGTGAACCACGACACGATTCAATTAGGCTATTCCCGAGCAGAGGTGGGTTTCTTAGAATTCCCACAACTACCATCAGAAAAGACCTATGCACTCGATTTGGGGGAGCCTTTGCAGTTGACGCATGGCTGGCGGTTAGAAGCAGAATTGGTAAGCCGAAAGGATTACGAAAGTTTACCTTTAGAGGTTCAGCAAGATCGGCAGCATGCTTGGCTGAACCCAGCTGACCTGGTGCTGCCCATGGAGGTACGTGGCATGCGCCCCGGAGAACGCTGGGCACCGCTGGGTATGCAAGGCAAGCATCAGAAGCTAAGCGATTTTTTTATTAATGAAAAAATCCCCCAGGGAGCACGGGCGAAATGGCCATTGGTGCTCTCTGAGGGTTCAGTTTTATGGGTGTGCGGGCTGCGCATTTCCCAGGCTTGGCGGCTAATTGGGGATGAGCCTGAGATTTTACATCTCCACTTAGCAGCGCCCAAGCGCTAAGCCATCTTTTATTCAATCCAGAAAACTTGCCGCAAAATTGCTTGAATGGCGGGGACATTCGGCAGTAAAACACTGGCGCCCTCATCGGTAACGTAAAATGCAGCTTCATTGGGGGTAAGGGTATAGGTCGTAAACAGGTCTTGTCGGAAGAATTTGGAAAGCGGGAAGGCATATAACCACATGTCCGCAACGCTCATATCCGTTTCGACCACATCTAAAGCAGTTTCGATAAAAGAAGGCAGACGGAAGATGTAAGCTGGGCTGAGCGCTTTGCGGGCAATGGCTTGGATTACCTCCTGTGCGCGGCGGGTGCGGTCAAAATCAGAGCTATTAAGGCGGGCGCGCACATACCAGAGTGCATAGTCGCCGTCCATGTGGACCGTGCCTGGTTCGACTACGCACCAGCCTTCAGGCGTGAAAACGCAGGAATCTTCCATGTGTTGCGTAACCTTGACGTCTACACCGCCGAGCCAATCAACGACAAGCTTGAAGCCTTCAAAATCGGCAATGGCATAATGATCTGGGCGGAAGCCGAAGTTATATGCCAAGGTATCGCCTAAAAGCTCATACCCCCCTAATGGATGAGCAACATTTAGGCGTTGCGGGTAGTAACCTGGAATTTCCACCCACAAGTCTCTGGGGAAGGAAAACAAGTTGATCTTGCCATTTTTGAGGTTGAAGGCTGCTAGCAGCATCACGTCCGTACGGTGACCGCCTCCCGGGCTGTAGTCTGATCCCAAGAGCATTATTGTTTTGACGTATGGTGGAATGGGTAAAGCAGCACTATTGCCTTCTAGATAAAGGTCAGCAGCTGCTTCTGTGCCGTTACTGCCCCATAAGTTGCTGATAAAAGCGCCGTCGCCGGCACGCACTTGATTAAGGCTAATAGCCGCTAGAAGCGCTGCGCCTATGAGGATGACCACCACAAGCGCAATTAAAATAGGTGAAGCGGATTTCGGCTGTTTTGTTTGCATATTCACGATCTTTCTTATTAATTTAGTTCATCCAACACTTCAGCTGGGGAGGTTGAAGAGAGCTTATAACCTAACTCTTTTGCTAAGCTTTGCAGTTTAGCATAAACCTCGCGCCACTGAATCTTGGATATGCCCAGTTTCTGGCGGATTTTATCCGTATCGATACCAGCGGTCAAGTCATTCAGGGCACTGGTCCAGCGGCACATATCAAAGGAAAGGTGCTTATCTAAGCCGGCTGCGTTGCCCACATCTTCGAGGAGGTATTCCAAGCGCCGCTGAGACCACGGAAATACTTGGTTTTTAATATCATAACGTTGGATGTATTCTCGATAAGCCTCTGCCCACTCCGGGGAAACGGGAATATTGCGTTCTTTGTAGCGGTAGCGCGGGCTGGAATAACGCACAAAGATGCGTGGAGCTTCCGGTCCTTCCAGTTCCACGTGATTGGTCATCAGGTGCAGGCATTCGCCTTTCTTTAAGCCAGTTTCAAGCAGTAAGCGCAAGAGCACATACGGGCGCAGGTCTGGGTTGGCAGCGGTGCGCATGGCTTCAGCAGCATCCAGCACTTTTTCTTGCTCCGCGGCAGTGAGCACCTCCGGGAGCGGGCTGACAACCGTCTTTTGCACGATCTTTTCGGCAGGATTGTGGGAAAGAACGCCGTTCACGGTTAACCACCGGAAAAAGGATTTGATTGAAGTAATGCGGCGGGAGAGTGTCTTTGGGCTGCAGGGCACGTTGCGATCGTTTTGCAGCCAATCGAGGAAGTCCTCAAGGTCTTTGGTGGTAATCTGCCCTAAGGGTTTATCCGGCGGGAGGAAATCCGCTAGAAGGGAGAGATCTGCCGAAAAAGCTTTGAGGGTGTTATTTGTGCGCCCTTGATCGTGCAGATAGATTTTCCAGGCTTGAATGGCTGGTGGGAGCAGGGTATGCTCGGTGATGTGGGCTGATAGGCTATCTAATGATGAATCCATAAGTCCTCGCTTGTGTTTCGCATAGCTAATATTTACAATAGTGTATGCTAATTGAGGGGAACTGTCAATTGATTATTGTAAGGGGGTCAGCAGATGGTATACAGTTTATGAGAGAAGGCATTAAATAACGTGAGGGGGTAAACCCTTATTCATTCAGGTACAGTGCTTCGCTCAAGATTTCACTAATTCCGTAATAGTTGGGAATGAGGACCATTGCGCCTTCGGCGGTGATCCAGTTGCTGACCACTTCTGGACCGACGGCATACTGATTGATGTTGCCTGTTTTCATAACCTCAGACGCTAAGGGCAGATAAGGGAGAATATCAAGGAGCTGTACATTGGTATCGATATACTCGCGGTAAAGCCCATATAGCTCTGGCACCTTGGGGAGCATGTTTAAGTTCATAGCCTTTGTGAATATCGCTTTAACAACTTCCTGTGCCCGTCGGTTACGGTCAAAGTCGCTGCTGGTCAATCTGGAGCGCGAATACCACAATGCCATGTCGCCATCCATGTGTACTGTGCCCGGTTTAATAATGCACCAACCGCTGGCGTCTCGTCCACAGGAATCCTGTAATTCTTGGGTTACGACCACATCAATGCCATCCAAGCTATTGACCACATCCCTAAACCCATTGTAATTGACCATCATATAGTATTCCGGATGAATGCCAAAATTGACTTCGAAGGTATCTGCCAGCAACTCAAAGCCGCCCAATCCCCAAACGGTGTTAATCCGGTTAGACCAGTAACCGGGGATGGTGACATAAAGATCCCGCGGGAATGACACCAAGCTAATGGAGTTATGTTTTGGGTTGAGAGAGAGCAGCATAATCACGTCGGTACGAAAACCATTCGCTGCAAAGTCGTCTACGCCTAAGAGCAAAATGTTCATCTGGCGGTCGGGGAGCTGATCTTCCGAGATCACTGGCACGGGCGTGGGCGTATGAACTGGCTGCGGTAATAGTTCAATCGTGCCATCTTCCAGGATATTAGCAAAAGCATTAGGTTGGAAAGGGGTGGCGGTGGGTGGGTAGTCTTTAAGACTGATCTGGTATTTGGATGAGGCAGAATTAGCCATGCCGCGCACCAAGGCAGCTGAAAAGATCACACCAACAAACGAGAGTGTAAGCACAATAAAAACTGCTAAAGTAATTTTTTGATGTTGATTTAGTCTCATAAGCTCTTTAAGGCTCTCTCCGCTGGTACTTTTTAAAGTTCATTTTAATCTTCTACGCTGCCCTAAGAAAGTGCATCATGCCCATCAAGCGGCAAGCTCACCCGGTATGTGCTCGAGCAGCCAGGCTCCGTATGGATCCACCAGTGTCCTCCGGCTGCCTGGACAAGCGCCACGGCTTGCTGTAACGCTCCCGCGTTACCAATGCTCTTGGGAATGTCGTTTTCCGCTCCCGTTACGAAGCTGAGGAAAGCATGTTGCTCTGCCTCACTGAGCCCGCCGCCTTGATCTGTCACGCGGATTTCTAAGCTTTCTGGAAGGGTTTGATCCTCAGAAGGCATAAGTTCAACAGAAATGCTGCTCCCCTGAGGTGAAGCTGCTATGGCATTGCTCACTAAACTCTGCAGCACTTTTTGCAGTGTAGCTAGGACTCTTCGAGGGACCGAGGGTAATGCCTGGAGTCGGTTTTCAAGCTGGATCGTGTGGGAATCGAGGGTATTGGTGGCACTCTCTTTCAGCGTTGCTTCCAGGGCAGCGGCAGCCTGAATGCCAGAAAGCATCTCTGAGCCTTCGCTTGCCTCTGGCTCAACCTTAGCGGTAGGAGTAAGACTTTCGCTGCTGAGCACTTCTTGTGCACTCGCTAAAGCGTGTTTAAGGCTGGCTAACTTTTCATTGTTCTTAGTGAGCTCTGCTTCCAATTCGGCTTTTTGCCGGCGCAAGCTTTCCACCTCCGCAAAAGCAGCCGCTTGTTTTTGGAGCGTTTCTTCTAAGTTTGCCAACTTGCCTTCGAGAAACTTTTGCCTCTCAGCCCAAAGTTGGGTTTCCTTCGAATAACGGTTCTTAACTTGCAGATATTCCTGACGCAACTCACCTAGCAGCTTTTGGTGGCGCTCCAAATCTTCTCCTAAGTGTGCATTTTGGCGTTGCATCTGGTTGAGGTTGATGCGCAATTCTTCAACAGCTCTTGCTTGAGCTTCAGTCGCAGCGGAATTATCCAAAACCCGCCCGATTTTTTCTGCAATAACGCTTAGACGCGATTGATCCTCAGGAGTCCAAGCGCGATTGGTATAAGGGGTAAGGCATAGCAGTGCATATTTGGGGGTTTCTCCCGCTCCTTTGAGCGGGTAAAGGAACAAGCAGCCGCTGGCATTATAGCCCAACGCTTGAAGGAGCGCCGCTTTTTCCTCAGCCAGTTCCTCTGTTTTGTTTGCGCTGAGGGGCAATCCGTCTTCAAAATGAGCACTAAGTTGAGGCACATGCTCTGGGATGAGCTCAAAAACCGGCAGCCAAGCCTCGCGGATCAAGTCATAAGTGTTGCTCACGCGCAGGTTACCCTCTGAGGTGCGCTCCACCAACCCAAGCAAATCGCTCATCAAGAAAACGCTCAAGCTGTGGGTGAGCGCATTGCGGATCTGTTCCTGCTCAGTCTGCAGGTTGAGCTCGAGGAAAGCCTCCGCCATCTGGGGCGAGGCAGGCAGCGGGCTAACTTGCTGAACTAAGGCTGGCTTGGGTTGGGTTTGCCAAGCAATGCTGACTAAGAGCGGATAGTAAAGTAACTGGGTGAGGGCAACGGCGGAAGGCAGCGCAGCGGATGTTGGGTTAGATAAGTAAACGAAGTAACCTAAAGCTGCAATTACGAGCACTAAAAAACCTTCTAACCTAAAAAAGTGCTTGCGAGAAAGGATAGAAATAATGCCAACAATCAGAAGCCCAAGGGATGCCCCTGCCCAAACCTGATGAACCCAGCTGGTTCCATTAGCAGCGATTTGCTGAGTTGGATAAAAAATGGTAAAGCAGCCAGCCAGAAAAGCCACCAAGGTCAGAACAATCGGTATGCGCCTCAGCCACCCCTTAGCTTGCGGAAACGCCAATGCCCAAACAATCCAGACCAAAGTGATGAAGGTTAGGGTTTGAAACACCAGAGGGAAAAATTCATTAATATCCGCATAACCCTGAAAGAGCAGCAGGCTTAAAGTCAGCAGAACAAGCTGTGAGCAGAACACAACCAAGAAAGCCGTGCGTAATGGCAGAGCGAGCTGCTCGCCAGTGTTCGTTGCTCGGTTAGCAGCTAAAAATGCCAAGCCGCTGGCTGCCAGCAGCACAAGGTAATAGGGCAAGGCAGTGGGAAAATCCACAAGAGCCAAGGCGAAATCCTGGAGTATGTTCATGGTCAGTTTCTTAGCACGTTAATCTTGTTAGTTTTTGTGCAAGAATTATTCCAAAAAACCGCCCTGACTGACGTAAATTCGGGCGGTTTTCATCTTCTATCTATGGCTGCAATTTAACTAAGCCGATTTTCAGCCGGCGCAAAGTTTCTTTTTTACCGAGTAGGTCAGCAAGCTCGGTGGCTCCGCCTGGTGAAGCAAACTGACCGGAAAGCGCCGTGCGGATAGGCCACATGACGGTGCCGATCTTATAGTCATGGAGTGTTGCAAATTCTTTGAGTGCAGAGAAGAGCGACTCGTTTGTCCATTCCTGCATGCCCTCAAGCAGGGGGATGACCTCCTGTAAGATTTCACGGCTGGATTGCAGCGTGGATTTAGATTTGGGGTTCTCAAAGAGCGCTGGGTCATAATCTGGCAGCTCATAAAGGAACTTCACCATCGTGGGGATTTCAGTGAAGCGTTCGATGCGGATTTGGATAAGGCGGCTGATTTTTTCCAAGTCCAGATGGCGCACACCTTCAGGATAATACTTCAGCGCAAGTTCGTGGAATTTTTGTGGAACCAGCCGACGAATATGTTCGCCATTCAGCCAGGTGAGTTTCTCCAGCGAAAAAGCAGCGCTAGACTTGTTGATGCGCTCGATATCAAAAGCCTCGATGAGTTCTTCCATGGTGAAAATCTCACGTTCGTCCCCCGGGTTCCAACCCAGCAAAGCCACATAATTGACAATTGCTTCTGGTAAAAAGCCCATCTGTACGAGGTCCTCAAAGGAAGGATCGCCGGCACGTTTGCTGAGCTTGGCGCCATCTTCGCGCAGAATGAGGGGCAGGTGAACATATTCTGGGATCTGCCAGCCAAAAGCCTGATAGAGCAGGTTGTATTTAGGTGTGGAGGAAAGGTATTCTTGCCCGCGGATGACGTGGGTGATCTCCATCAGGTGGTCATCCACCACATTGGCAAAGTTATAGGTGGGGAACCCATCCGATTTGAGCAGCACTTGATCATCTAATTGTGTGTTTTCGACAGTGATCTCGCCGTAAACATGGTCAACGAAGGTGGTACTGCCTTGATTGGGGATGCGCTGGCGGATGACTGGGATGAGACCCTCCGCGAAGCGGGCAGTTACCTGCTCTTGGGTCAAAAAGCGGCAAGGGTCGCGTTTTTGTTCTGCAATCCCCGGCGATTCCTCATTATCAGGCTGGGCTTCCTTTTTACAGAAGCAGTAATAGGCATCGCCTGAAGCAATCAACTGCTCAGCGTATTTTTTGTAGATAGGCAGCCGCTGGCTTTGCACATAAGGCCCTCTGCCGCCGTCTTTATCGGGGCCTTCGTCGTATGTGATGCCGGCTAAAGCCAAACTTTTATAGATGGCATCCACAGCCTCAGGCACGTTACGGGTTTGATCGGTATCTTCAATGCGCAAAATAAAAGTGCCATGATGTTTGCGCGCTAAGAGGAAAGCATACAGCGCAGTGCGCAAATTGCCAATGTGCATGTAGCCGGTGGGGCTGGGGGCAAAACGGGTTCTAAACATAATATTACCTGCCAATTATCTCAATAAAATCTAATTCAATCCTACCATAAAGCGCTGCTTGAAATTTACATTTCTGGTTACTCAAAAAGCAAAAATATCCCTGCAAACTTATGGCAGGGATATTTTTTCGATTTTGAGCCGTTTAGCTGACGCGGTCGAAAAATTTTGCCAATTCTTTCTTTTGGCTGCTATGCACTACTGCCAGGACCTCATCAGCAGGTTCGAACTGTAGATCGCCGGAGGGGATAATCAACTCACCGCTGCGGATGACTGCCACAATGGTCGTTTGGTCGGGCAGCTTGAGGTCCTTGAGCTTCTTGCCATTGGCGATCGCATTGGGGGCAACCTTTTCTTCAACTAAGTCAAACTTGCCACGGCGTAGCTTGTGCAAGGTGATCATATCGCCTAAGGACATTTCCTCAGCGATCAAGGCTGCCATCAGGTCTGCCTGGTTGAGCGCCACGTCAACGCCGTTCACTTCGGTGAACATCCAAGCGTTTTTGGGGTGATTGATGCGCGCAATGGTGCGCGGGACCATAAATTCAAAGCGTGCCAAGCTGGTCGCGACCAGGTTGACTTCATCGATTCCGGTGACAGCTGCAACCACATTCATCTTGCGAATGCCGGCTGCCTCTAAAGTATCAGGATCGGTACCGCTGCCAAAATAAAGGGCGCTTTCGGGCACGTCCAAAAGTATTCTGGATTTTTCTTCAGGGCGCAATTCAATCAGGCGCACTTCGTGATTTTCGCTAAGTAAGTAATTAGCTAAGTATGTGCCGACTTTGCCACCGCCAATAATCATTACTTTCATGTTCGTTTCTCCTTCCGCTTGTGCTTACTCACCAAAGATGCGCTTGACTTTATTGGTGGAGCCAGTGGTTACAAAAAGATGAGCGATATCACCCGTCTTGAATTTTGTTGCTGGGTTCGGCAGGAAGGTCTTGCCGCTGCGGGTGATCGCCACAACGTGCATTTCGCCTGGCACCTCAGTTTCTTTCACCGTGTGGTTATTCAGCTGCGGGGTGATATCCACATCCACCAGGCGCACTTGCCCAGCACCAATCATGCGCTCAATCACCAGCTGTGGATTTATGATCAGACTGGTCATGCGGTCAATCCCCAAGGTAACCGGTGAGACCGTTTGGATGCCCATGCGGCGGTAAATCTTCGCTTTTTCAGGCTCATACACCCGCGCAGTAACGCGGGGGACGCGATAAACCACCTTTGCCATGCGGGCAGCGACCAAGTTTGCTTCATCTGAGGCGGTCACCGCGGCTAAAGCATCGGCTTGCTCAATCCCAGCATCGGAGAGCACCTTCTGGTCAAAGCCAATGCCAACAAACTTCTTGCCTTTGAAAGTAGGTCCTAACAAATTAAAGGCTTTTGGGTCACTATCGATGATAGATACATCGATATTCTGAATACTTAAAGCTTTGGCGAGCCCGGCTCCCACTCGCCCGCACCCAATAATGATTACTTTCATAGTACTTCTCCTTTTGAAGACTGAGCCAATTTTTGTTTTTCCTTACGGTTTTGAACTGCCTTCCAAATGGAATCTACAAGTGGAAGGCTGGGAACCCATAATAAATGGAACAACCAATATTTCGCTTCAAACGGACCAGTACCGATAAAATCCTGCATGAAAGGTACATAGACAATGGCTAGCACGAGCAATAATTCTGTGGCAATGCCGACCCAAATCATGGGGTTGGTAAAAAGTGGCGTCTTGAAGACGGAGCGGGTCGATGAGCGCATCGTAAATAAGTTGCCAATTTGCGAAAATACTACCGCCGCCAGCGCCATCGCCGTTGCTGAGCGGTAAATAGGTCCACTCGCGGGTAGATTGATCCACTGACCTGCATAGCCATTAGTCCAGTAATAGAAATAGAACGCAGACATAGCTGCTAAAGATTGAACGGGACCCAATACCAAGTAGGCACGTATCAAAAGTTCTTTGGTAATCAAATGATCCGTCAGCTTGCGCGGAGGACGATCCATCGTGCCTGGTTCAGGGGGCTCAACTCCTAGCGAGAGTGCAGGCACAATATCAGTCCCTAAGTCAATGGCTAGGACATGCATAACGTTCAAGGCAATCGGAACACGCCCTGCAGTGAAAGAATTGACGATGAAGGGTACGGCTTCAGGTGTGTTACTGGTAAAGACGTAGGTTGTGAAATGCTTGATGTTTTCATAAACTGCACGCCCTTCTTCAATGGCGTTGACGATTGAACTGAAATTGTCATCAAGGAGGATCATATCAGCGGCTTCTTTAGCCACATCGGAGCCGGAGAGCCCCATAGCTACACCGATATCGGCTTTCTTAAGAGCGGGGGCATCGTTGACGCCATCACCAGTTACAGCGACGACATTCCCCTGGCTTTGCAAAGCGCTGACCACACGCAATTTATGTTCAGGGGCAACGCGCGCAAATATCACTTGCTCCTTTACTGCCTCTAACAGAGAGTCATCGGTCATGTTCTCTAACTCGGCACCGGTAATGATGCGCAGGTTTTCTCCGCTGACGATGCCAATGCGACGCGCAATGCTTTCCGCAGTTAAGCCATAGTCGCCGGTAATCATGATGATACGGATACCAGAATGGTAGCATTTCTTGACGGCTTCCATAACGTCTTCACGAGGCGGATCCATCATCGCCACCATGCCTAGGAAGGTCAGTCCAGTTTCGATGGCTTCAATCTGATAATCTTGCAAATCTTGTGGTAAAGTACGCTCGGCTGCAGCCAAGACGCGCAATCCTTCTCGGGCATAGTCATCGTTACGTGCCATGATGGTGTTGATCCACTCCTGTGTGAGTGGGACAATCTGATCGCCTATCCGCAGGGTGGTACACACATCTAAAATCTCCCGGATGCCACCTTTAACATACGCTACGCGCT
>BAABOD010000009.1:0-44986 GCA_040371255.1 Anaerolineaceae bacterium | reverse complement strand
GTGCAACCCCTAAGAGTTTATCCACAGTGAAAAGAACAGCGAGTAACAGCGATACCTGAGATAAACGGCTAAACTTTTTCATCCATCCTCATATTGAAGCATGATTTTCAGCTTCTGTAATAAGTATGTTTCCAGTTTACAAACAGCATTCCTAAATATCAACCCGTAGGGTAAGGTACCCGTAGGGTAAGGTACCCGTAGGGTAAGGTACCCGTAGGGTATAATCATACCTAGCTATGACCTTGAACGCAAACTCCACCACTGCAAAGCCAGCCGGCAAGCTTTATGTGGTGGCTACACCGATCGGAAACGCCGGCGATATAACCACACGCGCTATAGAAACCCTGGCTCATGCAGACGTGATCCTGTGTGAGGAGCATAGAAATGGCTCGCGCTTGCTCAAAAGTCTTGGCATCGCGAAGCCTTTGTTGGAGCTCAACGAACACAACGAAGCAGAACGGATTCAGGAAGTTCTGCTGATGCTTGCCCAAGGTCAAACTTTAGCGTTGATTTCCGATTGCGGTACACCAGTTTTCTCTGATCCGGGCAAAAAGCTCCTGCAGCTGCTTTATGAGATGAATATTGCGGTCACGCCGCTGCCTGGTGCTTCCTCATTGATGGCTGCGCTCTCCGTGTGCCCATTTGACCTGGAAGAATTCCTCTTTATTGGGTTCTTGCCGGTCAAAACAGACCAGCGCCAGAAGAAGCTCTCTCAATTGAAATATTCCAATTATCCGCTTGTGTTGATGGATACACCTTACCGATTGCAAAGATTACTTCAGGAAGTTCAACAGTCTTTTGGTAAAAAGCAAAATATTTTCTTAGCTTGCGATTTAACCATGCCAGAAGAGCACCTCTACCTTGGTCCGGTCGATGAAATTCTTACGAAGATACAAAACCGCAAAGCTGAATTTATTTTGATCCTTGACCGTCCGCAGAAAAAGCCATTTTAACCCCCATGAACACTCTCCAAGTTCGGCAACATACACTGCCTTCACCAGCTTTTTTACCCGATGCAACTTTCGGCTACGTGCGCAGCCTAACCAGTACCGACTTGAGTGAAGCTGGCGTGCAAGCGGTGATGATGAACGCTTTCCATTTGATGCAGAAACCGGGTTCCTCAGTTATTCAAGCCATGGGCGGGCTTCACTGTTTTTCTGGCTGGGATGGCTTGATTATGACCGATTCCGGAGGTTTTCAAGCGTATTCTCTCATCCGTCAAAACCCAAAATTTGGCAGCCTGAACGAAAATGGAATTATCTTCCGACCAGAAGGCTCTAACCGCAAGTTGATCCTCACGCCAGAGAAAAGCATTCAGCTTCAACTCGGCTTTGGCGCTGATGTGCTCTTCTGCTTAGACGATTGCACGCATGTGGATGCTCCCTTTGAAGAGCAGCAGCTTTCTGTGCAGCGCACGATAGCCTGGGCAAAGCGCTGCAAAGATACATTCGAAAAACAATTAACCGCGCGGCAGATATCCCCTGAAGACCGACCGTTACTCTTTGCAGTTATCCAAGGTGGTGGTTACCCCGAATTGCGCAAACGCTGTGCTGAAGCCTTGCTCGAGATAGGCTTCGATGGCTTTGGCTTCGGCGGCTGGCCGCTGGATGACCAATCACAGCTACTGACAGATATACTGGCGTATACTCGCGGGCTCATTCCTAATCAGTATCCGATTCATGCGCTTGGCATTGGTCATCCACTTAACGTTTCCACTTGTTATCATTTAGGCTATGCGCTATTCGATTGCGCTATGCCGACCCGCGATGCCCGCCATGGACGCCTGTATGCCCTGAGCACCGCCGGAGCAATTCCTGATGCCGGTTCAGACTGGTTCCGCTTTGTTTACATCGGTGACGATATTTATATGCGCAGTTCTGAGCCAATTTCGCCAGGCTGCGACTGCCCAACATGTCAGCACTATAGCTTGGCGTATCTCAATCATTTGTACCGCATGAAAGATGCTTCTTACCAGCGCCTTGCCAGCCAGCACAACTTGCGCTTTATGACCCATCTGATGGAGACCCTCCGAAATGGATGAGATTAATCCAGAAGAGCTCAGCCAACTAATCGCAAGTGTGCAGCAATCCCCAAAGTATGCACAAATTGCTCCAAGCCTGGTCGAACGCATTGCCCGTGAGGAGCTGCAAAAGCGGTCCAATTTTGCAGAAAGTGTCAAAGCAGTGCGCAGCCGATTACACCAGCTGACCGGTGCGTACCTTCCTACAAAGGTAGACTACGCGCAGTGGAGCGCACTTTTTAGGGATTCAGCCCAAGATAAACATGAGCTTTGCCAACGCATGCTACGTTTGCACGCTTCCACCGCTGAACGCTTGCCCTTCTTGAAGGACTTTTATGCCACATGCTTGGCAAGCATCAGCCCTGTGCATTCTATTTTAGATCTGGCGTGTGGCTTGAACCCCTTAGCACTGCCTTGGATGCCTCTCGCAGAAGATTGCACCTACTTAGCCTGTGACGTCCTTCAGCCGATGATTGACTTTTTGAACGCATTTTTTGAAAGCTATCGTATTAACGGGCAAGCTTTTGCCTGCGATCTCACCAGCTGTATCCCCGACCATAATGTTCAAGTCGCATTCCTCTTGAAGACTTTTCCGCTGCTGGATCAGATCGATAAAACCCTCAGCCGTCGTTTGCTCGAAGGGATTCAAGCTGAGCATATCCTGGTTTCTTATCCAGCTAAGAGTTTAGGCGGAAGATCAAAGGGCATGCCAGCTAACTACACTACCGCTTTTTACCGCCTGATTGAAGGTTTAAACTTCAAAGTTGAAGCTTTCACCTTCCCCACTGAAATTGCTTTCCTGCTTTCACGGTGAAATATGGATCAAGCTGAATTCGAAGCCATTATTGAGCATACACGCAAATCACGAAAATATCGCGAGCTCAATTTACCAGAGGAGACGTTGCAAGACATGCTCACAGCCGAATCTGCATTAGGCGGTAGTAAAGCGGAAGTTACCCAACGTTTTCGTAAAAAGCTGCATAACGTTATCGCCCCCTATTTAGAAGAAATTGACTATGCGCAGGAAACAGAAAGGATGAAGGCTTGCTTCCAGGTAAATCCCACACTGGACCAAGTGAAAGCTTGGGCACTCAGCGTAATGCAGAAGCACGCTTCTACCCGCGAACGCCTACCCAATATCGAGGCTTTCTGCCAATGCTTGCGCGGTCATATCGATACACCCAATCGCATCCTCGATCTGGCTTGTGCGCTGGACCCATTGCTCCTGCCTTGGTTAAATTTCCCAAATGAAACAGAATTCCTGGCTTATGATATTCACCAACCTCGGTTAGATTTCCTCAACGCATTTTTTGCTCGTGCCTACCCCTCGGCGCATGCTATCCAACAAGATATTCTCGTCAATCCACCATCTCAGCCGGCAGATTATGCTTTTTTCTTTAAGGAAGCCCATCGCTTCGAAAAACGTTCTCCCGGTTGCAATCGAAGCTTTTTCCAAGCGCTGCCAGTGAAGCTTATAATCGTCAGCCTGCCAGCTGAAGACCTACGCGGGCACCATTCACTTGTAACCTATCATACCCAACTGATCAAAGAGGCGGTTGCTGGCTTGCCATGGGAGTTAGAACAAACCCAGGTCGGCAACGAGCTTATCTTTTTTATACATAAACGATGAACACTCCACCCAACCATACCTCTGACCCTAGCATTTCTGCCTTGGATCGATATGCACCATATCTTTCTGCAGAGGATTACCAAGCGTTGTTGACTGTAATTCACGAGCCAGCTCCGATTGCCTTACGCGTTAATTTGCTCAAAAGTCCTGACCCTGCCCAATCAATGGCTAAGTGGACTAACTGGTATGGATGGGAGATTTCCCCTGTGCCATTTTACCCGGCTGGCTTCCAATTAAAACGCTATAACACCCCTCCTAGCCAAACCATTGAGCACAGGCTTGGGTACTATTACTTACAAGACGCCGCTTCGATGTTACCAGTAGCACTTTTTTCTCCTTCAAAATCACCGAGTTTGACCCTCGATATGGCAGCCTCTCCAGGTGGAAAGACCACCCAGCTGGTAGATCTCAATCAAGATCATGGCTTGGTGATCGCAAACGATGCCAGTACCAACCGGCTGCCAGCTCTCAAGGTAATCTTGCAAACCTGGGGTGCGCTCAATACGGTCATCACGAATTATCCGGGAGAAAAATGGGGTGCTTGGTTCCCCGGGACTTTTGATCGTGTCTTGCTGGATGCGCCTTGCAGTATGGAAAGTTTACGCGCTTCACCCAGCCACCCGCACCGCCCCATTACACCTGATGAGCGCTCCCGTTTAGCATCACGGCAGTTTGCGCTGCTCGAGTCAGCAGTCACTGCCACGCGCATTGGCGGCGAGATTGTCTATTCCACCTGCACACTCGCCCCAGAAGAAGACGAAGCCGTATTGGATGCGTTTCTCAAAGCCCATCCCAATGTGATCCAGGTTGAGCCAAGCCCTTCCCGCCAGTTAAACGCGCCTGGCTTGACTTACTTTGATGGCAGAGTTTTTGATCCTCAGGTGGCTGGCAGCCTGCGCCTCTGGCCACACCTCTATGGGACTAATGGATTTTTTGCGGCTTTGCTAACCAAAATTGGCGCAATACCTTCGAGCACGGTAAAGCAGCCAACCCGTGAGTTTGCCGGAACCGGCTTGACGAGGCTTTCACCTGCCCAAACCAACCAACTGTGTGGACAAATCCACAACCTATATGGATTCGACTTAGCAGCGGTACTCGAAACGTATCAGTGCACGCTTTACCAACGGGCAACGCAGGTGTGGCTTATCCCTGAGCAATACCTCAATCATTTTGGCAGCTTGCCTTATGCCTTTTTAGGCTTTCCCCTTGGCAAGCTGATTGGAGGTAAGCTAGAGCTTTCTTTTGAAATGGTGAGCCGCTTTGGGGATGCATTCAACGCGAACATATTCGTTTTGCCAGATGAGTACTTTCAAGATTGGTTAGGTGGCACTGATTTGCGCGGGTTGCCGCTTGAGGGCATCGAAATGGGTACTGTGGTAGCTGTTCGGGATAAATTGGGGCGTAATTTAGGTGCCGGCAAGGCGTTGCCTAACCGCCTGCGTAACTTATTACCGAGCCGTAGTCTGATCTCGCATTAAGCTTGGTTTTCTAGCAGATTAGTTAGGAGCGCGCATGCTGCTAAACAAGCAGTCTCCATGCGCAGCGTACGTCTGCCGAGTGAAAACTGAATAAAGCCGAAGCTCTCAGCCAATGCCACTTCCTCTGGGCTAAAACCCCCTTCAGGTCCAATCAATGCGCTAACCAAACGCACTGGTTCCGCTAAATTCTGGGAAAGAAAATTTGCAGAAAGCTGCTCTTTCGGATTTGCTTCTTCCCAAGCAATCAGTTTGAGCCCATTCTGAGACACCACTTTCAGCATATCGGCAAAAGTCGAGGGCGGTTCAATTTCTGCTAACCGCTCTCGGCGGGATTGTTCTGCAGCTTCACGGATGATTGCCTGCCACCGCAGCATCCGGCTCGGTTCAGGCTGCAGGGTACGGTCCAAGCTGCGCGCCGTCACATAAGGACGAAAGCGGGTAACGCCTAATTCAGTTCCCTTCTGTAAAATCCAGGTAATTTTTTCGCGTCTGGTCAGGCTAAAAGCCAGCTCTAGCTCCAATCGCTCTTCTTGCTCCGGTAAGTAAGTTTCAAGTATTTTCCCTGTAAGGGTTTTACCTTGCCAGCCAGCCAACTGCACAAGGTAGCTCTTACCCGAGTTATCCAGAACCAACACTTGGTCTGCTTGCACGTCTAAGCGCAATACTTTGTGGATTTGCCGGCTAAGTTCCAGCGGAAAAACCACTCTCCCACTCAAGATCGCAGAAGGGTCAACAAAAAAACGGTTTAGGCTGCCTAACCTCGTCATGCCCAAAAGTATACCGTGTTTAGGTTATACTTTGGTCGTGACCGAAAATAAGCCTGAAACTGAATCACGACCCTATAAATACTTGGACATCATCACGGTTGTTTTCACGCTGGTGCTGGTGTTGAGCAACATTGCCTCCTCCGCAAAAATTATCGACTGGAAGGTTTCTTTGGCGGGGATACCCTTAGCCTTTGATGCCGGCACCGTCTTTTTCCCGATCGCATACATATTTGGGGATATTCTGACCGAAGTTTATGGATTTGCGCGTGCGCGCCGCGTAATTTGGATCGGCTTTATCGGGTTGATTTTCACTTTTCTTATGTTTTTGCTCATTCAGAAGCTCCCGGGTGAAGCCACCTGGCAGGCAAATGTTGGTCAAGAGGCGTATGACCTGGTGTTAGGGGGGATCAGCTCTGGGGGAATCGTAGCAGCTAGTGTCCTCGGATACCTCGGCGGCAGTTTCTCCAACGCAATTATCATGGCTCTGCTCAAGCACATCACCCACGGTCAGCAATTGTGGGTGCGCACGATTAGCAGCACCATTGTTGGGGAGTTAGTCGATACAGCTATCTTTATTGCAGTCGCATCGCTTACAGGCGTCTTCCCGTGGGGGCTGTACCTCACGCTCACCCTGACCAATTACCTTTTCAAAGTAGCCATAGAGGTGTTGATGACACCCGTTACCTATTGGATCACGAACAAACTCAAAAAGGAAGAAAATCTGGATGCTTATTCGGACTTAAAAGACCTCACGCCCCTGTCTTTTTAGCCGTAAAGCCCTCAATACAAATGCAATACTCTCCGCGAATAGGAGCTTCGGCTAATTCTTCTGTAATTTGACTGAGTGTGCCCCGATAAATCCGCTCAAACTTCTTCGTCAGGTCATTCGCCACTACTGCCCGCCGGTCGCCATAGATCTCAAGCGCATTTTGAAGAAAAGCCAGCAAGCGGTAAGGACTCTCATAAAAAACGATAGTATGCGGAGAATCCTTCTCCATTTCCAAAAAACGCTTGCGGGGTCCTTCTTTATGCGGCGGGAAACCTTTGAACGTAAAGCTGTGCAGCGGTAGGTCGGCTAAGGTGAGCGCAGTGATCACGGCTGAAGGACCTGGTAGTGATGTCACTTCGACACCTGCCTCGAGGGCGGCGTGTACCAAGGAATAGCCTGGGTCCGAAATCCCTGGTGTGCCAGCATTAGTAACTAGGGCGATATTCTCGCCCGCTTTGAGCTTTTCCAGCAATTTAGGTGCCATTTTTGCTTCGTTCATGACGTGATAGGCAACCTGCGGTTTGGAAATCTCATAGTGCTTGAGCAGAATACTCGTCTTGCGGGTATCCTCGCTGGCAATCAGGTCAACCTGTTTAAGCGTTTCCACAGCACGATAGGTGATATCACCCAAATTGCCAATCGGCGTTGCGATTAAATAAAGCATTGCTTCCCTCTCCCAAAGGGAATATTCTTGAGAGCATTTTTAGCTCCACTAAGGTATCTTGCGTTGGTAAACATCTCGGTCATAAATAATTATAAGGTAGCTTTCTTAAAGTTCATGGCTGCACATGTTAGAATTATTCCACCAATAGAGAAAATAGGAAAATTAATGGAAAGAACTGTTCCCGTCCGCTCATCTGAAGAAATAGACCTCTACCTGCGCACGATTTATTCGCTGTTGCGCTCCACAACTGAAATCCAAATCCGCTCCTTGGAAGAGGTCCACTCAAGCATCAACTCCTCATTGCATCTTTATGCCCGCGATCCCTTGCCGGATACTTCCGCACTGATTTATAGCTTATTGCGTTTGCCGGATTGCATCTTTCAAGTAAAGAAAATCATACTAGGGCAAACTAAAACCAATTTCATCCAACACGGCTATGGCAATGTGGAAGAGTGGACGGAAGTGGCAGCGCGTGCCCGCCGGCGGCGCTGTTTTTACGATGGCGGTGAGCTGATGGCTTGTTACATTGCCTCCCGCTCTGATATCGACGATGTGGTGCCGACGCTTACCGCACTCCAAATCGAATGGAACAAGCTCAATAATTTGCTTAGTTTTACGCCACGCGATCTTTACATGACTGCGACTCCCGCACAACCCAGTGCTTTTCAAAAATTAGCAGAATTTTTGCAAATGTCCGTGGGTGATCTGAGCCGTTTGTATTCGATTTATGAGGATCGCTTCAGCCAGGTTTTAGAAACCTTTGCCACCCGAAGGAGTAACTTCCAGTTGCAACTGCTGAGCGGCTCTCTCAATGATTACCGCAAGGCTACCGAAATTTGGTGGGAAAATCTGGAAAGCCAATACCCTCAAATAAACAGCCGCCCCATGTACTTCGTATCCTCCAATACACACAGCCTTGCAAACATCCTTTCTGGCTTTGCTTTGAGCAAACAAGAGGAACTTATTGATTTCATTGAAGAAGCCGATCAAGAATTATTACGCGAAGAATGGGAGAATATTAAGAACCAAGCACTACCAGTAAGCCAGCAAAACTTTTTCTATTACGTCATGAAGAAGTATCAATCTACGCCTAAAGGTAAAGCCCTGATCCAAGAGCAAATCGCTTTTGAACGTAAGCGCGGTATATACCGTTTTCCTAGCGTGCATGCTTTTGATATCGAAGCACAAGTGTTTGATCTCTCTCTGCTGGATCCGCAAAGCATCGACCCGCGCATTGCGCCTTGCGCCAAGCCTGGCTGCGCGGAGTGGGAATTCCTCAGGCAAAGCGATGCCATCATCATCAATATCGACTACCCCTTAGGCTTTGGGGCATATCACCTTCTCACCAAGATTGCTGAAAATACGAGCCAGATTTTAGGAATTTACGTCATGGGAAAAGCTGCCAGCCTCAATGGTGTACGCGGCGATGTGATCATACCGAATGTCGTTTACGACGAACACAGCAAAAACACCTATCTATTTAATAACACTTTCCAAGCTGCGGATGTTTCGCCATACCTCATCTTCGGAACCGTTTTAGATAACCAAAAAGCAGTCTCCGTTTGGGGAACCTTCCTCCAAAACGCCACGATAATGGATGTAGTTTACCGCGAAGGGTATACCGACATCGAGATGGAGGCTGGTCCTTATCTTTCTGCTGTCTATGAGCTCTTTCGCCCCCAACGCCATCCAGTAAATGAAATCGTCAACCTCCATAAAGTACTCTTTGACGTAGGAATCCTGCACTATGCTTCTGATACTCCCATGACCAAAGGGAGAAACTTAGGTGCAGGCGCACTCTCTTACTTCGGTATGGATTCAACTTATGGGGTTTCACTCGCTATCTTACGGCGGATCATGCAGCTCGAATCGCAGCGAGTTTCTGCTTAGCCTTAGTAACAAAAGAGAGTAGGAGATGCGACCAACACATCTCCTACTTTTTTTGTTAACTTCTATTGAGAGAGCTGCTCACGGATTTTTTGCGTACTAACGCGATACCCTTCTAATTTTTCGCGTTCCGCATCGACGATTTTAGCCGGTGCCTTTTGGGCAAATGGACCGGCAAGCAGAGCTTCTAAGCGTGAAATCTGGCTCTCTAATTCCTGTAGTTCTTTCTCCAGCCGGGCACGCTCAGCCTCATCATCCCCCCTGCCAACAATGTTGAGAAAAACCTCCACCTCGTTTACTACCAAGCTGACCATGCCTTCCAAGTCATCTGGTTTGCGCGTGTATATGAGAGTGTCTTCCTCTTCCAGCCCAGCCAAGTCGCAAAGGACCAGCTTTTGGGACTCGAGTAATATCTGTAAATTCTCCGAGACTAAAACAGCTCCCAGCTTGCGTGCCGGCGCGATCTTATACTCAGAACGAATATTGCGGATACCGCGGACAATCTCTTGTATCAAGCTGAAATCCTTGATAAATTCTTCATCCCAATTATCCATAGCGTATCGATCTGGCCATTTCGCAACGATCAATGCCTCTTCCCAGCCAGAGCGCGGCTCCGTGGGTAATCCCGCAGCGATACAGGATTCCTTCAGGTAACTCCAGAGAGCTTCGGTTACAAATGGGGTATAAGGATGGAGTAAGCGCAACATTGTATCCAGTACCCGTGCCAATCCAAAAGCGGTAAAGTATGCCCGTGAGCCGCCCTGCGCTAACTGCCGCTTTGAGATCTCAATGTACCAATCGGCGAAATCATTCCAGAGGAATTCATAAATTTGCCTGCCGGCTTCCCCAAACTGATAATTTTCGAATAAATCATTGACGTTATTGACCACTTGCTTCATCCGAGCCCAAATCCAGGAATCCGACAAAGTTGAGATTGGCTCTGTGGTTGGCTTCTCGCCGGCTCTATCGATGGCACTGATCACAAAGCGCCCAATATTCCAGACTTTATTGGTAAAGTTGCGGTTGGCTTCCACTTTTTTAGCCGAGACATTCATATCATTGCCAGGTGTGGAACCGACCAATAATGTAAAGCGTAATGCATCTGTGCCCATTGCGTCCATAAGCTCTAGTGGGTCGATGACGTTACCCTTGGTCTTGCTCATCTTCTCGCCATTTTCATCGCGAATGATGCCATGTAAATAGACGGTATGGAAAGGCGCTTTGCCCGTGAATTCCAGTGCGTCCATAATCATACGAGCCACCCAGAAGAAGATGATGTCATACCCCGTCTCCATGACCGAGGTGGGATAAAAGTACTTGTAATCAGAGGTTTCATCTGGCCAGCCAAACACCGAGAAAGGCCACAGCCCCGAAGAGAACCAAGTATCCAATACATCCGGATCCTGCTCCAAGCGGCTGCTGCCGCACTTAGGGCAGTGCGTTGGTGTTTCGCGCGCCACGATCGTTTCTCCGCAATCCTGGCAATACCAGACTGGAATGCGATGCCCCCACCACAGCTGCCGGCTGATGCACCAATCTTGGATATTATCCATCCAGTTGTAAAAAATCTTGGTAAAACGCTCCGGGACAAAGATGATTTCCCCTGCTTCAACAGCCGTTTTAGCTTTTTGAGCGAGGGAATCCATCTTAACGAACCATTGTGTCGAAACCAACGGCTCGATAATCTCACCTCCGCGCATTGACCGCGGCACATTTAGCATGTAGGATTCTTCTTTGATCACCAAGCCTTGAGCCCGCATGTCTTCCCAAAGTTTCTTGCGAGCTTCAAAACGGTCTAAACCAGCGTAGGGTCCTGCGTTTTCATTGAGGGTCGCATCTTTATTTAAGATGTTGATTAATGGTAAATTATGCCGCTGACCAATCTCGTAGTCATGTGGGTCGTGCCCAGGTGTGATTTTCAGCGCACCTGTACCAAATTCACGCTCCACGTAGTCATCTGCGATCACCGGAATTGCTCTGCCAATAATGGGCACAACTACTTGTTTGCCCACAAGTTTTTGATAGCGAGGATCCTCGGGATGAACTGCCACAGCAGTATCGCCTAAGATGGTTTCTGGCCGAGTGGTTGCGACGGGAATGTACTCCCCCGACCCATCGGCTAACATGTACTTGAAGTAATACAGGGTACCTGGTTCCTCAGAATATTCAACTTCCAAATCAGATACAGCAGTCATCAACCCAGGCGACCAATTAATCATCCGTGGACCGCGGTAGATCAATCCTTTTTCATATAGGCGCACAAAAGCTTCACGCACGGCACGCGAAAGACCTGGGTCAAGCGTGAATCGCTCACGCTCCCAATCACAGCTGGCGCCTAACTGCCGGATCTGCTGGGTAATTTGGCTGCCATATTGCTCTTTCCATTGCCAAACACGTTGTTCAAAAGCTTCCCGCCCTAAATCTGCCTTGGCCAAGCCTTCTTTCGCCAATTGCTTTTCAACTTGCAATTGTGTAGCAATTCCCGCATGATCGGTTCCTGGCACCCAAAGCGTCGGCTCACCCTTCATACGGTGGTAACGGATTATCAGGTCTTCCATAGCAACGAAAAGAGCATGCCCTAAGTGCAGCGCGCCAGTAATATTAGGCGGCGGCATTACAATCACAAACGGCTGGATCGTTGGGTCGAACCCAAGTTTATTCGGGTCATTCCAAGGCTTGAAGTAGCCTTTGCTCTCCCAATCCCGATAGATCTTTTCCTCGTAATCATGAAAATCATAAGATTTTGGCAGTTCTGTCACGATGCCTCCTTCAAAAATTTAAATAAAAAACTTTCGCACGTTGAGGGCGAAAGTATGCTTCCGTGGTACCACCTCAATTCACTGGCCTATACCAGTGCACTTGGGTTGCGCGTTAACGGGCGCTCCCGAGCTGTTCTACTCTCCTCTCAGGATTTCTTCAGCTGCTCTCACGGCGACTTCATCTCGGTCCTTGTGCTCTGGATAGTCTCAGCCTTTCCCATCCATCTCTGTGAGCCAGCCCGGATTACTCCTCCGTGTGCATTATTATATCATACTCATTATCCAGTGGTTAATTGATCCATACTAATCACTTGGTCTTCCCAGCGGTGCCAATTTCCAAACTTTTCATCCACGATCCGTTTGCCCTCCCCAGGGATGCTCATACCAGCCAGCTCAAGGTCGGCATCAACCATGATGCGCACCAACTCGTGGAATTTCACTTTTGGCTCCCAGCCTAGTTTTGTGCGTGCTTTGGTCGGGTCGCAAAGTAAATAGTCTACTTCAGTGGGTCGGAAATATCGCGGGTCAATTTCCACATACTTATGCCAATCCATGTCTGCATAACCAAAAGCTTCATCCAGAAAATCGCGGACGGAGTGTGCTTCCCCAGTACCAATCACAAAATCATCAGGTTCATCCTGTTGCAGTAGCAAGTGCATCATCTCTAAATATTCTGGGGCATAACCCCAATCCCGTTTGGCATCTAAATTACCCAGGAAAAGTTTGCTTTGCTTACCAGCACGGATTGCAGCCACTGCCCGCGTAATTTTACGCGTCACAAAGGTCTCCCCCCGGCGCGGTGACTCATGGTTGAAAAGAATACCATTAACGGTGTACATGCCATAAGCTTCACGATAGTTGTTTGCCATCCAATAGGCATACAACTTGGCTGCAGCATACGGGCTGCGCGGGTGGAAAGGCGTTTCCTCATTTTGCGGTGGTTTGGCATCCCCAAAAAGCTCACTGGAAGAAGCCTGATAAAAGCGCGTTTTCAAACCGCTTTTACGAATAGCTTCCAAAATACGCGTAGTGCCGATGCCGGTAATATTGCCGGTATATTCGGGCATATCAAAGCTGACGCGCACATGGCTCTGCGCTGCGAGATGGTAGATCTCATCGGGCTTGGTCGTGTAAATCACATCCAATAAGGTGTCCGTAGCACCCATATCACCATAGTGGAGGAATAACTTAGGAAGGTCCCCATTGCCATGTGGGTCGTGATAAAGGTGGTCGATGCGCCGGGTATTGAAAGTGCTGGCACGGCGGATAAGGCCATGCACCTCATATCCTTGGCTGAGCAATAGCTCGGCTAAGTAGGAGCCATCTTGGCCGGTAATGCCCGTAATTAAAGCTGTTTTCATCATAAACCTCATTAAAATTTTCAGCGCAAGTATACCATCCCGCTAAAAGCTGTCAAAACAGGCAGAGACCAGATGCGTTGATTACCACAAACGAAATTCACTTCCTTGGCGCACAAAAGTATCCCCATCCAGCACGTGAGTGGTCGGTACGAAATTCATGAAGCCATTGGATATAACTAAACTATTGGTTTTTGCCCCTCCAGGGAAAAAGCTAACCCCTTCCAGCACTGCTTTGGTTGTGGTCAAAATCGGTGTCACCGCAGTGGCGCAAAAAATCAGGTTTTTACCGGGGGCGAGCGTTTCCGGTGTATAAACTTGATCCAACTTGATACCCATGCGCAGTAAACGCTCCCGATCAGCGTCATTTTTAGGCTTGAAGACAGCTTGCATCCCGCCGCCCAGCAGCTTGATAGCAGTTGCCGAAATAACGCCTTCGGGCGCCGCGCCAATACCCATCACCGCATGCACCCCCGCACCTTTAAAACAAGTAAATATACAGGGCATCAAATCACCATCAGCAATCAGATTGACCCGTGCACCCGTCGCCCGCACCCTGCGGATCAGCTCTTCATGCCGCGGGCGGTCAAGGATGGTCACCGTGAGCTGTGAGAGATCTTCGCGACCTAAGGCTTTGGCGATGCGGTAGATATTTTCTTCAGGTGGCTGCAAAATATCGATATAGGGCGCAGCTTCCTTCCCCACGCAAAGCTTGTCCATATAAGTATCCGAAGCTTCGATCAACCCACCTTGTTCCGAAGCTGCCAGCACGCACACCGCCCCAGGCTTCAGGTCAGCGGTTGCATTCGTGTTTTCGAGCGGATCCACAGCAATATCAATACTAATATGTCCTCTACCTAATCGTTCGCCGATAAAGAGCATCGGGGCATCATCACGCTCCCCTTCACCAATCTTGATATTACTTTGGAAACCCGTCATGTGATCAAGCGTGCTCCGCATTGCATCTACAGCTGCTTGATCGGCTAAGTTTTTATCCCCCTTCCCTGCTTTTCGGGCTGCAGCGATAGCGGCATTCTGGGTTACTTCCAAAAGTTGCCACGAGAGATGCATAAACGCATCCTGTAGGTTAGATCTACCTTGTTCCTGTTCCATTTTTCTCCTTTTTTGGTGAGTAGGATTAATTGCTAATAGCCACGGCTTAACTCAAGCCGAGCCGAACCAAAAAACTATACTTCGCAATTTATTGGGAAAACGAAGCAGAATAATATTCTGCATGTGTTGAGGCTCTAGTTTTACGACGTATCGCCGCAATGGAACACTCCTCATCTTGTTAATTAGTAGTATTATACACTTTCACATCTAAAAATAGTCATTCTGGTAAGATTATGTGCATTCAATCTTAACATTAAGGAGAAAAATGAGAAGATCCTAGATTCAAGTATCAAGTGCAACAGTGATTTTTTAAGAATACCATAGGCGAGGTAAACGATAAACACTTTCGCGGTCTGGTGTTCAGTCGATACTCAACAAAAGCGATGTCAAAATCAGTTAATGTTCGAAAGTCCGCGTCCTTGGGAATATATTGGCGGATCAAGCCATTGGTATTTTCATTGGTTCCTCTTTCCCAAGAAGCATAGGGATGGGCGAAATAAATCTCTGCTGCCAAGGCCTGCGCAATTTCTTCATGAGCGGCGAATTCCATGCCGTTATCACAGGTGATGGTGTGAACCGGATATCCTTTCAATAACTCAATCATGCTCTCTTTGACAGCCTCTTTGGTCCGCTGTTCCACCAGGCCCATGCGCAAGAACCGGCTTTTTCTATCAACCAGCGTCACAATGGCCCCTTTCATCCCTTTGCCAATGATGGTGTCCGCTTCCCAGTCGCCAATCCGCTCTCGTCCATCTACGAGTGCTGGACGCTCCTCTATGCCTTTCCGTTGAGGTATTTTGCCTCGCTTGTCGCCGTTTGCACCTCGTTTTCGATACTTTTTCTTTCGCCGGAGATGTTGGTATAGTTGGCCGCCATTCCGTTTGTCTTCCCAAATGTATTGGTAGATCCATTCGTGGCTGACCTGGATGCCATATCCCTGCAAGACCCAGTGAGAGGTTTGTTCGGGGCTGAAATCCTTTTGTAAGTATCCTTCAATGATCAACCAGTCCTCAGGTGTGATCCTTCTTTTGGTTTTTTCCTTTCGCCTTTCTGCCCTTCTTTGAGCTTGCTTATAACGATAGCCGCGTTTTCCAGTATTTCGTTTCAGTTCTCGGCTGATCGTCGATTTATTGACGCCGATGGCTTCGGCTATCTCTGTTTGTTTATATCCCATTTTCAAAAACTCATAAATAAGGTATCTTTGTTCATAGGTAAGCTGCGAGTAACTCATAAGTGCTCCTTTCAACTTTGGTCGGTGGAAAGAGCCTTATTCTACTTCAGCTTACCTTTCTACGACCAACTTTGTTGCACTTGCGAGTTGAATCCAAGGATTTCATTTTCTTACCATCACTGTGATTATTACGGCATTATTGTTGGTTGCATGCAACGGCAGCACAGTTCCAGTGAGTCCAGAACCAACGGATGGATCTTCATCCACGGTGACCACACTCGTTGTCTGGGATCAGTTCTACCGCGATGTGGAAAGCAACGTGATGGAAACGCTCAACGCCGAGTTTGAACAAGCCCACCCTGGCGTCAAAATTGAGCGCGTGGTTAAAACTCTGGATGATCTCAAAGTTACCCTTAAGTTAGCCCTCAGCGAACCCAATGGACCGGATGTCGCCCAGGTCAATCAAGGCCGCAGTGACATGGGTGCCATGGTTCAAGCCGATTTACTCTTACCCCTCAACGACTATAGCGCGCAATATGGCTGGGACAATTCCTTTTCGACTTCAGTCACCAGCCGGAACAGCTTCACGCGCGATGGTAAAACCTTTGGTCAAGGCAATCTCTATGGCGTCAGCCCAACCGCCGAGGTTGTAGGTGTTTACTACAACAAAGGCATCTTTGCCGAGCATGGTTGGCAAATCCCACAAACTTTTGAAGAGTTTGAGACGCTGTTAGCAGAAATTAAAGCCGCTGGTATCACGCCTATTGCCTTTGGCAGCTTAGATGGTTGGAATGCTATCCATGAGTTCAGCGCAATTCAGCATTTGCTCGTCACCCCCGAGTACATCAATAACCTAGTTTATGGTGTGAACAATGTCTCCTTCGATACCCCTGAGAATCAAAGAGCGGCTGAAATCCTGCTCAATTGGGCTAATTCCGGTTATTTTACTGAGGGTTATGCTGGCATCGGTTATGACGATAGCAACTTGCTCTTTAAATCAGGAAACGGCGCCATGACTATCACTGGCTCTTGGTTAGCGGGTGAGTTAGTAACCGATACCGACCGGCAATTTGGTTTCTTTCTGCTGCCACCCTTCGAAGGTAAGTCCGGCATGGCCATTGGCGGGGTGGGCATTCCTTTTGCCATCCGCAAGACCACGGATAAAGCCGACTTGGCGGCCGAATACCTCAATTGGATGGTCAGCCCGCGCGCTGCGGAGCTCTGGGCTAAAGCCGGCATGCTGCCGGCTATGTCCCTACCCGAGGACGCCGGCATCGAAACGGACAACCTGTTTGGCGACACGCTTAAAGCATGGCAGACGATTAATACAAACAACGCCGTCGGGCACTACATTGATTGGGCAACGCCAACTTTTTATGACACATTGGTTGCCGAACTGCAAAAGCTACTCGGTGGGATGAGCACACCAGCAGAATTTACCGCCGCTGTCCAACAGGATTACGCTGCTTATATGGATTCAATAAAATAGAGAATACCTCAGCTGGCGCCTTAAAATGCGCCAGCTTTTCTTTTGACCATGCGATCCGACCGAGCCTACCCAGGAGAAAAGAAGTGGAAGGGATGGCTTTATGTGCTTCCTGGATTGCTGGTCTACTTCGTCTTCACCTTTATCCCCATTCTGGAGACCGTGCGCACGAGTTTCTATCGCTGGGATGGATTTAGCAGCCAAAAATTCTTCGTCGGATTAGAGAATTATGCGCGTTTACTTACCGACAACGTTTTCCTCGGCGCCTTCACCCACAATTTGGTTTTCATCATTTTCTATTGCATAATTCCCATACTCATCGGTTTAGCCCTCGCTTCATTGCTCGGGCGCGGCAAGCTGGCAGGATTGAACTTTTTCCGCACAATCCTTTTCCTACCTCAAGTAATCAGCATGGTAGTCGTAGGGGTGATTTGGCGTTGGATTTTCAACCCCACCTTTGGTCCGTTAAACTTGACGCTGAACGCTCTTGGTTTACAACACCTCACCCGTGCGTGGTTAGGTGATTTCACTTTAGCGCTCCCCGCTATAGGTTCCATTGCTACATGGGTGGAATACGGCTTCTGTATGATCCTCTTTTTAGCTGGTATGCAGCGTATCCCCGAAGAATACTACGAAGCTTCCAGCTTAGATGGTGCCAGCCGCTTTCAACAGTTGATTCATATCACCATCCCCAGCTTACGTCCCGAGATTGGCGTAGCGATGATCACCACAATTATTGCAGCACTGCGCGTGTTCGACTTAGTGTATGTTACCACCCGTGGAGGACCTGGGAATGCTACCCTTGTAACTGGCATCGTGATTTACCGAGCTGCTTTTCTACAGAATCAAACCGGCTATGCAGCAGCACTGGCTACCGTGTTGATGCTAATCATCTTAGCCATTTCGTTGTTAGTCCGCCATTATCAATCACAGCATGAGGGGCTGGAATGAGTAAACGCTGGAAAGCCCTTCTTCCACGCTATTTGCTGCTGACGCTCTTTATGCTGGCAGTGCTTATCCCGCTTTCCGGTGTGGTACTCAGCGCCTTTAAAACCGATATTGAAGTGATTCAAGGACCCTTCAGCCTGCCAGAAACTTGGCGGCTCGATAACTTCATCCAAGCTTGGCAAGTCGGTCGTTTTAACATTTTCTTCAAGAATAGCGTCATCGTGGCAGTCACGGTGGTCATCATTAGTGTATTTTTATCTATCCTCAACGGTTATGCCTTTGGCGTACTGCCGCTTCCAGGGAGAAAATGGCTTTTCCCACTAATCTTAATTGGTTATATGGTTCCTCTAGAAGCGGTGATCATTCCTCTCTATCAGTTTATGGACGCCTTACACCTGCGCGATACGATTTGGGCTTTGATCTTACCCCAGATTGGGTTGAGCGTTTCGTTTGGCACGCTCTGGATGACTTCCTTTTTCGAAAACGCTCCGCAGGAGTTAATCGATGCATCCACAATTGATGGTTGCAACCGCTGGCAAACTCTTTGGTTAGTGCTTTGGCCACTCTCGGGTCCACCGGTCACCACGCTCATCGTGCTCATCTTCATGTGGACCTGGAATGAATTTCTACTTGCTTTAGTGTTGGTCCAAGATGAAGCCTTGCGCACCCTGCCTGTGGGTTTGGCATTTTTCCAAGGCAAATACACCGCCAATATTCCCTTGCTTGCGGCGGGTGCGCTCATTGTCGCCCTTCCTACAGTGCTGATCTATATTTTCTTCCAGCGTTCTTTCATCCAGGGAATGTTGGGGGGTTCAGTAAAAGGATAGCAACTAGATCATCGCTAATTCCGCTTATTAATTCTCACTTCAAAACATATTGAGGCTGAATTAAAACCTCTATGATGCTACAATTGCCTAAAAAGAGGCGATACCTTATGCTCCAATGGAAATCTGAACCTGCAATGCAGCTAGACCCAACCAAAAAGTACACAGCAACCTTTCACACCGAAAAAGGCGACATTATTGCAGAACTTTTTGCCGATAAAACCCCCCATACTGTTAATAATTTCGTCTTCCTTGGCCGCCAAGGCTTCTACGATAACACCATATTTCACCGCGTAATCAAAGATTTTATGGCGCAAGGCGGCGACCCAACCGGCACCGGCCGAGGTGGACCAGGCTATCATTTCAAGGACGAATTCGTCCCTTCGCTCAAGCACAATAAACCTGGCATTCTCTCGATGGCAAACGCCGGACCTAACACCAACGGCTCCCAATTCTTCCTGACCCACGTGCCCACTCCATGGCTGGATGGCAAACATACGATTTTTGGTCAGGTTACCTCGGGGATGGACGTGCTGCTTGCGATCCCCCCTCGTGATCCAAGCCAGCTGAATGCCCCAGCCATCAAACTCCTCACCGTGATTATTTCGGAAGCCTAAGTAGGCTTCAAGCAAAGGAGAGAACCCCTTGATCCACGAACTCACCATCGATGGAACCACACTTACGCTTGATCAGGTCATTGCAGTTGCCCATCACCCAGAAAACACTGTGCGCTTGGCTGCGAATGCCATCCCAGCTATCCAAGCTTCTGCCCAGGCAGTTGACCGCTTGCTGGCAAAGGGCGAGGTGGCTTACGGCATCAACACCGGTTTTGGCGCCTTTAAAGACCGGCTGATCCCGCTGAATGAGGTTGAAAAGCTGCAGGAAAATATCTTGCTCAGCCATGCGGTTGGTGTAGGCGATACCCTGCCCGCTTCGACTGTCCGGGCAATGATGCTCATCCGGGCTAACACCTTAGCCCGTGGATATTCCGGCGTCCGCCTGGAGACTCTGCAGTTGCTCTTAGAGCTGCTCAATCGCAATATCTTGCCGCTCATTCCTGAGAAAGGCTCCTTGGGCGCTAGTGGCGACTTAGCACCTTTAGCTCACATGGCATTGCCGCTCATCGGTCAGGGAGAAGTGCTTTATCAGGGCAAGCGCATGCCCGCAGCAGAAGTACTGCAACAATTGGGGTTGGCTCCTATCAAACTCTCCGCCAAAGAGGGTTTAGCCCTCACCAATGGCACCACGCTGATGACCGCTATGGGTGTGGAAGCCTGGGCTCAGGCGCAGGTGCTGATGACAACAGCTAACCTGGCGGCAGCACTGACGCTTGAAGCCCAAAATGGCACCTTGCGCGCTTTTGATGCTGCTATCCACAATCTGCGCCCGCAGCCAGGTCAAACCGAAACCGCTGCCCAATTACGTACCATCTTGTCTGGCAGCCAGCTCACCCGCCCGGACGACACTAAAAATATCCAGGATGCTTATACCCTGCGCTGCATCCCGCAGGTGCATGGCGCTGTCCAGCATGTCATTGACTATGCCAAATCAGTAATGAGCATTGAGCTTAATTCGGTTACCGATAACCCCCTTATTTTTGAGGATGATTCTGGCGAACCGATGGTGATTTCTGGAGGAAATTTCCATGGCGAGCCTTTAGCCCTGGCTCTGGATTTCTTGGGCATCGCCCTCACCGATCTCGGCAACATGTCCGAGCGGCGCATTGCCAAATTAGTCGATAGATCCGAAGCAGAATTGCCTTACCCGCCATTCCTAACGGAGCACGGTGGGCTCAACTCGGGCTTTATGCTGCTGCAATACACTGCTGCAGCCCTCACCTCAGAGAACAAAACTTACTCTCACCCTGCCAGCACGGATAACATCCCATCCTCAGGTAATGTGGAAGACCACGTTAGCATGGGACCTAATGCCGCCCGACATGTACGCGATATCCTCGAAAATCTCTCTGTGATCCTGGCTATTGAGCTGATGAGCGCTGCTCAGGCTGTGGATTTCCGGCTTAAAAAACAGCCGGGGCTACAACTCGGGCAGATCAGCGCTCAGGCTTATCAATTGGTGCGTCAGCAGATTCCCTTCCTCCCTGAAGATGCTCTGCTTTACCCTTACCTCAACCGCCTGATTGCAATGGTTAGGGCTGGTGAGTTTGCGGCACTTGTCCCGCCACTCCAACACCCAAACTGAAGGCTTATTTTCCGCTCATCCCTACACCAGCGAGTTTGTAACCGCAAACTGGGCAGGTGTTATCTTCTTTGATTCGATTGCGTGAGACGCTCATCCCGTAGCGCTCAATCAACACAGTATGGCACTGCGGGCAAAGGGTATCAGCTGCGCCCTGGAAGTTACCGCCATAGATATACTTTAGCTCTGCCGCTTGCCCAATTTCAATCGCTTTCTCGATGCTCGCTAAAGGTGTCGTTGGCGCGTTGAATTTGTAATGCGGAAAATAGCGGCTAACGTGCCATGGCGTCTCCAGCCCAAGCTTTTCAGCGATAAACTCTACCAGCCCTTTCAGCTGAGTTTCATCATCATTGATCCCAGGGATGAGCAGCGTGGTAATCTCAAGCCACACACCGGCTTGCTTGAGCGCCACGCAGGCATCCAGGACTGGCTGCAAATGTGCCCCGATATACTTGCGATAGGCTTCATCAGTGAAGGCTTTAATATCCACATTCGCAGCGTCGAGCAGCGGACCGTACAGGTCAATCATCTCCTGGCTCATGTAGCCGTTAGTCACATACACATTTTTTAGCCCGGCAGCATGGGCTAATTTGGAAACGTCATAGGAATATTCGAAAAAGACCGTCGGCTCCGTATAAGTATAGGAGATACTTTGGCAGTGCGAGCGTTTGGCGGAAGCAATCACCGCTTCAGGCGGGGTTTCCGGGGTGCCAGCAATGGATTCTTGCTCATATTCTTGTGATATCTCCCAGTTTTGGCACCACTCACAGCGAAAGTTGCAACCTGCACTGGCAATCGAAAACGAACTGCTGCCAGGGTAAAAATGAAACAGCGGCTTTTTCTCGATGGGATCAACATGCGCTGCAATCAACTTTCCATAGGTCAAGCTGTATAACTTGCCGCTGTGATTGCCTCGCACCTGGCAGATCCCTCGCCTGCCTTCGGCAATGAGGCACTTGTGCGCACACAAGTGACAACGCACCTTATTTTCTGGCAATTGTTCGTATAACAGCGCTTCATGAAGTTTTGACATCTTATCTTCCTTGCAATACACTAAGACTAATTACATTTATTGTAGCACTGGAGTAACATGAAGATTGGCTTTTTACAATTTGCTCCAACTCGTTTAGATCCCAAACGCAACCTTTCATTGATCCAATCAGCCATAGCTGGGAGTACCTTCGACCTGCTGGTCTTGCCAGAGCTCGCAAACTCCGGTTATCTATTCGAGGACCGCGAAGAACTGGAAATGGTGAGCGAGACCGCCGATGGAAAGGGTGTTTTTCTTTCCGGCTTGATTAGCATCGCTGCTGAGCAGCATGCCTGCATTGTCTGCGGCTTTGCCGAAAGGGCACCAGAAGGCATCTACAACTCCGCTGCGGCAATTACGGAAAATGGCGTCTTAGCACTCTACCGCAAAGTGCATCTCTTCTACACCGAAAAGGATTTTTTCCTTCCAGGGAACCTTGGATTCCCGGTTTTCGAATTCCAGTCAACCTGCATTGGGATGATGATCTGCTTCGACTGGATTTTCCCAGAAGCTGCTCGCACCTTAGCACTGCAAGGTGCTCAGGTCATCTGCCACCCTGCCAACTTAGTCCTGCCCTATTGCCAACCAGCCATGGTCACGCGCAGTCTGGAAAATGCCGTGTTCAGCATCACCGCCAACCGCACGGGCAGCGAGACGACCACGCAGCAATTCCTCCATTTCACCGGTTCTTCCCAGATTATTAGTCCTAAAGGGCAAAAATTAGCTTCAGCCCCTAAAGAAGGCACAAACTTGAAAATCGTCGAGATCAACCCGGAGCAAGCAAGCGATAAGTTCTTTACCTCACGGAACAACCTTTTCAGGGATCGGCGCCCAGATACTTATTCGCTTTAGATTCGGACGAATTAATACCAAAAGAGGCTGACTCTTGTGCCAGCCTCTATAGAATTAATCTATGCGCTTAAGCGCCAAATTTATCCAAGCGTTGGGCGTGTGCAATCGCATAAGGCATCAAATCGGTCGCTTCAAATCGCGAGCCCAAACTGCCATGGGCGCAAGCTCGTTCACCAAAGCTGGTGATGCCATCCGGCAAGCAATCCGGAGAGTAGAGCAGCACTGGTACTGGGTGCCAAGAATGGGAACGCAGCTTAGCAGGTGTGGAGTGATCCCCTGTGATAATGAGCACATCTGGGTTGAGCGCTAAAATGCGCGGTACTAAGGCATCAACCTGCTCGATGATATCGACTTTAGCATCAAAGTTGCCATCTTCACCATAGCTATCGGTTTTTTTCATGTGCACGAAGAAGAAGTCGAACTTATCCCAGTTTTGCTCGAGCATGCTGATTTCTTCTTCCATAGAAGAGGCTGCTTGCAGCACGGTCATGCCCACCACTTTCGCTACGCCGCGGTACATGGGGTACTGCGCAATAGCCACAGCATTGACACCCCAAACCTCATTAAAGGTAGGCCAGTTGGGCAGCTGAGCAAAACCGCGTAAGACAAAACAATTGGCAGGGTGTTCGTGAGCCAAAATTTCAGTCCCTTGACGCACAAATTCGCGCACAAATTCAGCCGTCTTTTCGGCTTCAGGGATCACCGCATGGGCTACATACGGTTTTTTCCCTACCATCTGTGGATCGGTGTCACTCACCTCGCCACTCAAGCCTTCTCCACGCAATACCAACACAAAGCGGTATTCTTTTTCCGCTTGTAAAATTACCTGCACACCCGGGATGTGCACTTTTTCCATCAGCAGCTTGCATAAGCGATCGCCAATTTCAGTCGGAATACGCCCTGCACGCCGATCGGTGATTACGCCGTCCTGATCTACCGTGCAGAAATTACCGCGGGCAGCTACATCACCTTTTTGCAAGTCGAAATCCACACCTAAGGCAGAGAGCACGCCGCGCCCAATTTCAAATTTGATCGGGTCGTAACCGAATAAACCCAAATGGGCTGCACCGCTGCCTGGAGTCATTCCGAGTGGTAAGGGGTGATGCAAGCCCAGCACGGATTTGGCAGCCAATGCATCCATATTGGGGGTGCGCGCAGTCTCAAGCTCGGTCTTCCCGCCTGCTTCCATGGGCAAGCCGCCTAAGCCGTCCATGACCAGTAAAACAATCTTTGATTTTTGACCTTCTCTCAGAAGGGGCTTAATCGTTTCAAAGTCCATAATTTCTCCTTTATTATTCTCAACACCAAATTTGACATATTATACTCTTGATGTCCAAGTTTTCACGAATGGATCATCAAATCGTTACTTATCTATGCGCAAAACTTCGTTATTTAAAGTTTCTATGACGCTGATGACGCCGGAATTATCCAGCTCACCTAAGTCCATCGCACACAGAGCAGCATAAAGTTGAGCATCAAGCGCAGCACTGGGGAGTGATAAGCCATATTCCCGCGCCGTTTCCATAATGATGTTGAGATCCTTCGCCTGCAACGCCGAACGGAAGCCTGGCTCGCGATTGCCAGCAAAGAGCCTCTGAGGTTTGACATCCAGCGTCCAGCACTGTGCTGCCCCGCCTTTGATCGCCTCCACCACCCTACGTGGATCGGCACCGGCTTTTTGGGCAAAAATCAATAGCTCGCTCATGGCTACCATTTGTGCCGCCACCATAATCTGGTTGGCTGCTTTCGCCACTTGCCCGCTGCCAGGTCCACCGACGTGTGTAATGGTTTTGCCGATCACTTGCAGGATAGGCATAACTTCTTCCAATGTTTTGTCATCTCCACCCACCATAATCGCCAGCGTTCCTTGCTGCGCGCCAATATCCCCACCGCTTACGGGTGCATCTAAGCAGCTCACACCCAATGGTTTAAGCGCGGCATATATCTCGCGGCTGGCAGAAGGCTTGATGGTGGAATTGTCAATATAAATTAATCCTTCATGTGCGCCTTCAATAATGCCATTTTTTCCTAAAACCACCTCAAGCACATCAGGCGTATCTGGCAAGTTAGTAAAAACAACGTTGGATTCTGCAGCCACCTGACTTGGGGACCTTGCTGCCTCTGCCCCTAAACTAACTAATTCCTGCACTTTTCCTTGCGAGCGGTTATGAACGATCAGTGGATAGCCTGCATTGAGCAAATTAATTGCCATAGGCTTACCCATCTTACCCAAACCGATGTAACCTAAGCGCTTTTTTGCCATTTTCCACCTCCTGGTGACAAAAAACAACATTATTTATGGTTATTTCTACCTTCTAATCATATCATTCTAGTTCTTTAAGTTGGTTTTCTGTGCAAATTGGAAAGCAAACCGGTTGCGCGAGATGATAAAATGCTCTTATCAGTAAAAGTACATCCGTGGAGGGAGAGATGAACCTTTCTTTTAGCCTGTACCGTCTGCAAAAGATAGATACTCAGCGGCAAAAGATAACCCAGCGAATCGCTCAAATCGAAGCCGAATTAGCTGCCGATGAGGCGATCCAGGCTTGCTTAAAAGCCAAAGAGCAGGCTGAACAAGAGCTGAAGCAAACGCAAAGCAAGTTGCGGGATATAGCTCAGCAAGTTGCCGCAAAACGGATGAAGTTAGAGCTAAACCAAAATCAACTCTTTGGCGGTAAAATCCGCAACCCTAAGGATCTCCAAGACCTGCAAGCTGAAGCCGTTTTTCTGCGCAAGTCAATCCAAGAGCTGGAAGACCTGCAATTAGAGGTGATGCTCGAGCTTGAAATCGCGCAACGAAACTTGGAGGAAGCTGAACAAGCTTACCAGCAATGCCTGAGTAATAGAGCCACACAAGGTGCTTTACTCTTAGGAGAAAAGCACCAATTAGAAAACGATCTAGCAGGCTTGAATGCCCAACGCGAAGCGTTGATCCAAACGCTGCCTTCGGATGTATTAGCCCACTACGAATCTTTGCTCAAAACAAAAGCCGGCAAAGCAGTGGCAGCAATTATTGAGGAAAGTTGTGAGGCTTGCGGGATGACCATCTCCCCCGCGGATATGCAAGCCGCCCGCTCGCCAAATATCCTTGCGCACTGTAAAACTTGCGGGCGCATCCTCTATAAAGCTTAAGGAAGTTCGCCTAAAAAATCGCCACAATCAACCGTTGGAGGAGCATCTCCACCACGTAAATTAACAACAACAAAACCATTGGAGAAAAATCCAAGCCGCCCACTGGCCGTACTATCCGCCTAATGGGCTGCAGCATCGGATCAATGACCTTGCCAATTGCTAACCGGACAGGATGATCAAAGGGCAAAATAAAACTCAGCAAGCTGTGAATGATCACCAGCACGCTCAACACCTGAGCTAGTGTTTGAATAATAACTAAAGCGATTCTCACGGATTATTGTTCCTCTGTTGTAGGTCTAGGGCCTAGAATGGCTTCGCCTAAGCGAATGATCGTTGCACCTTCCTCGATGGCAACTGGAAAATCAGTCGACGTCCCCATTGAAAGCTCATGAAGATTTAAGTCCGGCCGCTGCGCATTTATATAATCCTGCAGCTCTCTCATGCGTCTGAAATAAGCACGGTTAGCTTCCATCTCCACCTGCAGTGGAGGCATCGTCATCAAGCCGGTAAGTTTTAGCCGAGGATAGGTCACCACCTCATCCACTACGGGCAAAATCTCACTCCAGCGTGCTGGGTCATCTCCAGGTACGCCTTCCTTGCTGGCTTCACCTGAGATGTTGATCTCCATGAGGACTTGCAGGGGCGGTAGATCTGGCTCTCGGAATTGATCCAAAAGGCGCGCTAACTTGCCTCTCTCCAACGAGTGTACTCTCACTACGCGGCTGGCGATAAGTTTCGCTTTGCGGCTTTGGATATGCCCAACCATTTCCCATTGGATGTCCGTCAAATCTGCCAGAGCATCCATCTTAGCCACGGCTTCTTCAGCATAATTCTCGCCAAAGCGGCGCAGTCCACAGGCGTAAGCTGCACGGATGAGTTCAACAGGCTGGCGCTTAGAAACGGTAACCAGAGTCACTTCATTAGGGTTGCGCCTAACACGCGCACAAGCATCATTTATTGCTTCATTGACTTTGTTCAGCCTTTGGCTGATGGTCGAGATAAGCTCAGGGCTAACAGATTTCATGCTTTTAATGCTATCACAACTCCAAAGCGACCGGTGACGCCTTTCTCTTTACGATAAGAGTACCATTCGTCGACATGCTCCGCGGTGCACAAGCCAGCGTTTTCAATCTGACGCACACCAGCGTGTTTCAACGTGTAAATATTAGCTGCCCAAAGGTCTAAATACAGACCACTCTCACGCCTGGTAAAAAATTCCTCCGCATCTTGCCCAAACGCGCTAAGAAATTGTTGATACACATCTTCGCGAACTTGGTAGCACTCCCCGCAAATTGAAGGTCCGATCCCGACAATTACATCCTTCGGGTTTGAATTATATTTTTCCTGCAGCAGGCGCACCCCTTCGGCAGCAATCTGCTGGAGCGTCCCCTGCCAGCCGGCATGCACTAACCCAACCACGTGCTTTCGCGGATCGTAATACACCAGTGGAACACAATCAGCAAAGCGCATAAGGAGCGTAACCTCAGGATTATCCGTAAATATGCCGTCAGCGGGTTGGTGCTTTTGGTTTTGCGGGCGGGGTTGGTTGGCAATGAGCATCGTTTTTCCATGCACCTGCCAGACGTCAAAGCGGCTCTCGAATGGACGGCTAAAGCTCTCAAAAAGCCGCTGGTGATTAGCCAGCACGTCCTCTGGTCTATCGCCAACGGTGCCGCCAAGATTCAACGCCTGATAAGGTCCTTGGCTTTTGCCACCCAAGCGGGTATAAAGCCCATGGTCAACGCGATTAGCTGGAAAGCTTTCAAAAGTGTAATAGCGCAAGCCATTATTGTTATGCGCAATCATGTATGCCCTTCGTTTGCCTTGCTTTGCAGCGCAAGAACTGCTTTCTTTTCCAATGCGAAGCGGGTCTCCAGCATGCTCTCGCGCAGAATTGGAAGAATGAACCACGCTGAAAATACGCCAAATAGCGCACCAGTAAAAAGGCGCTGCCAAGGAGCGCTCTCGCGCGGTGTCAGCCATGCCAGCCCTTGCAAACCGAGCTGGCTGAGCAGCTGCGTACCGCCATCTAGCGCGATCGGCAAGAAACCGAAAATAAACCAGATATAAATCGGGATAGGTTTGATCTTTTGCCGAGCAAGCGCAAAGATCAGCGTAAAAAGTAACAGGGACGATTGAATCGCCATATCCCGCTGGCAAAGTGCCACTTTATACCCCATTTCTGGGTTGCCGAGGAAAGCTGAAGCCGCAGCAAAGTCTTCCTCATCCAAACCAGTCGCTTCTCCATAGGTCATCAACCCTTCAATATTGGCTAATTCGCGTGGATAAAATGCTTGCTCCGCGAAAAGAAATAGCGAGCGGAAGGCTAATTGATGACAAAAAGTATGATAAAGACTATATATGCTCTGAGCTGCATCAGGCAAACCCCATTCCATGAGTAGCGGTGCAAGGAAAGCTAACCCAACTACCAAAATCAAGAACCCTATCACAACTTGAAGGTAATGCTTGCTAAACCAGAGCGAAAATCGATTCCAAGCGTTAAACTTTGCTGGCTTCTTTGCTAGGCGCAGTTGGTGTTTATTTTTAGTGTTCTTCTCTGTTTCTAGAAAATATTGCGTTTGTTCTAATGCCTGCTCAAGCGCATCTGGGCGGACCTGGCAGTTAAAGTTGAACTGCCCAACCTCCAAGTTGGGCAGCTTGCCAGCAAACGCTTCGGCAAGGAACACATTATTACTGAGATCAACAATCGTCAATTTATGGGGATATTTCTGCGCCAAACTGGCTAGCAGCGCTTCCATGCGGTTGGTTTCTTCCTGCAAGCCAGCTGCTGTATAAATAACCACCTGTATCATCTTTTAGCGCTCCCAGTTGGCTCCACTTTCAATTTACCAAAGCTCTCGTCAATAAGAAACTTCCACTCGGGTTGAGCTTGCCCCGGCATCAGTGGACGTCCATTCGCCTGGGAAGTAGCTCACTTGCGGGTTAGACCATCGCCAGATCCACTTAGCATCTTCCGGTCGGCAGTTAATACAACCATGGGAAAGCGCTGTGCCAAAATTATTATGCCAGAATGCAGCGTGAATCGCAGCGCCCTCGCCATGAAAGAGCGTGGTCCAGCCAATGCCAGGAGTGTCATAAGCGACCATCCCGCCGGCGCTCATGTGCGTCGAGATCATCTTGCGCCAAATCGGGAAATTGCCCAAAGGTGTACCATCAGGACCGCCGGTTGAGACCTCGCAAAAATAGACCTCCCTGCTGCCCTCAAAGGCGGAGAGGGTCTGATAGGTCATGTTGACCTTGATAAGTTTATCTCCTACATCAGGGTGAATCGGTGTGACTTCTTCCGGCATGATTTGGCGGCAAGCAGTAGCATCTACCCAGTAAGAATCCGGTTCAGCTCCCCATTTTTCCATGAGTAAATATTCCCAGGTTCCATTTTCCTGGCGTACGTCATAAGCCCAAAACACTTGGCTGTAATAGATGCGGGGTTTATTCACCTCGCGAATCCAATATGACGCAGCTGGCACACGCGTCGGGATGACATCCACTACGGGTACGGTAATCTCAACCCACATGCCTGTGGATCCATCCGGATTCGTCGGCAGGTTAGTCAGTGGTTGGTTGGGTAAATTCTTGACCGGTTGTACATAGAAAGCTTGGAAATATCCATCCGGGGTTTCCACCCAACGCTGGTTATAGTTGTTATAGTCCAACTGGTTGGCAACCACTTCCCGCTTCCAGATGACCACGTCATCGCGCCAGACAATCTTCCCATCGGGTGCATTCACGTTGGGTTCGGTCTTCAAGTGAAACCAAGCGCCTTCTTGCCCCGCGCAAATACGGCCTAAGTTCACGCCTTGTGGAAATTCTGCTTGCTGGAACAGGTTCGCAAGCGACCTTTTGGGTCTCGGAAGCAGCAATCCGCCCAACATCATCCCGCTGAGCTTGAGGAAATCTCGACGACTGACCTTCTGTTCTAACTTCATGGGAAAATTTTACCTTTTTAGTCTCATTACCTTTGACCCTGTAACAGGTTGCTGCAGCTGAAGACAGCTCGTGGTGCATACAACTTAGTCCTCAATTAATGCTCAATCACGGCTCTCTTCTCGCTCAAAATCGCGTTTTTTAATTGCTTCGCGTTTATCATATTTCTTTTTGCCCTTAGCGATAGCAATTTCCACTTTCGCGCGCCCGCCTTTAAGGTAAACTCGCACAGGAATAATGGTCAAGCCTTTAATACGCACTGCATCGTAGAGCTCCCGAATTTCGCGTTTATTAAGCAGGAGCTTTTTCTCGCGGTCAGGGTCATGCTGGAACGCGCTGGCGTGTTCGTAAGGCGCGATGTGCGCTCCCACCAGCCAAGCTTGTTTGCCGTCCGTGCGCACATAAGCTTCTTGCAAGCTTATCTGACCTCTACGGACCGACTTGATCTCAGTGCCTTTCAGCACCAAACCAGCCTCAAAGGTTTCCAACAACTGATATTCGAAACGCGCTTTGCGGTTGGTAGCAACAGTCTTAACTTCCATAGGCGTCTATTTTAACACGATAGCGAAATTCACCGCTAAATGAGAAAACTACAATCCATTTTTACGAAGTGAGCGGTATCCCAGCAATTTCAAAGGATTAACCGCGGCGCAAGATGGCAATAATCGTGAGAAATACGCCCAAACCTGCCAAAACTACAATAACCAAGCCTACTGGAAGCCCGCCTGGTGCCGTCGTACCCAAGTCAGTTTCAAAAGTAGGGATGTTCAAAGGCGGCGGCTCAGTATAAGTGGGCAACCTGGTAGGTTGTACCGTGATAATAAACTGCGCGGCTAAGGTAGGATCAATCGTGTTGGTTGCAGCCGGCGTCTCAGTTGGCGGTGGTTCCAAAAGGGGGATTGGACCACCATACACCTCCACAACGTTAGCAAACACCCAGCCTTTCCCTCCCGGTCCGCCAGGGTATTCAATCTGAATATAATCTCCATAGTAACCTAAGGCGGGGGCTTCCTGCCCTGGGAGCAGGGTTCCTACCAGCTGATAGGTCGAGTTGGGCCCCGAACGCACATTTATCGGATCGTATTCCGTTGAGGTGACTAAAACACGAATATAAGCCCCGCGCGGAGAACTGGTTACTGTTGGGATCGAAACTGTCGGAAACTGTGCATACACGGTTCTTTGAGGCGCACGCAAGATGCTCAAACCTAAAAACCCTACAGAGGCAAGCACCACGATGAGCCCAATGAACCAATAAGTCTTTCTATACCTCATAAAATCTTTCCTTTGTAAGCATTATCCCGATTATAATCTAACTGCTTAAAGGCAGAAGCAGCTATGGATACAAAGATTTTTCACGGAGATCTGACACCCGATGCGTTGGCAAATATGCTCATCGCGCATTTTAATCGCGGTAATTACCAAGTTCAGCGGATTGGAGATGGTAAACGATTAGCGGTACAAATCGCAACCCGAGAGAAAATTCTTGCCGGAGGACCAACAGCATTGACCGTCACCATAGAAAAGGTATCCGACGGTGTGAGCGTACAACTCAGCAAGCAAGCTTGGTTTGGCGTTGCTGCCAGTATGGGGATTACAGCCCTAGGGGCGCTCAAAAATCCTTGGAGTTTACTCGAGAGAATTGATGACCTTGCTCAAGATCTCGAATCCTTGCAGCTGCAAGAAAACGTCTTGCAAGCGCTTGAAGAATACGCCCGTCAACACGGTACAGGATACGTGCTATCAGAACGCCTCCAAAGGCTTGTTTGCCCTTACTGCCTAACGGCTAACCCTGTAGGGACGCCAAGCTGCTTGGCTTGTGGCGCACCGCTTGGAGAATCCCAACCGATAACTTGCCCAAATTGCGGTTTTATTTTAGATAAACACGAAAGTACCTGTCCGAATTGTGGAAAAGCGCTCAAATAATCTTTTTTGATTGAGTGCTGCCAAATTCTGCATTTTTGCTGATATCATTATGCAAGTTTTTGTGTTAATTTATTTAGAAGTTTTATACCAAACTTAAGTTGTTATATTCTGACTAAGGAGTGTAATGATCCAAATTATTGCCGATACCACTTGCGGAATCCCTGTGGAGAAATTGAAAGCCCAAGGAATACATGTGCTCCCTCAAATCATTATTTTTGGGGAGACAACCTATCACGATGACTACGAGCTCGATACGCAAACTTTTATGGAAAAGCTCTTAGCCTCCAAAGAACTTCCAAAAACTGCTGCCCCGCCCCCCACACTCTACGCACCAATCTACGAAAGCATCCTCTCAGCAGGGGACATTGCTTTAGTGATTGCGCCTTCCCAAAAGTTGAGCGGGACTTTCCGCAGCGCCAGCGTCGCTGCCGAGGAGTTTCATTCGGAAGACATTCACATTATTGATACCAAGAGTATTGCCGGCGGACTAGGCTCGATGGTGCTTCAAGCGAAGCAATGGGCAGATGAGGGCATGGATATCCATAGCTTACTGCAAAACTTGGAATCTATGATGGAGCGCGAGCGGGTTTATTTTATGGTTGATACTTTAGATTACTTATATAAAGGCGGTCGTATCGGTGGGGCTTCACGCCTGATAGGCAGCATGCTGCAGATCAAGCCAATCCTTACCTTCATTGATGGTCAAATTGAACCCTTTGATAAAGTGCGTACCGCCCGCCAGGCGCTTGCAAATATTGTGGAAATGGATATCGAAATCTGCAAAGGTAACCCTGGCGCACATCTAACGATCAGTCACGGCGGTGCAGAATCCCAAGCCAAACTGCTGGCTGCCGAGCTGCAGGATAAATTAGACCTTCCAGATATCCCTATCTACACCTGCCCACCAGCCATTGTGGTGCACGCCGGTCCCGGGGTCATCTCCACGAGCTGCTTTGTAAAACCGAACTAAGCGAAAAAAGCCAGTGCTCCGCAATTCACACTGGCTTTTTTTATTGCTTGTCGAAAACAAGATTTAATCTCAAGCCCACAAGCTTGGGTGGTTCTTTTTTATTGAGGTGTAATCCCTTTGACCAATGATAATGTGGTCAAGGAGGTGTACATCAAGCAGCTTACCTGCCTCCACAACAGCGCGCGTGAGATTGACGTCTTCAGGGCTTTCGCTGCTATCCCCTGAAGGATGGTTGTGCACCACGATGATAGCGTAGGCACTATTGCGGATGGCACGGGCGAAAACCTCACCTATACGCACAGTGGAAGTATCCTGCGAACCGCGATACAGCCGATCGATGCCAAGCACATGATTGCGCACATTGAGCCACAGTACCCACAATTCTTCTTGCTCTTTACCCCGCAGCTCCAGCCCAACCAGCTTGACCACATCTTCTGGGCTGCGGATGATCAGTTGTTCTTCTGGATTGTCCTTGGCTAAGCGGTTGCCTAGCTCTACGGCAGCTTTGATACGCGCAGCTTTAGCCAACCCCACGCCGGGTATCTCTTGAATATTTGCAATATCTGCTTTATGAATTCCAGTAAATCCGCCCAATTCCTTTAAGATCTGATTTCCCAAATCGATGGCATTTTTACCGCTCATGCCGCTGCCCAATAAAACCGCTAAAAGTTCGCCATCGCTCAGCGCTTGCGCTCCTTCGCTAATCAACCGCTCCCGCGGTCGATTCTCTTCACGCAAATCGGAGATGCGCAGATGGCTTTCTTTTTGGCTCATGCCACCTATTTTACTCTGCCAGAGATGAAAATGTGGTGATGAAATCCTTTCAGAATGCCAATTAGAATAATTGCACTAATTAGCTGATGAGAATCGGGAGAGAAGTTTCCTTCAAAAGCGTGTCAATTTCAGAGCCGAAGATGCGATCAAAAATGGAGTCTCCGCTATAGCCACCCATGACAATCATGGTTGCAGTCACATTCGCAGCGGTTTCCAAGATAGCCTCCACAATCGGTTCGTCTCGCTTAATCACGTATTCGAAGTCTAAATTTAGCTTTCGCAGATAAGTTTTTGCATAGTTTATCTCAGTTTCTAACATCTCTGTGTCTTCATCAAGCGTAAAAAGAGCTAACCGCGTTCCCCAACGGGCAGCATAATACGCCCCAATAAACAAAGCTTCTTTACTTTTTGCGCTACCGTTATAAACAATCAACATCTTCTCAGGTGGGAGAACATTCTCTTTGACCAATAACACCGGGCGTCTTGCATTACGCAGGATGGATGTAATCCCTGATGTCAGCCGGTCGATCAACCCACCCGGAGGAAAGTTCAAGCGTAATACCAGCAAGTCACTGAGCAAGCTATGCTCAGAAATACGGCTGGTGATATCCCCTTTCACGATGAGAAGTTTTCCTTGGATTCCAACCTCTTTTAAGCGCTGCTCAAAACGAACTTCCATTTTGTGATGGGTTTCCTCATCAATGCGATCTTCTGGGTGGATCACATGCAAGCCGCGAATATGTCCATTAGCGCAGTGGTTGATTAAAATCGCTTCTTCTAAGGCGTTCCAGGTCTCGTCGTGGTCGCCTATCGCAACCAAGATATCTCTAAATAAGCAATCATCTTGCATACGGGAGTACAAGTAAGCATTGATCGCCTCAGCAGGTTGTACTGAAAAGACGGTTTCCTCAAAATGCTGCTCCCCACGGCTGCTCAGAGGTTTGACCAGCTTGCCTTCGTGCATAGCCATATATTCAGCAGCATGTTCAGTGCTAATCGGGATGCCGAGTGCCTCCTGCAACAAGGTTTGCTGATCCAACACCCACAAGTACAGATCAGTCACGGTCATATCTTTGAATTCATTGCGTAGCCCAGAAGATTCAATCGTTTTCACAACAGGCAGGTAAACCTTTTCATACCAATCCCGGACTGCTTCTTCGTAACCAATTTCGCGTTGCTGTTCAATGCCCATATAGTACCGGTGAACAGCAATGTGCTCCTCAAGCAGCGGATAATTTTCTACATAGTTAAGACTGAAATCAACACCCGGTAAGATTTGGTCCAGCCTGGTGTTATTAAGGAATTCCACATATTTGGATTTGAGGATAAGTTCTTCTGGGGTAATAGAGGATGAGACGGGCACACGCGTTTTAAACTCAGTAACATACGCTTCGATTTCGTCCATGCCCATTTGCTTAGCGATTGAAACACGATGATTGCCATCTAAAACAAAGTAGGCATCACCAACCTTATAAAGGTGTACCGGTGGAACCCCAGCCGAAGCCGGACTCGTCATCGCAGTTTTTACTTGAGCCCATCGATGGATATCCCCATCTCGCAAAGGTAAGAAGTCGCTCGTAAAATCATCAGCGCGCCCAACACTGCCAATAATGTCTTTGAGTTTTACATTTTGCAAACCGATATCGGTACGGCTGACAGCCTGCAGGGTGCTCGAAATCTTATCATAGGGCAAAAGGTTGAGCGATTTTCCCTGAATGCTCGCCCAAAACCGTTGCATCGCTGCCTTAGAGCGCGCTCGTCTAAAATCATTTAGGGCTTGATGGTATGTGGTTAAATCGTCTACCATAGAAAAACCTCAATTAGTTATAGGACGTTTAATTTTATCATGCTATAATTTCGTCAATGAAAGGTACGCCAAGTAACCCTTTGCTTATACGGCTAATTTTCAGGAGTAATTAACTTAACCAATTCTGGTACCTTCATTGCGGAATTATTGGAGCCAATGTCAACGAATAATCTTCCACCCATCGATTATCTGATCGTAGGGCATGTTACCCAGGACTTAATCGATGACCATTCCTGGCGCTTAGGTGGCACAGCCAGCTATGCCGGCTTGACTGCAGCTGCACTCGGGCACCAGGTTGGTGTCCTTACCAGCTGTTCACCAGAGCTCGACCTGGCTGCGCTCAAAGATATACAAGTAAGCATGATTCCTTCGGAGCACAATACGACTTTTCGCAACCTGCAAACGGAAACCGGTCGGCAACAGCTGCTTTTTCACCGCGCTCAACCCCTCACCACCGAGATGGTTCCCGAAGCTTGGCGTAATGCCTCCATTGTGCATTTGGGTCCCGTAGCTGATGAAGTCGACCCGCAAATTTACACTGCATTTTCATCAAATTTGCTCTGCCTAACAGCACAAGGGTGGTTAAGACAAGCAGACAAGATGGGGCAAGTATCCAAGCGGAAATGGCTCTACAGCCAAGAGCTCCTGCAAGCTGCCGATGCCGTGGTTCTGAGCATTGAGGATCTGGATGGCGACGAAGCTGAAATAGAATCGCTGGCTGAAGTTTGTTCGCTTTTGGTCATCACAGAAAATGCCCAAGGCGCTCGTGTTTATTGGAACGGCGATGCCCGCCGTTTTCCCGCGCCAAAAGTAAAGCTAGAAGATGATACGGGTGCTGGGGATATCTTTGCGGCGTGCTTTTTTCACCAGCTGTACAAAACGAATGATCCATGGGAAGCTGCGCGTTTTGCTGTGCAAATCGCTGCCTGGTCGGTCACCCGCCGGCACTTAGAGAGCATCCCGCGCCCGCAGGAAATATACCAAGCCCAAGTACAGGTTATTTGAGAAACAGTTATGGGTAGAGTCTATTCCATCGTTAACCAAAAAGGCGGGGTCGGCAAAACGACAACCAGCATCAACTTAGGGGCATACTTAGGCAAGTTCGGTCAAAAAGTTCTCCTGGTGGATCTTGATCCCCAAGCAAATGCAACCTCCTGTTTGGGCCTTGATAAAAACAGCATAGAAAGAGGCACCTATGAGGTTTTAATTGGCGCTCAACCCACTCAAGAGAATATTCTCTATAACCCTCACTACAGCCTTTCGCTGCTCCCTTCTTCACCCAATCTTTCTGGAGCTGACATCGAATTAATCGACCTGCCCGAACGTGAATCGCAATTACGCAAGGTTATAGACCCGTTACGCAGCCGCTATGATTACATCTTGATTGATTGCCCGCCTTCTTTGGGTTTGCTGACGCTGAATGGCTTGATGGCTGCCTTTGACGGCGTGATCATCCCCGTCCAGTGTGAATATTTAGCCTTGGAGGGCTTAGGTCAATTGACTAAAACACTTACGCGAGTGCGGCAAAACCTCTTTCCCGCATTGAGCATCAAAGGGGTGTTGCTAACCATGTTTGATGGGCGGACAAACCTTTCAGCTGATGTGATGCGGGAAGTTCAACGAGCCTTTCCTAACCTTGTATTTAATACCTTCATTCCCCGCAGCATACGTTTAGCTGAAGCACCTTCCTTTGGGATGCCCATTTCCGTCTATGCGCCTGAATCTAACGGCGCCAAAGCCTACCAAGCCTTAGCAGTCGAGCTGCTGGCTTCGAATGGAACTCATATTAACCTGGGAGAGGAGTAACAATGGCACGAAAAAGTGGACTCGGGAAAGGATTGGATGCTCTCATTCCTGAATGGAAGCAAGAGACCCTCTCCTCGAATGCAAACCAGGTAGTTCAAATTTCTATCGACAAAATTAAGCCTAACCCCATGCAGCCTCGCAAGGTTTTTGATGCCGAAAGCTTGCAAGATTTAGCGAATTCCATTAAAGAGCATGGCATTTTGCAACCGCTAATTCTGGTGCAAACGGAGGATGCCGATACATACAACCTCATCGCTGGAGAACGGCGCTGGCGTGCAGCGCGTTTAGCGGGCTTGAGTGAGGTGCCTGCGATCGTGCGCACCGCAACCCACCAGGAGCAGTTAGAGTACTCGATTATCGAAAACATTCAGCGCGAGGACCTGAATGCACTCGAACGCGCTAGAGCATATCAGTTGCTCGTCGATGAATTCTCTTTGAGACATGAGGAAATTGCCCAGCGCGTGGGCAAAAGCCGCGCTGCAGTGACAAATACGTTGCGCTTGCTCAATTTGCCGGAAAGCGCCCAACAGGCTTTGCTGGAAGATAAAATCAGCGAGGGGCATGCGCGAGCTTTGCTCAGCCTAAATTCTACCCAAGCTATCAATGCTGCCTTAGAAACCGTATTGAACCTTGGGCTAAATGTGCGTCAAACCGAACTGCTGGTGAGCAAGCTGCAGGGTAAACCAGAAACCCATACCCCCGAACGGTCTAAACCAGCAGAAATCATCGCTTTGGAAGAGCGTTTGCGTCAGCACTTTCAAACAAAAGTAGCTGTTCAGCCTGGAAAAAAAGGTGGCAGCATCACTATCTATTACTATTCTGACGAAGAACTCAATCAATTCTTGGATCAAGTTGGCATCAATGACTGAAAATATTCTATTACAAAACGGACGCTTTTATACCGATTATTCTCCTTCAACTCAGCTGCAAGCCATGCTCATTTGCGATGGGCGCATTCACAGCCTTGGCGCTGAAGAAAGCCTTGACCCAAACCTCAGGCGTAACAGCCGCCGAATTGACATTCAAGGGCAAACTGTCTGGCCTGGGTTGACGGATTCCCATTTACATTTTGCCAGCCTCTCTTACCGCTTGGCAGCCGTGGATTGCGAAACCGATTCACTCGCAGAGTGCTTGCACAGAGTGCAGCACGCAGCCCAAACTTTACCTGAGGATGCCTGGATCATCGGTTTTGGTTGGAATCACAACGCTTGGCAGCCAGCGCGTTATGGCACGGCACAGGAACTTGATGCTGTTTGCGCAGGCAGACCAGCAGTACTTTACGCAAAATCCTTTCACGCTTCCTGGGTCAATTCCGCTGCCCTGCACCTCGCGGGGCTTACCGACGCTTCAGTTGACCCGCCTGGAGGTAAGTTACTGCGCAATGCAGATGGCACGCTCAGCGGCATCCTGCTCGAAAATGCGATGGCATTAGTTGATCAGGTCATCCCACCTTTAAAAGACATTCATCTTCAAGAATTGCTCAAGCAAGCGCAAACGCATTTACTTTCGATGGGCATTACCAGCGTGCACGATTTTGATGGTCTGGATTGCTTAGAAGCTTTGCAAGCCTTAGAAGCTAATGGTGAACTCCGAATGAGAGTGTGCAAAAACTTGCCTGTCACTCAAATAGAAGAAGTTGCGCAACTCGGATTGAAAAGCGGCACTGGCAGCGAACACTTGCGTTTAGGCTGGCTAAAACTGTTTGCTGACGGTGCTTTGGGTCCACAGACTGCAGCTATGCTTGCGCCTTACGAAGGTTCAACGTCGCAAGGTATCCTGCTCATGGATGCTGACTCAGTTTACGAGCAAGGCGTACGTGCTGCTGCTCTGGGTTTGCCCTTAGCTATCCACGCCATTGGCGACGCGGCTGTTAGGGCGGTTCTCGACGGCTTTGAACGCTTACGAGACTATGAAAGTGCACAGCATCTGCCACACCTCCCCCACCGCATTGAGCACGCCCAATTAGTTTCCCTCGAAGATCTACCGCGGTTTCGAGCTTTGAATATTATCGCTTCGGTGCAACCTATCCATGCAACTTCCGATATGGAAATGGCAGAAAAGTATTGGGGTCTGCGCTGCGCAAATGCCTATGCTTATGCATCTCTTCAAAAACAGGGCGCCGTACTGATAGCCGGCTCAGACGCTCCGGTTGAATCCGCGAACCCATTCTGGGGGTTACATGCCGCAGTAACTCGCCAGCGCCCAAATGGCGTACCCGGACCTGATGGTTGGCATCCAGAGCAGCGTCTCAGCTTATCTGATGCGCTCGCAGCTTATACCCTCAACCCTGCCCGGGCATGCGGCTTAGGCAATTCTTATGGCAAAATTGCCCCAGGAAACCCTGCTGACCTGATTGTTCTCCCTCGCGATCCATTCTCGATCCATCCTTCTGAGCTTTGGCAAATTCAACCAGATATGACGCTTATCGATGGACAGATTGTCTTCCAGCGCTGATGATCTAAAGCTGAAGAAATCTCGCACTTAATTAGGCTATCAGAGTAAAATTTCTGCGTGTCAGAAGAAATCGTACGAGTCCATCCAAAAATAAAAGCGGGCAGCTTCATCCAAGCTGGGCATTTATCTTTCCAACATTTGGATTGGGTTTCTCCATATCTGCGCTTAGAGCAGCCAGGCTGCTTAGCTCTCATTGCCGATGATGAAATTAAAGCCCTGATCTCTATCGAGCCAGAAAACCCGCCTGTAGCCTGGGTCCGCTTGTTTGTGTGCCTTAGGGATGGACGCCATGCGCATTACTTTTCCCAACTATTACAAAAATCTCTTCCCTATCTAAAGTCTGAGGGCGTCACTCAACTCTACACACTTTCACTAGCTGATTGGACGGAGGCTCTTTTTGCAGCCAATGGTTTCTCCATTAATACACAAATCATCACGCTCATGCGGGAAATAGAGATTGAATCAGCGCAAATTAGCACACCGGCTGGATTCTTTATCCGTCCAATGACAGCCCGAGACTTAGACGCTGTGCAGACACTCGACGAACAAGCTTTCTCGTCTGCCTGGCAGATGAACCGCCTTAGCCTGCAGCATGCTTATCAGGATTCGAACTATAGTACGGTTGCGGTAGCTTCCGGGCACATTGTCGGCTACCAAATAAGCACATCCACTTTGAGCTTTGCTCACCTCGCCCGCTTAGCCGTTGCTCCCGAAGCCCAACACCAGCACCTTGGCAGGGCATTGGTCCAAAATGTGTTTATGGACTGCTTAGAAAAAGGTATTACCACGCTAAGCGTAAACACCCAAAGCGACAATGCTACTTCACTGAAGTTTTATCAAAGCTTAGGTTTCCAGCAGGAAGGGAAGTTAATCCCAGTTTATTGCAAAGACCTCTAAAAACCACTTTTTTACACACCTTCTAACTAAAACTTTACATCTCCCCTTAGTTATGGCAAAATCAGGCATCATTATATAAGTGCGGAGTTCATGAATATGCCCAAGACAAATACTCAAAGAGAAAAAATTCGCAGTCAACGCAAAGCTGCTTCGCGAAAAACTACAATCACCATCATCATCGCCGTCGCCGCTATTGCCGTGATTGTTTTTGGAGTCCAAATGCTGCTCGACCAGCCAGCAGAGACAAGCAAACTGCCCAATCAAGACGGATTTGCGCTTGGTGATCCGAATGCCCCCGTTAAAGTCGAGGAATTTTCAGACTTCCGCTGCAGCCATTGTAAAGAATTCTCAGAAAATATGGAGCCGGATTTCATCGAACAATATGTCAATACAGGTAAAGTCTATCTAAAATTTTACAATTTTCCTTTCTTAGCTGAAGACTCAACCGCAGCAGCCGAAGCAGCTTACTGTGCAGCTGATCAAAATGCTTTTTGGCAGTATAAAACCCAACTCTTCACCTATAACACCTACACTGGAGCGTATACCGAATCGAACCTCATTGATTATGCCAAAAAAGTGGGTTTGGACGTTGAGGCTTTCAAGCAATGTTTACAGTCCGACGAACACCTTGATGATGTCGCAGCAGATAAAGTTTACGCCACCACCTTAGGGGTGAACGCTACGCCCGTATTTTCCGTAAATGGCACGCTGGTGTACTCTAACGAATTAGTTGCCACTGTTGAATCCGCTTTAGCTTCAGCGAGTGAGTGAAGCGCGATTACAATCTAAAACGCAAAACCCCGCAGATTCCTCTGTGGGGTTTTTTATGTTTGGTATCAAATTACCACACCAAAGGCATTGAGCGCTATAACAATTGCAATTGCAATAAACAATGCCGGTAAAAAGCTCCCTGTACGGATTTTTTTGATCTCCAATAAATTGCTGATCGCAATGCCTGCTAATATCACCCCACCCACTGCGCTCATCTCATTGACAACAGCCGTGCTAAAGCCCTGACCAATCCATTGCGCCAATAGACTGATAGCTCCCTGATAAATGAGCACGATCGCTGCCGAAAATAGCACTCCCACACCCAATGTTGAGGCAAATGCCATTGCAGCTAAACCATCTAAGACTGCTTTGACCGCTAACATCTGAAAATCTCCACTGATGCCATCTTGTATAGAGCCTAAAATTGCCATCGGTCCAATGCAAAAAAGCAGCGAAGCTGTCACAAAGCCATCGACGAAGCGCTTCGCGTTGGCACTCAACGCTTGATCAGAACGGTTAACTTTTGCTTGCAGGGTTTGGCCTAAGTGCTCCAGCCCATCTTCAATTTTCAGCCATTCGCCTAAGATCGTCCCTAAGACCAAACTAGCCAAAGGGATGAGGATATTTGCAGTCTCCCCAAACATGCGGATGCCATAAGCTAAAGTAAATAACCCCATCGCAGAGACGAGTGTCTCTCGGAATTTAGTTGGAATGCGGCTACCAGCCAAAAGGCCAAGGAGCCCGCCTAATAATATCGTAGCAACATTCAACAATGTCCCGATCATGTCAGCCTTCTGATTTTAGCCTGCGGATGGCTTTGATAACTCTGCAATTTCGAGGGAAAAGCACACTGAAGATAATCTGTTGAGGTAAGTGAGGATTGTATCGCTGACGTTACCTTCATTTTGCGCTAACCAAACTGCTTCACGCTCAGCGCGGCGCACCACTGTCCGAGCTAAGTCTAAGGCAGCTGATGCAGGCGTTTCACCCGGTAGGATAAATTCATTGGGCAAGGGGTAATCTGCTTTAAGCAATGCTAATTCCTGCTCCAAGCGTTTTAATGCATCTTCGAGCTCTTGTGGGGTGTTTTTATGTTTCCAACCAGCAATTACTGCCATAATAAGAGAGAGTACCTGCTGACAAGAGGAAATAAGATCTTTTTTTGCCTGATCGGAAAGGAATGCTTTGGCTAAACCCAAACTTGCATTAGCCTCATCGATTGCCCCGACTACACGCAAACGCGCATCAGCTTTAGAAACGCCTGCTTCATGAATAAGCTCCGTATAGCCAGGTTTTTTTTGATATTGTGCAGCCATTGGCACCTCCCACAATTTTACTCTGCCGTTGGGGTTATTTCAGGTGTTGCTCTCCCGGATAAGATGTACCAAGTAGCGAGATCCTTCAACCTATCGCTGGGGTCGTATATTGGGCCAACGGTCACCCCATAAACTGTGTTACGGACACCATAATTGTATACCGGGTAAAACAGCGGCAGCGAAGGGAGCTCCTCGTGAAATAAGATCTGGAAGTTGCGGTAAAGTTTGGTGCGGAGCTCATAATCGTTTGTAACCCGAGCCTGCTCAAGGTATTCACTCGCAGCGCGATTACTCCATTGAGAATAGTTCTGCCCTCCCTGAGCTTGAGACTGCGCCCAAAATGGATAAGGGTCCGGGTCCGGTGTTCCAGAAAGGTCAATATCCACAAGTGCCGCATCATAATCATGTGCTTCTAAGCGAGCAACCACTTGATCGTGCGGTTCCACAAGCAAATCTACTGCAATGCCAACAGCTTCCCAGCCTTGTTTGATTTGTTCTGCAATTTGCTGATGCAGTGTATCTTGCGGAACCAACAATACCAAACGAACTTCCACACCTTCGCTTGTCACCATAACCCCAGCCTCATTACGCGTAATCCCTAAAGCTGCGATACGTTGAGCTGCGGAATCTGGGTCATAGCTATAGCTGCTTAGGTCTGGGTAGTATGCCCAGTTACCTGGCAAAATCGGACCGTTAGCTAAAATCCCTTGACCCAGCAGCAAGTTATCCAAAATTGCCTGCCGATTGATCGATAGCATCAGTGCCTGACGGAACTCAGCTTGTTGTAAGAACGGTTTGGCGGGGTTTTTCAGATTGAGGAATACAATACTCAAGCGCGGCATCCGGCTGGAATAAAGTTTTAGGGTCGGGTCTGCTAGGACTTCCGGCAAGATATCATTGGAAATTGCAGATATACCATCGACCTCCCCCGCCTGATACGCTGCCCAAGCCTGCGCTTCTGACGGGTAGTATTGGAAAACGACTTCATCGATATAAGGTCGACCACCGTAAAAATCTGCATTGGCAACGAGATCTACACCGGTCACCATGCCATCCTCGACGAGGAACTTACTAAATTTATAAGGCCCGCTCCCCACAGGTGCCAAATTAAAGGGATGATCAACGAGTTGATCCACGCTTAAATTGCCCAAAAGATGTACTGGCAGCACCTGAAAACTGAGGTAATCCAAAAATGGTGCAAAGGCTTCGGGCAAGGCAAACTCGATTACAGTATCCGAAACGACATCAACCTGAATTTCCGACCAGAACTTGCGAAGGTCTTCAGGGATGAGCTGATGCTCACTTTTCATGAGCGAGACGGTAAATGCTACATCCTGCGCGGTCACTGGGGTGCCGTCGTGCCAATAAGCATTTTGCCTTAGGCTGAAGGTAAAACGCGTGCCATCGCTGGTGTAGCTCCAAGTTTCAGCTAAATCAGGTTGAGGGAAACCATTGGCATCGAACTTTACGAGGCTGCTGAAAATCAGCCTGTCCACGTCCTGGTCAGGCTGATTGTAGCGATCGAGGATTGGGTTGAAGCGCAAGAAGTTGCCAACTAATGCCTCAGTGTAAATTCCACCGGAAATGGGGCTAATGGTGCTCTCAACTTCCGGTGCAGTGCTGCCTTGCTGCAGCAAGAGCAAAAGCCCAACCACCAAGCCAGTGATCAAAATAATAAGTAGCTGCCAGCGAAACTTTTTCATGGTTTAAAAAAAGACAACCCCCAGAAGTGGCGAGTTGTCTTTAACCTCCGTTTGATGTTTCTGAAGGACCTTAAGGTTATCCAAAAAGCGCTTATCCAGTAATAACGACGCTGATCAAAGCTAAGATGACAAAAAGTACAGCCATCCCAATGGTGATAAAAAACAAAATCCGGTCAACACCACGGCGTTTGGTATAGACACCGCCAGTATCTCCGCCTGAAAGGCTACCCAAGCCGATACCCTTACTCTGGAGCAAGATACTCGCGATAAGAGCTATTGAGGTAATAATAATTGCAATGTTAATAGGTGTGTTCAACGCATCCTCCAAATATGAAAACAAATGACTTTCTGGCGAGTATTATACTTTAACCAGCAGTTTCGTCAACCAAACTATCACACCCAAACATGGATTGAAATTTTGCCACGTTTATTTTTATGCCTAATTCAGCCTAAATTACCTGAAGTCATTTAAAATAATTGCCTTTTATACGGTATACTTGAGCGGTAAAAAATTAATTATCGGAGGAAAATGT
>BAABOD010000008.1:0-45542 GCA_040371255.1 Anaerolineaceae bacterium | reverse complement strand
AACCCGCGAGATTCCTCACTGGCCAATCTCGACGGTGGCTGGTCACGAAGGGCGCTTAGTCATCGGCAGGATGGAAGGTAAGATTGTGCTGGTGCTGCAGGGCAGGGCGCACTATTACGAAGGGCACAGCATGTCCCGTATTGGCTTGCCCGTGCGCGTGATGCAGCGTTTGGGCGTACACACGCTCATCCTCACCAACGCGGCTGGCGGGCTGAACCCAGAATTTTCCCCGGGAGACTTGATGCTCATCACAGATCACCTCTCGTTGCTGCCCATGACGGGACCAAACCCCTTACGCGGACCTAATTTAGATGAATTTGGGCCGCGCTTCCCTGATATGAGTCAAGTCTATGACCTAGGTTTACTCGAGCTAGCGAGACGTGTCAGTGCTGCCAATGCGCTTGCGGTGCGGCAAGGAGTGTACGTGTGCCTTTCTGGCCCGTCCTTTGAGACGCCAGCCGACTGCCGCTTCTTGCGCCAAGCCGGTGCAGACGCCGTGGGGATGTCTACGGTGCCCGAAGCCATTGTGGCGAAGCATGGAGGTATGAAAGTGCTGGGAATTTCCGGCATTTCTAATAAAATTGACCTCAGCGGCAAAAATGTCGCTTCCCATGAGGAGGTGCTGGAAGCTGGCAAAGTAATCGTCCCTAAGCTGACCACACTGATAAAAGGAGTGCTGGCTGAGCTCTAGGCATTCATTGCTCTGGCAATATTGCTCTACCCTTTAGACGCCTATGGACGCCATCATTAAATTCCTCGCCGAGATGGAGATCCCCATCTATCTGATCTTAGGTGTGGTTGGGATTGTCTATCTGCGCCGTTTGGCGATTGCGCTCGAGGAGCGCCGCAGCTCGGTCTTCGGGCTGGAACGGCAAGTGGCACACGAAAAAGTGGCTTCTGCCACAACGGTTTTGGTGCTGTTGGGCTTGCTCGCTGTAGGGGAGTTCATTGTGGCAACATTTTTGGTAGGCGAGATTGCGCAACAACCGCTTTACGCCACACCTACGATTGAGATTTTGACCACTCCGACGGCAACGCTGCCAGAGGTTATCCCGACGGATGCTACCTCAACCCCAACGCCCTATCCTCAAGCGCAAATCGAGGGCATCGATAGCAACTGTGTTGCAGGCGTGCTGGAAATCTCCTCACCCAAGCATGGTGACGAAGTCAGCGGTGTGGTGGAGATAATTGGTTCGGTGAACACACCTAATTACGGCTCTTACCGCTACGAGTATTCCACTATGGGCGAGCCAAACTGGCAAGTGATCGCCGCCGGCAGCGGCGTGCAGCTAGAGAGCAGCTTAGGTTATTGGTACACAACGGATCTAGTCCCTGGGGAGTATATGCTGCGCTTGGTCGCGCTGGATAATCAGGGTATTGAAACCTCAGCATGTGTAATTGTCGTCAAAGTGACGGCGCCACCAGAATAGGATATGATTAAGCTATGGCAGAGTTAGAGATTCGCGCCGCACGGCAGGCAGATTTAGACCGCATGATTGCATTGGATCATGCTTCTAAGAGTGCCTATGCTTACAAAATGGAAGTACTGGATGAGAAGGATAACTTTTCACGCAGTTTCCAGCGCATTCACCTTCCTCGAGCGGTGACGCTCAATTACCCAAAAGATGAAGAAGCACTCTTAGCCTCTTGGAATGAAGCGGATGCTATCTTTGTTGGCTGTGTTTTGGATGAGGTGATTGCTTATGTGGCTCTGGAGTTGCGGCGCTTTAGAGCTACTGCCCGGGTGAGTGACTTGGTGGTGGCACAAGGGTTGCGGCGAAAGGGTATCGGCAGCTGCATGCTTTTAGCCGGCGAAGCCTGGGCGCATGACCGTGGGGCGAACCGTATTCTGACGGAATTGCAAATCCGTAATGACCCCGCGATCAAGATGATGCTCAAGCTCGGTTATCAACTATGCGGTTACGTTGATCAATATTTCCCTAATCAAGAAACGGCATTATTTTTCGAAAAACGCGTGTGATGGTTTTTTCAATTTCGAACTCACTTTTACAGGTTTCAGTAACTTCAGTCCTGGAAACACTCTCGCAGATATTTACTGCTGGCGTAGCAATCACGGCTATCGCTTTATTAATGTATTCCTCGGGGTTCAACCTCAAGGATAAACTTGCGCGCACGTTTGTGATCGTGATGGCGACGCTGGCGTTGATGTTTACCACAGAAACCATTGCCAATATTTCCAATTCACCAGAATTGATACAACTGTGGTTGCAAATCCGCTGGGCAGCTATGGCGATGCTGCCAGCAGCTTACTTCCATTTTTCAGATGCATTGCTGACGATTACAGGCAGGCCCAGCCGTGGGCGGCGCACTTTGCTGGTGCGGATTTTTTATGTCATTGCACTGGTTTGGATTGCACTCATCCCCGCAGGCATTACGGTCGGCAGTTTGGCTCCCCAGGAGAGCCCTATGCCTTACTTGCTGCGCACAGGTGGCACGCGGTTTTTTGACCTGTATTACCTATTGGTAAATGGGCTTTCGTTTTATAACTTGGGACGGGCAGTGCGGCGCAGCAACACCACCACCACACGCCGGCGGTTGTTGTACCTCTGTGTGGGCACAATTGCACCGGCTGTTATTTCAATTCTATTCTTGCTGCATGGCAGCCAGCTCTTCTACCGTAACCCAGATTTCTTTTGGATCTTGAACTTAATTGGCAGCATTATTACAGTGGTCTCGTTGATGGCGATGGCTTACGTGGTTTCGTTCTTCGGGTTCAATTGGACCGACCGCGCAATTAAAAGCCGCCTTTTCCGCTGGATGATGCGCGGACCTTTCGTGGCTGTGGTTACCTTGGGGATGACTACCGTGGTCCGCCGCTATGGAGAACTCTATGGGAACCCCTACAGCCCGTATGTGCCCGTGGTGATGATCGCGACGATTATGCTCTTGGAATATGTGATCACTTTAGTGGCACCTGCCCTGGAAAAAGCGCTCTTTTTCGGTGCAGACCGAGAAGATTTGAGCTTGATTCGCAACTTAGAAGAACGCATGCTCACGGAGAAGGATCTTGATCAATTCTTGGAAATCATCACTGCCTCCATCTGCGATCAACTGCAAGTGCCTGGAGCTTTTATTGCCGTTTTGGAAGGCAGTACGGTTTCTTATATCATTCATGCAGGCGACCGCCATATCTTAGACAGTTTGCCCGTTTCTGATACACTCATCCAAAAAATCCATCATTCCCCCGAAGAAGCAAGGGGAATTTACCACTTGGATGGTTTCGGCTTAATCCCTTTGGAATACGAGTTAGACGAACCAGGGCAATACCGTTTGTTCGGCATCTGTGGTTTTCCGCTAGAAGCTGATCAAAAATTCGAGCCTGAGCAGCTAAAGGCGGTGCACTTGTTAGCAGAACGGGCAACTTTGGCGCTCAAAGATCGGGCGTTACAAATGCAAGTGCTGGAATCACTATCAACCCTCCAGCCGGAAGTTGATTACATTCAAGAGCTAATTGCCAGCGCTAGCTATAACCAACGGGGTCTATATCGCAACGGTGCCCAGCACGTCCCGCCGGAATTTGTGGACTGGGTTAAAGATGCCCTTTCTCACTATTGGGGTGGACCTAAACTGACCAATAGTTCGCTTTTAGAGCTCAAAATTGTCCAGGCGGAAAGCGAATCACACGAAGGCAGCCGCACAAACGCTTTACGCGCCTTGCTGAAGCAAGCTATCGAGCAGACCAGACCAGAAGGCGAGCGCAAATACACTTCGGATTGGATTTTATATAATATTTTGGATCTTAAGTTTATCCAGGGCGAAAAAGTGCGCGAGGTGGCACGCAAACTGTCTGTTTCTGAAGCCGATCTTTACCGCAAACAACGCATTGCCTTAGAAAGCGTGGCACAAAACCTGATGAAGATGGAAGCCGAAGTTACTAACGCTGAAGTTAAGCCAACCCCAGAAACCCAAACAGACCAAGATCAATAAGCCTATGTGCCCTGAAAAGACCTGGCACAGAATTTGCAGTCTATTAAGCAAGGAAAGCTTATTTCACGATGCCTACGCTCAAGACGAAAACCACCTCTAAAAACGAAAAAGCTAAAACAACGGCTAAGTCAGATGCGCGCATAAAACCTATACCGCTAGAAAACCTTAATGCTCCGCCAAGTACCAGTCCTGAACCTGCTGGGAAGCTTGTATCTTTCTGGTGGGACTTGGCTGGCGTTTTTTTGCTCGCGCTTGGTTTTGTTTTACTCTTAGGCGGATTAGGGTTTACACATGGCATCTTGCTGGATGCGATCTTGCATCAATTGGCGATTTGGTTCGGTGTTGGCCGCTTGATTATTCCTGTCGCCTTACTCTTAGGAGCTTGGCTGCTGCTTTCGCGAGAGCGCCAAGCGGAGCTGGAATTCAGGCTCGGGCGCGTTATTTTAGTGGAGTTGGGGGTGTTGAGTCTACTAGGGTCGCTTTCTGCTTTTGCACGCGAAAATATTCTTATTGTGGAAGAAGGGGAAAGCTTGGGGGGCAGTATTGGATGGGGGCTGGCACATCCTTTGGTCTCCCTTATTGGCTGGGTGCCGGCAGCGATTCTATTGGCGGTCCTCAGCTTTATCCTTTTTCTTTATGGATTTAACGTTTTCGCACGGGTAGAGTCGTGGGCGCGCAAGAGGGCGAGCGAACAGCCCCTGGTTACGTCTGTACCTGAAGGCGATCTACCAACGGTGACTGAGCCTATAGCTGCGGAAAGCTCAGCGGTGTTTAAGCCAGCAGTGCGTACAGAGCCCAAACCTAAAACACAAGCTTCACTCCCGCGTGAATATAAACAACAACGGTTGGAACTGGTGGATACACCCTCAGCAGGTAAGCCGTTGGAACGCTCTAAAGATCTCCCGCCGCTCAGCCTGCTGGAAGATGAAAAACCTATTATCGCCAATCAGGCTACCATTAATACAAACGCTGCGATCATCGAGAAAACTTTGCAAGATTTTGGCATTCCAGCTAAGGTGGTTGGCTACCGCGTAGGTCCTTCGGTGACGCAATACGCAGTAGAGCCAGGTTATATCGAGAAGGGGGCTAATGAAGAAGAACGCCAGAAGGTGCGCATTGCACAAATCTCGAGCCTCTCCAAAGACTTAGCTTTAGCGCTCAAAGCCGAACGCTTGCGCATCGAAGCGCCGGTGCCGGGGAAATCCTATGTGGGAATCGAAATCCCGAATGCGGTGCATACCATTGTCAGACTGCGTCCAATCTTAGAATCAGAAAACTTTACGCGCATAAACTCACCGCTAGCTATTCCCTTGGGAAGGGATGTATCAGGGCAGCCTCTGGTTTCGGATTTGACGACCATGCCGCATTTGCTCATCGCAGGGGCAACGAACTCAGGTAAATCCATATGTATTGCCGCAATCACCACTTGTTTAGTGATGAACAATACCCCCGAAGATTTGCGCTTAGTAATGATCGACCCCAAGATGGTGGAGTTGACGCGCTTTAATGGCTTGCCGCATTTGCTTGGACCGGTCGAAACCGATGTGGAACGGATTAAAAAAGTGTTGCAATGGGCAGTGGGAGAGATGGAATCACGCTACAAGCTGTTAGAAGCGGTGCATGCGCGTAATTTGGACTCTTATAACACAAAGATGCAGCATGCCGGCCAACCAAAGCTGCCCCGCCTCGTCATCTTGGTGGATGAGCTGGCAGATCTTATGCTCAGCTCACCAGAAGAAACGGAGCGTGCGTTGGTGCGCTTAGCCCAAAAGGCAAGGGCTGTCGGCATCCACCTGATCATTGCTACCCAACGCCCCAGCATTGACGTGGTGACCGGGGTGATCAAAGCCAACTTCCCCACGCGCATCGCCTTTACGGTGGCTTCGTCGGTCGATTCGCGTGTGATTTTAGATACAGGTGGGGCTGAGACTTTGCTCGGAAAAGGAGACATGCTCTTCTTACATCCGGAAGTGGGTGTACCGCAGCGCTCACAAGGTGTGTTGGTTTCTGATCAAGAGCTGAAGCGGGTGATTAGTTGGTGGCAAGCGCACACTCCTCAGGATGAACCCCAAAAAGTGCAGGCTGCAATGCACAAAATCGATGTAGCGAGAGAAGACTCACCCTGGGAAGAAATAATTCAACAGCAAAGCGAATCAGATGGCGATGAAGTTCTCATTGACCAAGCGATCAAATTACTGCGGCGCACACAGCGCGCAAGTGCGTCCTATTTCCAACGGCAACTCCACATCAGCTACCCGAGAGCTGCCTGGCTGATTGATGCGTTGGAAGAGCGTGGAATCATTGGTCCAGCGCAAGGGGGCGGTAAGAATCGAGAAGTCTATTTAGAAGACCAAGATAGGGATGAGGAATAGCGGTATACTCTTAGCGCACGCCACCCCAAAATGAAGGAGCGCTATGGCTCAAGAGCAAACCCCAGGATTGGAAACTTTTTTACGCCGTACTTTCCAACCGACATTAAATAAAATCGCGGATTTTTGTATCGCCCATGGAATCACAGCCAACATGGTGACATTAGCGGGGCTAGCTGGGAACATCGTTGCTGCGCTTCTCATTGGAGCAGGGCATTTAACATGGGGCGGTGTGGTTGCCATGCTGATGGGTCCTCTGGACGCTGTGGATGGGTCATTGGCGCGCAGGAAAGGCAGTCAAACTCCTTTTGGCGCATTTCTGGATTCGGTGACAGACCGCTATGATGAACTGTTTCTTTTGGGCGGGTTGCTTTATTACTTTTCTACAGCGGGCAATCGCACTGGGATCATGCTTACTTATATTGCAGCGGCTGGCGCGGTGTTAGTTTCTTACACCCGGGCGCGCGCGGAAGCCTTGGGGTTCGAGGCGAAGGTAGGGATTCTCTCGCGTGTAGAACGTTACCTCATCCTCATCCCTGGTCTGCTCTTTCATATCCCGCTCATTTCTGTTAGTATAATTGCTGTTTTAGGGAACCTGACTGCCATCCAGCGTTTGTTTCACGTCCGTAAGCAGGCTGAGCAGCAAGCCCAACAAGATTAAATTGAAAGGAAATTATTATGCCTCAAGGAATTCAAATTGGTCCAGTTATGATCCGTTATTATGCGCTCATTATTTTAGCTGGTGCAATGGTCGCTGCTTGGTTGGCGACGCAAGAAGCCAAACGCCGCGGAAAAGACCCAGAAATGGTCTGGGACATGCTGCCGTGGCTCCTCATTGGGGGGATTATTGGCGCGCGGTTATGGCATGTACTTACGCCGTCTTCATCCAATGCTGCGATGGGCTTGACCACACAATACTACTTTCAGAACCCCCTGGAAATTCTAAAGATATGGAAAGGCGGGTTGGGTATATTTGGCGGCATTATCGGCGGGGCAATTGCGCTTGCCATCTATTGCCGCGCGCAAAAGCAAAATTTCTTCGAGTGGACTGATATTATTGTTCCGGGTTTATTGATTGCACAAGCTATCGGCCGCTGGGGGAATTTTGTCAATCAGGAAGTGTATGGTCCTCCTTCGGATTTGCCCTGGGCAATTTATATTGACCCAGCGCACCGCCTGCCAGGCTTCGAAACGGTAGAACGCTACCATCCGTTATTCCTCTATGAATCGCTGCTGACCCTTTTAGGCGGTTTGCTGCTGCTTTACATTGCCAGGAAATACAAGGATAAACTCTTTATTGGGGATCTTTTCCTGATGTACTTGGTCTATTATCCGCTTATTCGCTTCGGATTAGAGTTTATCCGCCTCGATCCCTCTGCCGTCGGAACCATTAACATCAATCAGACGGTGATGTTGATTGTGGGTATATTAGCGTTGTTAATTCTGGTCTTGCGGCATACGGTTTGGCTGCCTAAAGCTGTCCGCGAAGTCCAGACGGAAGGCATCGATGTCTCCGAAATGAAGCTTGTTGAGCCTGAGATTGAAGCGACAGCGGAATCCGTGACGCAGACTGCGTCAACAGAACCTGCAGCCCCAAGCCAACCTGAGGAAGAACCTGCGGATGAAAATCAAGCGGAGGATGAAACCTCGGCGTAAGTGTGGCCGATTTTGATTTAGCCCCTGCATTTTGGCGGGGGCTTTTTATTGCAAAAGCGAAAATAACCTTTAGGAAATGGTAAAATTCAACATTCTATAATCAGGGATTTTTATTTCAGACAAGATCGATAGAAAAGTAGAGGCGAAGATGAACATTGATGAACAGGTCAAATACTTAATGCAAGGAGTCGATTATGGCGATCCAGCTTTGGCTGAGGCGATGGCAGCAGAACTGCGCGAGCGCCTGATTGAGGCTGAAAAGGAAGGCAGACCGCTCAAGGTTTATTGCGGCTACGATCCAACATCGACCGACTTGCATTTGGGGCATACTGTCACAATGCGCAAACTGCGCCAGTTCCAGGAGCTAGGTCATGATGTTACTTTTCTCATTGGGACTTTCACCTCACTAATTGGAGATCCTTCGGATAAAGATAAATTGCGCCCAAAGCTTAGCATGGAAACCGTAATGAAAAATGCAGAAACCTATGCCCAGCAGGCTTTCCGTGTTCTAGACCCCCAAAAAACGCATGTGCGCTATAACTCGGAGTGGCTTTCCAAGCTGATGCTCTCAGACCTCTTCGAGTTAGCTTCCAACTTCACAGTGCAACAATTCTTGGCGCGCGATAATTTCCGCAAGCGTTGGGACGCAAATGAACCCATTTACTTGCACGAGTTCTTTTATTCGTTGATGCAAGGGTACGATGCCCACATTCTTGAAGCCGATGTGCAGGTGGGTGGCTCGGACCAGCTCTTTAACATCATGACCGCTGCGCGCAAAGTAATGGCTTTTTATGGCCAGAAGCCCAATATTGGCATCATCCTGGGCATTTTGCCCGGCACCGATGGAGAAGTTCGCATGAGCAAGTCCTTAGGCAATCACATTCCGCTGAACACCACTGCCGAAGACATGTACGGTAAGGTGATGAGCCTGCCGGATAAGGTCATGCCAGTTTATGCGCGCTTAGCGACAGACTGGACGCCTGAAAAAGTGAATGCCTTTGTGGAAGGGTTGGAAAATGGCAGCCTGCACCCGCGTGATGCCAAAATGAAATTAGCCCATGCGATTACGGCTGTGTTTTATGGGCAAGAAGCCGCCGATAAGGCTCAAGATAACTTCATTGTGATGTTCCAGAAAGGCGATATGCCTGAAGATATGCCCGAATATCACCTCAGCGAACCGGAAAACATTGTGGATATTCTCGTCAAGAATAATTTGGCTAAAAGCCGCAGCCAGGCTCGCCGGCTGATCGAGCAGCAGGGCGTGAAAATCAATGGTAAAACGGTTGAGGACAGCGCTTTGGTAATCGATCAGCCTTGCATTTTGCAGTGCGGCAAGCGCCATTATCTGCGCATCAAGATGTAAGGTATTTACGGCGCTGCAGGGTTAAGCAGTGCGCTGCCAATTTGTAAGGCAAGGGCTGGCTGACTACCTTCGATGGCGATGGCAATGGCAAGCGGTGTACCAGTCCATTCTGGGGTCGTCCCGCCGATATACCAGGTGAGAGGCTCATCATCCGCTATGTTTGCATGCCCAACTTGGTACCAGATGGCTTGTTTTTCAGCTTTCAAGCGTTCTCGGATGCGGAAGGCTACCGTAGAATCGAGGACTTGTTGCTGGGTAGTACTTTGCCCAAAAGCTATCCAATTTCCGTTTTCATCTTGATAGCTGTTGGCTAATTTCGGTGCGGGCTGATTGCCGTTATTCGTGAGTGTGACAGCGACCAAAGCCATTTGCAACGGGCTGACCGTTGTCTCCTCAGGGGCTTGGAACCAGGTATCTAAGGTTCCTGCGGCGATAGGGTCTTCTGCAGCGGGAGCAACCTCAAGCGCCAAGCTTGGGGCGCTGAAGAGACCGAAGGCTCGCACAGTTTCGACTAACTGCAATTCCGTAAGGGAGCTCCGTAAGGTTATAGCGGCACTTTCACAGCCATATCGTAATGTATCAAGGGTACGAGCGCCGGCTTGGATCGCGCGATAGCATTCGCGGTCCAAGTGGAAAGGCAACTCTGGTTCATTGCTCAGCGATGTTTGTTCGCTCCATAAGGCACTCAATTCGAACAAGTTCATCAACGTACCTACGGGATAGGCAGCTTGGGTGGTGCGGTTCAACAAAGGTGCATCGGGGCTTGCCATAAGGCTTTCCCACTGCTCTTCGAGCGTATTCGCATCGAAATTTGGGTGGCTGGCGAGGGCATAAATCTCACCCGTTTGTGCATTCATCAGTACGATTGCACCTTTTTGGTCGCCGAGCAGCTCATCTGCAGCAATTTGTAGGTTGAGATTCAAATTGACCCGTACGTCCGAGCCGGGCGGAGGTTGGTTATAGAGCAGCTCATGCTGCCAATAGGTGGAAAAAGGCTTGCCATAGCCGCGCAGGTAAGGGTAGAGGCTTTGTTCCAAGCCGGTTTGTCCAAACAAGCCACTCGTATAGCCAATCACATTGCTCAGCGGCGGGTAGAGCACCAAACGCTCATATTTGCCTGGCGTGCCAGTGGTGATTGCCAATTCCGTATCACTCAGCGTAACGATATCTCCACGGGGAGAGTATTGATCATACACAGCCCACCGTAAATTTTCTGGCTTTGAGATGAGTTCTTCTTGATTGACCACGGAAATAATGAAATTCTTGGCAAACAGAGGGATGAAAAGCAAAATTAGAACACTTGCTAGATATTGATAAGGTCGGCGAGAATATGCCGGCAAAGGCTGCCTGCTCTTCTCAGCGCTTAATAAGAGCAGCAAAAGGATGCTCGTCATACTTGTCAGTAAACTGGAGCCACCATAAGATAGGAACGGCAGCGTAATGCCAGTGAGGGGCACCAGGCTTAAGTTCCCTCCGACGATAAAAAAGGTTTGGATGGTGAAGTAAATCGAAATGCCAAACGCGAGGTAGCGTCCAAAGGTTGTCTTGGTGGTAAGGGCAATATGTACCCCGCGCACGACCAAAAACAGATAGAGCAATAATAACGCTGAGGTGCCCAGCAAACCGCTTTCCTCAGCAATGGCGGAAAAGATAAAATCAGAGACTGCCACAGGGATAAATCCGGGATTGCCTAAGCCTGGACCAGTGCCGAAAATTTTTCCGGCAGCTATGGCAATTTGGGCTTGTATAAGCTGGTAAGAAGCTCCAGCGGGTTGCAGCCAGGGGTTTAGCCAGGTATCCACGCGCACGCGAACTACGTCAAATAGGAAGTAGCCGGCTACGCCTGCAGCTAAAACAACCAGAGGGAAAATCCATAAAAAGCGCCGCTTTCGGGTGGTGAGCACGAGCATAAAAACGTAAATACACACGAATAACGCAGCAGTGCCTAAATCTTGCTGGAAAACAAGCAAGATAGCAATCAGCGCTGTAATAACCACGGTTGGCAAGATGGAAGCCATCAAAGAGATGTTAGGGCGGATCTGATCGGCAAAGAAGGCAGCCAAATACACGATCATCAGCAATTTTAGAGGCTCTGAAGGCTGTAGATAAACACCAAATAGATTAAGCCAGAGCTTTGGTCCACTCCCGCTGGGATGCACACCAAAGAAAAAGGTGAGCATGACGAGCAGAATGCCAGCGACCAGCCAGACTGTGCTGTAGCGTTTGAGCGCAGCAATTAAATTGCGCATATACAAACCCGAGACGATAACCAAGCAGCCTACTAAGTACCAAACGAGCTGCTTTTGGCCCAAAGCTGGAGAAAGCCTCCATACGGTGAGTAAACCCCAACCAGTGAGCATGCCCATAATTGGCAGAAGCCAAGGGTCCGCCGCTGGCAGGCGCTTTTTGAGAACCAGCCTGAGCAAAAGCATGCCCGCCAGCCAGCCGGCGAAAGGCACCAGATAGCTTAGCTCCAAGTTGAAGGCATCTGCATGGATGCGCACGGCTGGTGCTAACGCTAAGGCAAAGGCATAAAGAAAGACGAAAATGCCAGCGAGGATTAGCGCATCAAAACGTGGTGCGGGTTTGGCGGGCGAGATAGTATCGTTCAAGAGGACTTCGTATATTTTCCGATGAGGAGATCCAGCTTTTCCCGCGTCTCCGGTTTTACCTTTGCCATATCGGTTATGAATGCATCTTTGAGGGCTTCGTCGCATTCGCATCTCATCGCCTGGAACTCAGGCTCATCCAAGATATCTACCAAGCGAATCAATGCTCTCTGTGCCAGAGCGGTGTTTTGGCTCAGGGTGCGCACCACCATTTCCACACTGACAGGTGCTTCAGTTACATGCCAAACATCATAATCGGTGACATGCGCCATGGTAGCATAGCAAATTTCAGCTTCCCGCGCTAAGAAGACCTCTGGGGAGGCGGTCATGCCTACGATGGACATACCCAAACTGCGATAGATATTGGATTCGGCTTTAGTGGAAAAGCGCGGACCCTCGATGGTGATGTATGTGCCGCCTGTGTGGACTGTGGCATTTTCCTCTTGGAGAGCTTTGGTTAGGGCTGCGCTGAGCACGGGGCAGAAAGGATCCGCTGAGCTGATGTGGACGACCAAACCTTCCCCAAAAAAGCTGCGTTCGCGTTTATGTGTGAAGTCAAAAATCTGATCGGGCACGACCACATGCCCAGGCGCATAATCCTCACGTAAGGAACCGCAGGCGCTGACGCTAATCAACTTTTGGACGCCCAATTGTTTCATGGCGTAGATATTGGCGCGGTAATTGACTTCCGAAGGGGAGATTGTATGCCCAATCCCATGACGCGCTAAAAAAGCTAACTGTTTGCCATGCACCTCGCCGAGGATAACTGGGGAAGAAGGCAAACCAAAGGGTGTATCCACGATGACCGTGCGGCGATTTTCCAAGCCTTCAAAGGAGTACAACCCAGAGCCACCAATAATCCCCAATGCAACTTGATTTTCAGACATAGCCACCTCACTCTAAATTTAAGTTAAGACTTTCCTTGAATATTGATGCTGACATCCACCTCACTGCAAAAAAGGACATCACCATCTTTGACAACAATAGGTTCTTCAATGCGAAGATCCTCTAAGTAAGAGCCATTGGTCGATTTGAGGTCCTCATACCACCACTGATTCTGATGAAAGCTAAAGCGACCGTGGCGGGCGGAAACCAACTCGTGGGGTAAGATAAAATCACAGCTCAGGTCGCGCCCAATAATAACTTCAGGCAGGATAAAGGTTTTTGCGCCCTGATCCCCTAAAAGCGTGGAAGAAAGCCTGAGCGGGGGAACGACCTCGCTGCTTCTTGCTTCCTGCTGCCTGCCGATGCTTTTCCAAAGGAGCCATATAGCCCTGCCCAAGAAGACATAAAGAACCACCACGATCAAGATTCTTAGGGCAAGCAGGATAACAGCGTTCATTCTTTGGGCTCCGATGGGATCACAGCGGCTTTAGTTGCGTCCGATACGCCGCTAATCTCCTGATTATAGACCAGAATGGTTTTGCCCATGCGGATCACATCACCTGGCTTGAGGGTGGCGGTATGGATGCGATGATTATTAATTGTGGTACCGCCAGTCGAGCTGAGATCAAAAAGGAGGTAATAGCCTTGTTGTGCGCGAAGCTGGGCGTGATCTCGCGAGACCATTGGGTCTTGGAGGATAATATCGCTTGTAGAGCGCCTGCCAATATTGATAACTGCTTTTTGCAAGGGAACTTGCTCCTTGCCGTTGATAATCAGGTAGGCGTTTATGGGAATAAACTCCTCCGAGGGCTGCCATGGCACCGGTTGAAGGGCAGTCTTTTCGAGCGGAGAAGCGTCTTGGGTGTAGCCGATTTTTACTTCTATCGCGTCGACGTCAAGCCTTGGGTTCATTAATATGTTAAATTGTGGTTGATGCTTGAAGTGGAAGCCTTCCGCAGAAAGGCTATTTTCCAACTCCAGAGCAGCTTTGGTGAGCGTATCCTGCGCTGATTGCCAGGCATCCCATTTTTCTGGGGAGACGAAAATTTGAATTTGGTCTGGGGCTTTCTTTTTGCCTTCTGGCTGGGCTTCAATCTGTTCCATGATGAGTGCCACAAGTTGGCTGCTTAATGTGCGCGAAACCCCAGGATAAAGCAACCGATCTAAGGTATCTTCAAAGATGGAGCGGAGTTTATTCTCGATAGTTTCCAACAACATAAGCGGATAGCTCCTTTCAAGGATTATACCAAGTAACTGTTTGGCGGGTTTTGGTTGCGATTCCCTCACAGGATTTACCAAGCAGCAATGGCATAAAACTGTTTAGAGCGCGTAAATCGGATTACTGAAGATCCAGCCGCGATGCCTGCCCAGATAATCTATATATACTTCTGCGCGATAAATACCAGGCTCTTTGGTGATGTGAGTGAGCACTTCGCGATCCCAATGCTCCTTGACGACTTTGCCATCCTTGAGCAATCGGACGTGTGTACGCATGGGCAGGCGCACCTGAAAAGTTAGCCCAGAATCTGCTGGTACACGATCGCCCATAAGGAAGGTACCTTCATCGCAGTTGACAGTGAAACGGAACCCGCGCGTGGAATGCGGCAGGTCATAGGCAACGAAGGAATGTCCTTGGCGCAAAGTGGCGTAAATCATACGCTTGTCCTCCATCCAGTCGCCAGTAAGCGCCTTCGGGATGAAAAGGTGGTTGGTGACTGCGCGGAAATGCTGCTCGTAAGGGTAAAGCACCAATCGAATCGGGCCTTGTTTAATTCGAAGCTCGTGGGCATCCACACCGCCGATGGCTACGACCGGCTGCTTGCTCTTCTGCAGCAGCTCGTCCCATAGGCTTAGCGTTTGTTGCAGAGGTCCCATAGGCATAAAGGCAGGAAAAAGCGCGTGCAAGGCTGCTTTGGGCAGGGATTGCGAGCGGGATTTAAACTCACTCAGGTGGTTCCAAAGTTCGATGCCGGTATAACCCGAAACCTGCCAATCCTCCCAGTCATAGGCAGCTTCTCCAAAAGCCGGCAGAGCGTCTTCAATCGGGTGAGCGATGAATGTGAGAGCCTCAGCTGCTGTGGCTTGGTCAATTAGCTTTTGTGGGTCCGCAGCATAACGCGCCAGCTCGCGGTTATTGCCCAGGATAAGCAGGTGATTTTTCCCAACTTCTAAGGTTTGGTCGTGCACTTCTTCGCCAGAGAGGACGAGCACCCGGTGTTTGCCCTTCTGAACATACCCCTCTACATCTTGCACCCAAATGTTGTGATCGGTGACCAGGATAGCATCCAAGCCGGCTTTGAGCGCAGCTTCGGCTAATTGAGCATGCGTACCGTTTCCATCCGAGTAAACGGTGTGCATGTGCATGGCGACGACGATTTCTTCCATTAGGTTACTTCCATTTGCAACATATTGTTGTTTAAATTAAACCACTTTGCTTGCCCACCAACACATAGTTGAACCTTGGTCTACAAAAAGCGTTCCAGGAATGAAGAACGGAGGGGAGATACCACCTCATTAGCATGAAACTAATCCGCCTCGTAAGGTGGTATTGCTCTAATCCTCCCAGACAAACACACTGGTTGTCAGCGGGGGGATCGAAAATGTACCCGCTGATTGGTTAAAGGCAGCTCTGCTTGCAATCGGGTCGGCGGAGTTGACCAGCACTGGGTGCAAGGTAAAACCGGCGCCGATCCAAGTACTGTCACTGAAAGAAACAGTATCCGGGCTGGCGTTGAAGAACACCAGGATTTCATGGTAATTCGGGTCGGTCTTCTCGACATCTACCAGCCGCATGACGATCAAACCGGGGATTTGTTCGGGGCCAGTGTTGAGAAATGAGACGGTATCCATGACCTGCTGTTCTGTGGTCAGCCGAAAAAGTGGAGAGCTCTTGCGGATTTGCAGGAATTCCCTGAAGACACTGGCGGCATTGGTAATTTGCTGCGGAGATGGTTTGAGGGCAGGGTTTTCTAACAAGGGGGCGTAAATATCCCACCTATCTGTACCTTCAACGGGCAGCCCCACGCCCCAATTATTCGTCTGGTAGGTCCAATCTAGGCGGTTGAACCAGTCTCCCGAGTCGTAAGAGTTTCGGTCTAACGATTTGGATCGCAAAATATCATCTCCGGCATGGAAGAAGGGCACACCCTGGCTGAACATCGGGACGCTGAGTGCTAAGTTGTTCATGCGGATGCGGTCCGCAAGGGTTGCTTCTGCCGGTGCCTTGAGTTGGACGGCATCGAAGATGGTCTCATTATCATGCGCGGAGACATAGATGATATTTTCCTGCGGGTCGAGTGTATAGCCGGCTGGGGTATTGTTGTAGGTGATATGTACGCCCTCCACCGTCCTCCCGTCCTTTTGGGTGAGCGTATAGTTCTTCAGGTTTCCCGCTAAGCCAATCCTGATCCAATCGGCGTAATCCAGCAATTTTGCCAACTGGTCTTCTGGTGTTCGGGATTCGACGGCATTAGGGAAGAGGTACAAGCCAGTGCTAAAGCCTTGTAAGCGTGGGTCATCAAACGGGTTGCCGCCGCGGACGCCATCTCTCAGCCGGTCATTGAACACGCCAATGCCCGTACCGCCAATATTTAGCTGGGTGGCATTGATACCACGCGCATTCTTAGCGACCTCGCCAAAATCCCAACCTTCGCCGTAGACGTAGATAGACTTTCCATCCACACCGTCTTTTTCCAGTGTCAATGCATCTAATGCATCGCGCACCGCCTGCATGTTGCTAAGCATGTGATGCCCCATCAGGTCGAAGCGGAACCCATCCACTTTGTATTGGGTTGCCCAAGTTACGACTGAATCGACCATCAGCTTTTCCATCATGCGATGCTCGGTAGCCGTGTTTTGGCAGCAGGTGCTGGTTTCCACATTTCCTTCTAGGTCCAGGCGGTAGTAATAGCCTGGAACGATTTTATCGAGCACCGACTTTTCATTCTGCCCGCTTTGGGAGGTGTGATTGTAAACGACGTCCATTACCACTCGCAGCCCGCTTTCATTTAATGACTGCACCATTTCCCTGAATTCTCTAATGCGGACGTAACCAAAAGGATTGGTGGCGTAACTGCCTTCCGGGGTGGTGTAGTGGTACGGATCGTAGCCCCAGTTGAAGCCATCCTGCGCCTTGATTTGCGCCACCGCTTGGGCTTGAAGCTCAGAGGCTGGACCGTAGGTTTTGAGCAAGTCTTCATCCACACTTTTCCAGGTAGAGTAGTTTTCGTTCACGCTGGCAATATCAAACGCCGGCAGCAAGTGAATATGAGTCAAGCCTGCCTCAGCTAACGCTTTCAGATGCTGCATGCCGTTGGAATCATCTACAGTGAAAGCCATAAACTTACCGCGGTATTTTTCTGGTACGCTTTCATCGGAAATGCTGAAATCGCGCACATGCAGTTCGTAAATCATGCTATCTTCAGGGTTTACCAGTTCAGGTTTTTCTAACGTATCCCAGCCGGCGGGTTTTAACATTGGGTCCGCAAGGTCCACAATCTGGCTCCGAGTGCTGTTCATTGATAGGCTGAACGAATACGGGTCAGTCACCAAATTCGTCTCGATTTTGCCGGTTTTGGGCACAAAAACTTTGACTTCGTAGAGATAAAATTTGTTTTTCCAGGCTGGTTCGCCGGTGATGCTAAACACGCCCGTGGCATCGTCGCGCTCCATGGGGTAAAATCGCCCGTTTGTAAGCATGGCATTATCGTATAGCCAGACTCCAACGGAAATGGCAGTTGGTGCCCATACTCTCAGGGTTGGCGTTCCTTCAACGAATTCCACGCCTAATTTTCCGGAATAAGTATAAAGATCATCCAAGACGCCGGCAATTTGAACGCCGGTGGCATCCACCATCTTCCCTGAAGTATAACGAGCGACTACTGCAACCTGACCGCGGAGCATCTGCGGTACCTCATCGAGGTCAGCTTCGGCAAGCTTGAAAGTGGAATAACCTTTGAGGTGAGGATTCTGCGTCAGGACCTCATCACCAGGACCAGACTCAGTATACGTGAGCGGGACTTCGATACCGCCCGAAATGCCATCAGCCGTGAGCTCCAAGGCTGCTTCAGGAGAGTACACCAGCGCATACTGGTAGCGCGACGAACCAATGACATCCCAGAGGATTGTATCCTGATTGACCCAGATAGCTTTCTGTGCATTCAGGTTACCCTTGGGTGCACCTGTTGTGCTTATATACAACTCTTCATTTGCCAGGTCGTAGCTGAAGTAAACCTCATCATTATCCTCGGCAACGGTAAAACTAGTCGGGTCCAGGGTAGTGGTGATCGTTTTCTGGCTGATTGCTAAGGCGATCGAATAAGTGCCTGCCTTAAGTGCGCTAGTAGTAAAGACAAAGCTGCCGTCACCCTCTGGGTCTTGCAGCCAGGCCCGCAAGCAGTTTGGATCATCATTTTGTGTACAACCTAATTGGTTTTGGAAATCCCCTACTGCGACAATAATAGGAGTATTGTAATCATCGATGATCACATGCGTCTTGTGATCATAATAAAAGGTTACGTTGATAGGTTGATCTACGACAAGGGGGATATCTGCGCCATCCCGCTTGGCGTTCATTCCATAGTTTTCACTCCAGGAGCCATCCAGCGCAACTTTATACCGCGGGCCTTTTTTATCCTGATCGTTTCCCGGGGTGACCTCGAAGGTCCCTTTCCAGATATCTGAGTTGGCGTCGAAGGTCAGGTTGGTAATCTCGCAACTGGGCATCCAGTCCCCATCGCAGCCTAGCTCCGATTGCATCGTGCCTGCGATCGTAACAGTTTCAGGCTGCGGGGTATTTTGGGCAAATACGCTTGGTGTTGCACTGGGAAAAACCAGTGCAAGTATCGTAAAAAGTACAATTAAGACGTGAAGATTACACTTTGTGTTTCTCATATTAATTATCTCCTATGCATACTTGCCCGCTAACTGTTGAGATGGTAAAGCACCCTTATTTTATGCAATTCAAGCTAATCTAATCGTTTTTTCATTATCCTACAGAATGATGAAAAAAACAATTTAGCTGAAATGAGGAGCTTATGCGCTCAGCTCTGAAATTACTGTCATTTTGTTCGGTAGTAAAACTAAGTACAAGATTTTTCGGCTGCGCGCGTTATTAGTCCTATTTGACTATGATATAATGCATGCAATTTAATTTGGAATTAATTCCAAATACTGGAGTAAGAATTGGCATTCAACCCTTTGAGTTGGCTGTTGGGGCTGTTTTCCCTGGATATTGGGATTGACTTAGGAACAGCCAATACACTTGTGAATGTAAAAGGTAAAGGCATTGTGATCAACGAACCCTCTTGGGTGGCAATCGAAAAGCGCACCCGAGAGCCTTTACGCATTGGTGCGGCTGCCAAAGCCATGGTTGGGCGGGCGCCGGCTAATGTGGTCACATTGCGTCCTTTACGGGATGGGGTGATTTCGGAATATGATATTACCCAAGCGATGTTGGAGTATTTTATTGGCAAGGCGCACCAACATAGCATTGTGCCTTACCCCCGCCCGCGGGTGGTCATTGGTATCCCCAGCGGCGCAACTGAAGTGGAAAAACGCGCGGTTTATGATGCGGCTATGGCAGCTGGAGCACGTGAAACCTACATGATTAACGAGCCTGCCAGTGCTGCCATCGGCGCTGGGCTGCCAGTCAATGAAGGCAATGGTAATATGATTGTCGATATCGGCGGCGGAACCACCGAGGTAGCCGTGATTTCAATGGGGGGCATTGTTATCTCCCGCTCTTTACGCGTGGCTGGGGATGAGATGGACCAGGATGTGATTGAATATATCCGCAGCAAATACAACTTGTTCATCGGTGAGCAAATGGCAGAGAAGGTTAAGGTGGCTATTGGCTCAGCTTACCCACTGCAAGAAGAAAAAATTGCCTCTGTCCGTGGCAGGAACTTGATTACAGGTCTGCCGGAAGAAATTGAAGTTTCTTCCATCGAAATTCGCGAGGCGCTTTCTGGCTCGGTACAGGTGATCATTGATACGATCAAGGATGCCTTAGACGAGGCACCTCCGGAAATTCTTTCCGATTTGATGGATAACGGTATCTGCTTAGCCGGCGGCGTTTCGCAATTGCACGGCTTGGCGGATAGGCTAACCAATGAATTGCGCGTACGTGTTTGGGTAGCTGAAGACCCGATGACATGTGTTGCCAGGGGGGCTGGACTTGTTTTGGATGACTTGGAGGAGTACGAGAACTTCTTCGTCGATATTGAACGTGAGACTTATACGAACTTAGCGAGATAATCCTTCGGATTTCGCTTTCTAGTTTTCCTGTTAGTAAAAAATGCGCAACCTATTTTCTTCAACAAACTTAAGAAACCTTATTATTCTTTTGGTCGTGGCTGGAATTCTCATTTTGGCGATCTCAGGTTATCTGACGCCGATTTTTAACCTAAGCTTCAGCCCGCTGATATCGGCTCAAAGCTGGCTTTCGCAACGCTACTTAGCCATTCGCGATTTTTTCACCTACCCGCGCGATATGGCTACCTTGCGGGCGCAAAACCTTCAGTTAGAAAATGAGGTTTCTATGCTGCAAAGCAAAATTGTGGAATTGCAAGAGAGCCTCAGCCAGGCGCAGATCCTCTATGCCCTGCTCGATTTTGCGCGGGCTAACCCGGAACACGACTACTTAGCCGCTACAGTCATTGGGCGGGAGATCAGCCCTTATTATCAGTACATTATCATCGATAAAGGCTCGAATGATGGCGTTTTGCATGGGATGCCTGTGGTAACCCAGCAAGGCTTGGTCGGGCGAGTAGATGCGGTTATTGCTAACGCCGCCCGCGTGCAGCTCATTAGCGACGCTAATTCGGTGGTTAATGTTCACCTGCAAAATGCCAAAGTGGAAGCGCAAATCAGAGGGTCTATTACGGGTGAGATTACTCTGGAAATGGTCCCGCAGGATGCCGAAGTTCAAATCGGGGATGTGCTGCTCACTTCTGGGTTGGGAGGCAACTACCCGCCAAACATCTTTGTAGGGCAAGTGCTCAGTATGCAGAGCCAAAAAAACAGCCTGTTTCAAACTGGTTCAGTACAGTCGATTGTGGATTTTTCGAGCCTCAGCGCTGTGCTGGTTATCACCAACTTTGAGGCGATCGATATTTCTCCTTTGGTTCCTTAAGGTGGTGGAAAGTTATGCCCCTATTTCTGCTTACGATTATTAGCTTTATTGTTACCCTGATGCTTCAAATTGGCATCGTTAGCCGCGCCACACTCTTAGCAGGATCAGCCGATTTGGTTCTCTTATTCATCGCTGCCTGGAGCTTGCACCAAGGTCATAAAAATGCTTGGATCTTTGTGTTAGCTTTTGGCTTGATTGTCGGTTCGATCTCGGCAGGACCATCGCTTATTCCATTGATTACTTATTTGCTTGTTTTCTTGGCTGCTAAGCTCATGCAGCGTCAAATCTGGCGGACGCCGCTGCTTTCTATGTTCTTATTGACATTTTTTGGGACGCTCTTTCAGAATGGGTTACATCTCGTGGGTTTATGGATTCAAGGAATTGGGTTTCCTGTAAATCAAGCATTCACCAATATTTTGCTGCCCAGTGTTTTACTCAACATGCTTTTAGCCATTCCAGTCCATGCCCTCGTTCAGGAATTATTCCCTAGTGAGCTTCCCGCAGGAGCACCGCTATGAACAACAAAATTTACGAAAAGCCAACCATTCAGCTCTCCCGTTTCAAATGGGTCTACATCCTGATTGGATTGGTTCTTCTCTATTACATATTTCAACTCTTCAACTATCAGATTGTGAATGGAGAAGTTTACCGCGCGCAAGCAGAGGATAACCGCACAATGGAAATTAGCGACCCAACCCAACGTGGCAGCATTTATGACCGCAACGGCGTGGTTTTGGCGCAAAATATCCCCACTTATAATATCACGGTGACACCAGCCGAATTGCCGGATTCGGAAGGCCAGACGCGGCTTATTTTTGCCGAACTTTCCGAGCTCATTGGCATTCCGGTGAGCAATGGTGTTGTTGACGAAACTGTAGCTTCAACTTTTACACCCTGTTCCACCGACTTGGGGATCGAACAGATTGTTTACATTGCAGATACCAACTGGCCTTTCCAAGCCACGCGCTTGAGCTGTGGCGTTTCTAAAGAAGTTGCTATGGCAGTGCAAGAGAAAGCCATGGATTGGCCTGGTATTGGGGTTGAGATTGAGTCAATACGGGTTTATCCGACCGGAAACCTGACTGCGGAGATCGTCGGCTTTTTAGGTCCGGTTCCGGAATCAATGTTGGATTATTATACCGAGCTGGGCTTTGTCGCTAACCGCGACAAGGTAGGTTATGCCGGCGTCGAAAGTACGATGCAAGACGTCCTTGGCGGGACGAATGGGAAACGCGTTGTGGAAGTTACTGTAGGCGGGGAAATTGTGCGTAACTTAGAGGAACCAATTGAACCAACCCCTGGACAGGATGTTTATTTAACCATCGATACGCGGCTGCAATCGGCTGCGCGCGATGCGCTTATTATGAATTTGGATTACTGGAACTGGTATTTAGGTTATACCCTCAGCACGAGCGGATCAGTGATTGCGATGAACGTCAAAACCGGCGAGATTTTAGCCATGGTGTCTTATCCGAACTATGAGAACAACCGCATGACTCCTTACATCCCGCAGTATTACTACACTCAGTTGACTATGGATCAGGCTAAACCTTTGGTCAACCAAGCTATTTCAGCTGAGCTGCCACCAGGCTCGGTGTTCAAGCTTTCGTCGGCGCTGGGCGTTCTGAATGAGGGCGTGGTGACGCCAGAGCAAACTGTGAATGACCCAGGCACAATTTCACTGGTGCAAAGCTATTTGCTCAATGACCCAAATCCGAAAACATTGCAAACCTATTATTGCTGGAATCGAGACGGGCACGGCGACGTAGACTTTTTGCATGGGATTGCCTGGTCTTGCAACGTTTACTGGTATAAGGTCACAGGCGGATATGAAGGCGAAGTGCCTGATGGAGGCTTAGGCATCTATCGGTTGGGTGAATACGCCAAAGCCTTGGGGTACGGTCAGCTGACCGGTATTGAATTGCCTGGCGAAGCCGATGGGTTGATTCCAGACCCAACCTGGAAGCGCTTGAATCAAGGTGAAAACTGGGCAACAGGAGACACTTACTTAGCTGCAGTAGGGCAAGGTTATGTGTTGGCAACCCCACTGCAAGTGTTGAATTCCATTTCTACCATTGCTAACGATGGCAGGCATATGCAAGTTTCCTTGATTGAAAAAGTGGAAGATGCCGATGGAAATGTTACTCAAAGCTTCGAGCCAGTGGTACTGTGGGATATTACCAAAGATGCAAAGATTCAAGAATATGACGGCAATATTCCAACGGGTGTGATGAAAACTGTGCAGCCATGGGTCATCGAATTAGCTAAACGCGGCATGGAAATGGTTACGGTGGAAGGCGGGACGGCTGCGATTGAATTTGAGGGCGATCCCAATAAGGTTGCTGGTAAAACCGGAACTGCCGAATATTGCGATGACTTTGCGCTTGCTAACCGTTTATGCGGTATCGGCGTGGGGGGCTGGCCTGCGCATGCTTGGTTTGTAGGTTACGCACCTTACGATGACCCAGAGATTGCCGTTGTTGCGTTCGCATATAACGGTAAAGAGGGATCAACCTTAGCTGCTCCGATTGTCCGAAAAGTTATTGATTCCTACTTTGCGCTCAAAGCCGCCGATGCGGATAATTTACCGTAATCTCATCAATTACGGGATAAAGACGACCAATGTTAAACACAAAAGATATTTGGAAAAGATTTGACTTCCCGCTCTTCGCGGCAGTCTTGTTCCTATCCATTTTTGGGGTAGCCCTGATCAGCTCGGCAATTGCCGGCAATCCGACCTTAGCAAACCATCCGCAACGCCAAACTGTCTTTCTACTTATCGGATTGGCGGTTCTTTTTATCACTGCGGCAATTGACTATCACATTTGGCTCTCACTGACACGCCCATTTTATATTGTGGTGGCTTTCTTGCTCATCATAGTATTTGTGATGGGCGAAGCAAGGTTTGGGGCTGCCCGCTGGCTCCAAATTGGCACAGAAACCATCCAGCCGGCGGAGCTCGCGAAGATTGTGGCGATCATGGCTTTTGCGCAGTATTTCTCCGCGCATATTAGCCAGATCAATAACTGGAAGACTGTTTGGCAGAGTTTGCTCTTGGCTAGCGGGATTGCTCTATGGATCTTCTTGCAACCGGACCTTAAGACTACAATTGTGATTGCCGTACTCTGGTTTACAATGTTGTGGATCAGCGGATGGAAGACGAAAAATATCCTTATTTTTGCTGGCATAGTGCTAGTTTTTCTGATTGTATTCGCTGCCTTAGATTTTCCCTTTTTAGCAGATTACCAACGGGCGCGAATCACGAACTTTTTCAACCCAGATCCTGATGCGCGCTATGGGGATACTTACAACGTTGACCAAGCGCTCATCAGCATCGGTTCAGGCGGCTGGTTCGGTCAGGGTTACGGGCAAGGGAGCCAAGTACAGTTACGCTTCCTTAAAATCAGGCATAATGACTTTATCTTCTCGGTGTTGGCGCACGAATTTGGTTTTGTAGGTACTGTTGCCGTCTTGCTTTTGTTGATTTTTGTGATCTATCGCTGTTTTGCAATTGCAGCTAAAGCGCCAGATGCGTATGGCGCCTTATTGGCTTATGGGTTCGGTATTTTGATGGCTTTCCAGACACTAGTGAATGTGGGCGTGAATATGCGCCTGCTTCCGGTAACTGGCTTAACGCTGCCATTTATCAGTTATGGTGGCAGCTCATTGGTAACCTTGCTGCTTGGGATTGGGCTGGTGGAAAACATCCACATGCGCACGGATAAGAAGCTGCCGGCGGCATAAAATTGCTCTTGTAAGGGGGAAAATCATCTGGTAGAATATCAACAACCCTTTGGGGGTTCGTCTAATGGCAGGACAGCAGACTCTGAATCTGTATGTGGAGGTTCGACTCCTTCACCCCCAGCCTCAAAAATACCCGCGAGGGTATTTTTTGTTAATGCAGGTATGAATTAGGATTTATTTTGTGCAGAGCCGGCTTTACGGATATACCTCACAAAGCCGTAACCCCTAAAATCTCACCGGAGTATAATTTGGAACATGCAACAAGCTGCCGCGGCAAGTGTAGGACCAAATCGAATCCCTACTTGGTATTTGAACCTGACTGTTTTTATCGGTGGGGCAGCTACGATGATGGTCGAATTTGGCGCCTCACGCTTGCTTGGGAATGTTTTTGGCACGAGTAATATCGTCTGGGCGGTGATTATTGGCTTGGTACTGGTTTACCTGACGTTAGGTAATTGGTTAGGCGGGAAGTTAGCTGATCAGAACCCTTCGCCTTCTAAATATCTCTCCTTGCTGTGCTGGTCTGGAGTGGCAGTGGGCATCGTCCCACTGATTGCTCAACCGATCTTGCGCGTTGCCGCTGATGCTTTCGACGCTCTGCAGATTAACCTCATGGCAGGATCATTCTTGACTGTTTTGGTGCTGCTCATTCTGCCAGTTACGCTGCTGGGGATGATTACACCTTTTGCCCTCAAGTTGCTGATCCCTGATACTGCGCGTACTGGAAGGGTCGCTGGTAGAGCCTCAGCTATCGCTACACTCGGTTCATTTTTAGGTACTTTCCTAACCGTCTTGGTTTTGATCCCTCTTGTGGGAACTTACCGTACTTTTCTTATTACCAGCCTTGTCCTCATCCTCACAGCTTTGCCAGGCTTGGTACGGTTAGGAAATCTGAGAAGAGCAACTCTTTTTATCTGCCTAAGCATCATTCTGCTTGTGCTGGCTGTTTTTGGCTTGCAAAGCTCGGTAAAGGCATCCCCTGGGATGATTTATGAAGCCGAATCGGCATATAACTACATCCAAGTGTTGCAAATTGATGCATATCGCTATCTGCGCCTCAACGAAGGTCAGGGTGTTCATTCTATTTACCACCCTACACAGCTTTTCTATGGAGGTCCATGGTCACAGGTGTTGGTAGCACCGTATTTCAACCCTCCACCGGCTGAAAAGATCACAGTTAATCGGATTGCGATCCTTGGGCTGGCAGCTGGAACCACCGCTCGTCAAGCCAGCGTGGTCTATCCGCAAGTGAAAATCGATGGCTTTGAGATTGATCCTAAGATTATTGAAGTCGGAAAGCAATTCTTTGGTATGGGGGACCTGCCGAATTTGACGGTTTACGCCCAAGATGCGCGGTGGGGGATTGCGCATAGCAATGATACTTACGATATTATCAGTGTGGACGCGTACCGGACACCCTATATTCCTCCCCATCTGGTCACCCAGGAATTTTTCCGGTTGCTCTATGACAAATTAACTCCGGATGGTTTTGTGGTCATTAATGTCGGCAGGAGCAGTGCGGACCGCACCTTGGTTGAAGCAATGTGTGCAACCATGGCAGCAACGTTTCCCCAGATTTTTGTGATGGATATTCCCGACTCGATGAATACAATCGTCTTTGCGGCAAAAAACCCAATGGCGAGCTGGGAAAACTTCAACCAAAACCTGAGTAGTATTCAAACTGCCCAGCCTAATTCGCTCTTGGTGCAGGCGATGAATTTAACTTTGCAGGGAAAAGCGGAAACTAAGTTGGGTGAGATCGTTTTTACCGATGATAAGTCCTCAATCGAATTCTTTACCAACCGCTTGGTATTCGATTTACTATTGGAATCAACTTGGGAGTGAAATAATGAAATTCAGCATTGATAAAATACTTTCTGTTATTCTAACCATTAGCCTGCCTTTTATTCTTTTGATGGGCGCCATACGGTTATTGATTACGCCAGCTTTTATATCCTTGGAATACAACCGCCCAGGTTTTCCGCCAGATATTTACGGCTTTTCCCAGGAAGAACGCAAACAATGGGCAGATTACGCTGTGAACTACCTCATCAATGATGCTGGCATCGAATATTTAGGCGATCTCAAATTTGAGGATGGCGAGCCCCTTTACCGCCCTGAGGAACTGGACCACATGCAAGACGTCAAGAACGTCGTCCAAGCTGCATTAACCGTCTGGTATGTGCTGCTTGGTTTGTTTGTGGCGATACTTGTGTGGTTTGCATCGATGGGCAATTGGCGCCAATTAGGCAGATCGCTGCGCACAGGGAGCTGGCTGACGATTGGTCTGATTGCTTTCATTATTATCATGGTCGCGATTAACTTTAATTTGCTTTTTGAACAATTTCACAAGCTTTTCTTTGCCGAAGGCAGCTGGCAGTTCTATATGAATGATACGCTCATCAGGCTATTTCCCCTTCCTTTTTGGCGGGATGCTTTTATTCTCGTGGGGCTGCTCTCTCTTATTGGGGCAGGTCTAATATTATGGTTAACCCGCAATGTAAGCAGCAAGGCAGCATAAACTAAAGTGATCTAACTGAATAAAAAAAGGCTGCTTGTTACAAGCAGCCTTTTATCTCGGGTTCTAATTTTAGACGACTGGCGGATTTTCAGGATCGAGGCTGGGGTCGAAGATGTGGAAGTTATCCATGTTGAAGACCACTTCCATAGTATCACCATATTTAGCCTTCGAGCGTGGGTCAACCCGGGCGATAAAGTTGTGTTCACCATTGATCAGATACAAGAAGATTTCGTTACCCATCAACTCGGTGACGTCCACTTTGACTGGGACAGGTTGTGCAGAAATCCCAGGAGGAGCATACATAGGATCATGGATATCCTCTGGGCGAATGCCAAAAATAATATCCTTATTCAGGACGCTTTCGTAGCGGGATTTAACTCCATCGGGCAGAGTTACGGCGAAGGAGCCTAAATCAGCTACAAAATGCCCGTCGGATTGGACAAGTTTGCCTTTGAAGAAGTTCATCGCAGGGGAACCGATGAATCCAGCGACAAATAAGTTGGCTGGGTGGTCATATAGGTTCTGCGGGGTATCCAGCTGTTGAAGGAGACCTTTATTCATCACGGCAATGCGGGTCGCCATCGTCATGGCTTCCGTTTGGTCATGCGTTACATAAATAAAGGTGGTCTGCAAATTTTTATGCAACTTACTCAGCTCAGCACGCGTCTGAACGCGCAATTTAGCATCCAAGTTAGAGAGCGGCTCGTCGAATAAGAACACTTTGGGTTCGCGCACAATTGCGCGCCCAACTGCGACACGCTGCCGCTGACCACCGGAGAGCTCTTTGGGTTTGCGCTGAAGCAGATTTCCGATGCCCAAGATTTCAGCGGATTGCTTTACACGGCGATCAATTTCGTCTTTGGGCATTTTACGTAGCTTGAGGCCGAAAGCCATATTATCGTATACGGTCATATGCGGGTAAAGTGCATAGCTCTGGAAAACCATGGCAATGTCACGATCCTTAGGAGCGACATCGTTCACCACCTGATCCCCAATCATCACTTTACCTTCAGTGATCTCTTCCAAACCGGCTAAGCAGCGCAATGAAGTTGTTTTGCCGCAGCCGGATGGCCCAACAAGGACAAGGAATTCCTTATCTTGAATTGCAAGATTTAAATCTTGCACGGCGACTACGTCGCCAAACTTTTTCCAAACGTGCTCGAATGTAACACTTGCCATAATTTTCCTCCAATCTGAACGAGTATAGTGACTTTATTATACTTCAAAATATTTCTTGCAAATGGGAAATTAAAAAAACCTTACCCCTTTGGAGGCAAGGTTTTCGTGTTTATTGCTCTTACTGCTAGCTGATTTTTTCGAACTGATCTTTACCAGCGCCACAATCGGGGCAGACCCAGTCATCAGGCAGGTCTTCGAAAGCAGTTCCAGGGGCGATGCCATTATCAGGATCGCCAATTTTGGGGTCATAGATATAGCCACATGCTAAGCATTCGTATTTGTCCATTTTTTCTCCTTTATTTCTATTACTGTTCAGAAAGGTTTGCAGCCCTTTTTTCGGGGTTCATCGCATAAATTATACACTACCTTCTCATTTTGCAAACGATTCAATACTTTTTCAGTCACAATATTTCTGCTTTGCATTCTCTATGGCGTATTTAGGAGTATAAACCCCAACCGCTATCTAGGAGGTTCTTATCCATATAGGATTGATCCCAGACGCCCTCGCCATATTCTAAGGTTGTTTTCAATCCGAGGACTTGTTCCACCTTGGCGCGGGTGCTTTCCATCAACATCGGTCCATAGGGACAGAAGGGCGTGGTCAGGATCATCACCAAATGTGCTTTATCGCCCTGGATGCTGATATTCCGCACCAAGCCTAACTCCAAGACGGAAAAACCCAGCTCAGGATCTAATACCCCGGAAAGGTTCTCAATCAGTTCGTCATGGAACTGTGGATGCGTCTTATCGATATCCCATTGTGGTTTGTTATTCGAATTTTGGTCCATTGTTTGCTATAGATTAATCTTATAGGTGCACCTAGGATCGCCTCGAAGCATACAGGTCTCCAGTTTTACCTCTCTGCCTAAAGCCTCGCTGAAAAGGGTTTCATCGATCTTGCAAATTTCGGGATGCTCTTTGCCAACATGAAGGTAAGGGCAATTATCTGATTGCAAGATAATGCTATCGCCCTCTTTCTTCCAAGAAAGCAGAAAGCGATCGCTCGCTAATTGGTTTGCCAATTGTTCCAATTGGGCTTCAATTGGTTGATTTTTATCGATGTTAGTCGATTCTTCAGCTTGTTTCTTGCCGATGCGTTTGAAAGTTGCTTCCACTTCTTCGGGGCTTAAGGTTTCTTCTAATTCGGTTAACAAATAGTTGGTAAGTTTAAGATAATTTGTGGGGAACCTTTCCATACCTTTTTCAGTCAGCCGATAGACGAAGGCGGGTCTGCCAACACCATGTCGTTGTTCCTCTGCCGTAACTAAACCTTCAGCCTGGAGGTTGATCAGGTGATGACGGACAGAAATGCCATTGATACCGACAACCTCTGAAAGTTGTTTAATAGTAGCCTGGCGTTGGGTAAGTAGGGTGTTTAGTATTTTTTCTCTTGTGCTTTTCATGGTTACCTTCTCTTAGTTTTATTTTTAGAGTATATCATATTAGTATGCAAATATTTTACTATCGCATAACCTTAACGACCTTTATTCTACTATAAGTTGAACTATTAATGTTATAATTCAGCAAATATTAGATTATTATAATCATCTGAAAGGAGAAATGAAATGACAAGCATTATTGATATTGAAGGCATTGGTCCCACCTATGCAGCAAAACTCAAAGAAATAGGGATTCATACGGTAGAGGCATTGCTGAAAGCAGGTGCTACCCCAAAAGGTCGCGAGGAGATTGCCGAAAAAACAGGGATCGATAAAGGCTTAATCTTGGAGTGGGTCAACCTTGCTGATCTCTATCGCATCAAAGGTGTGGGAGAAGAGTATTCTGATTTACTGGAAGAGGCAGGTGTGGACACTGTGGTTGAGTTAGCTAAGCGCAACCCTGAAAACCTGCATGAGAAACTCCTGGCTGTAAATGCCGAGAAAAAACTTGTCCGCCGTGTACCGACTTTGGCGGAGGTTCAAGACTGGGTGGAGCAAGCTAAGGCATTGCCCAGGGTGATTACCTATTAAGGTTTTTGTTACACGGACCCAATTACCTCGAGAAGGGTTCGCGAGATGGCTATTACTGATCAAACCGCTATACCTATAGCGGTTTGATCGTTAATACGATCCAGGGGCTTTGAGTTTTACTTAGTTCGCCTTACCTTGCGCTTAATTTATTTTTTCAGGTCTTCCGGTAATGAGGGGATGCGCAGCACCTGCCCAGGGATAATAAAGTTCATATTGTTCCCGATGACATCCCGGTTGAATTCATAAATCAAGCGGTAATAGGGCGGGGTAGCGTGCCCGTAATACCTCAGCGCGATGTGGCTCAGTGTTTCGTTTGGCTGGACGGTATGCATCGCAATGACCCTTACCGCAGGCTGCGGGCTCACTAACGGGGGTTGTGGTGGAAGTTCCTCAGTTATCAGCTCTGCTTTCAACTCCTCTTTGGTAAGTTCCAATATTTCCTCTGGCGCAACCTCGCTTGGTTCTTGCTCGGGTTGATATAGAATTCCTTCTTCCACAGGTTGGCTTGGGCTGGGCTCCTCTTGTGGAGTAGCTGGGCTCACCTCTTGGGTAGGGATTTCACCTGGGCGCAAAGCACCGCTCTCTTCGATTTGTTCTTCCTGCACCGACAAATCACTTGGTTCAGCGATTTCTTCGATCGGTTTTTCCGGCTCTTTACCCACTCCAAATTTATCAGCGATTTTTTTGAAAAAGCTCTTTTTTTCTGCACTCATCTGCTTCACCTCTCTTAGACTGTGGCGCCAAAACATTAGACATAAAAGATGAAATTTGGCGTGTCTATCACCATAATTATTATACATAAGAATTCTGACGGAGATGTTAAATTCAATTGTTAAAAATATAATTGTTATATAAAAAAATTGACTTTTTTAAGGTGGCGTGCTATAATATTGATTTGCATCAAGCTAGGAGAAGAGAACTTCAAGGTAGTACACCGATAAGATTCTTCCGCAAAGATGCGAGATGATAATAAACTTTAAAATTGGGCAAGGAAAACATGGCACAACTTGAAATAAAGAACTTGCATGTGCAGGTAGAAGACAAAGAAATCTTACGGGGTTTCAATTTAACAATTAACCAAGGCGAAATACATGCGCTGATGGGACCGAACGGTACAGGTAAATCCACATTAGCTTATGCCATTATGGGGCATCCGCGCTATCAGATTACCGAGGGTGATATTCTCCTGGATGGCGAAAGCATTCTTGATCTTTCCCCCGATGAGCGTTCGCGGCGCGGGATCTTTCTTGCTTTTCAATACCCGGTGGCGATTCCAGGGGTAACTTTAGCGAATTTTTTGCGCGTAGCAATAAACGCCAGGCGTAAAGCAAATGATCCAGAAGATAAAGGCATATCCATCGTAAAGTTCCGCCAAATGCTAAAGGCAAAGATGGAGCTGCTCAAGATGGATCCTGCTTTTGCAGGGCGCTATCTCAACGAAGGGTTTTCTGGAGGTGAAAAAAAGCGCGCCGAGATTTTGCAAATGGCAATGTTAGAGCCGCGCTTCGCCATCTTGGATGAAACCGATTCGGGATTAGATATCGATGCCTTACGCATCGTCTCGGAAGGCGTCAATGCATTAGCAGGCGATCACATCGGCATACTGATTATTACGCACTATCAGCGCATGCTCAATTACATCAAGCCAGATTTTGTGCATATCATGTATGGTGGAAGGATCGTAGAATCAGGTCAAGCCGAGTTAGCGCTGCGATTGGAGGAAAGTGGCTATGCGTGGGTGCGGGAAAAATACGGTCCCCTACCCAAAGAAGAAGAAGAGCTAACCTCCTAGGGGGAAGAGGCACCATGGCAGAAAATCAAGATTTTCTCAATCAGATTGGGACTGAATACAAGTACGGGTTTAGCTATCCGGACGATTCAGTCTATAAAAGCCCTAAAGGACTTAGTGAAGAAGTTATCCGACAGATTTCAGCTTTCAAAGAGGAGCCGGAATGGATGTTGGAATTCCGTTTGAAAGCTTACCGCCACTTCATTGAACGTCCAATGCCCACCTGGGGACCAGACCTGAGTGGTTTGAATTTGGACGAAATAATTTTTTATGCACGCCCGCCTCAGGTGGATCAGAAACGCTGGGAAGACGTCCCCGATAACATCAAGAATACGTTTGACCGCTTAGGCATCCCTGAGGCAGAACAAAAATACTTAGCTGGTGTAGGCGCTCAATACGATTCGGAAATGGTCTACCATAACATCCAAGAAACGTTCGAAAAGCAAGGCGTCATCTTCTTGAGCATCGAAAACGGTCTCAAGCAATACCCGGAGATCTTCCGCGAATACTTTTCGACAGTCGTACCCATCCAGGATAACAAATTTGCCGCGCTCAATAGTGCTGTCTGGTCTGGTGGATCCTTTGTTTATGTCCCCAAGGGGGTAAAGGTGGATTTGCCCTTGCAAGCATACTTCCGCTTGAATATGGCGAACATTGGTCAGTTCGAGCGTTCGTTGATTATTGCCGATGAGGGCGCGCAAGTGCATTATGTGGAAGGCTGCACCGCTCCTTTGTATTCCACCGAATCTTTTCATAGCGGCGTGATTGAAATCGTGGTCAAGAAGGGTGCGCGTGTGCGCTACACTACCATCCAAAACTGGTCTACCAACGTATATAACTTAGTGACCCAACGGGCAAAAGTTTTTGAAAACGGTACCATGGAATGGGTGGATGCGAACTTAGGCTCGAAGATTACCATGAAATACCCCTCGTGTTACCTAATGGAGCCGGGAGCGCATGGCGAAGTACTTTCGGTTGCCTTTGCCGGCCCAGGCCAGCAGCAGGATGCCGGCGCTAAGATGCTGCACTTTGCTCCCAATACCAGCAGCAAAATCACTTCCAAGTCCATCTCGCGTGGGAATGGGCGGGCATCGTATCGCGGGCTGGTGCGCGTGGCAGCCGAAGCGGAAAACTCTCGCTCTAATGTGGTTTGCGATGCACTGCTGCTTGATCATGAATCACGCTCCGATACTTACCCTACAATCGACGTGCATGCCAAAGATGTATCCATCGGGCATGAAGCGACAGTTTCCAAGATTGGCGAAGAACAGCTTTTTTACTTGAACAGCCGCGGGCTGACGGATGAAGAAGCCACCACCATGGTGGTCTCTGGTTTTATTGAACCACTGGTTAAGGAGCTGCCTATGGAATATGCGGTCGAGATGAACCGTCTGGTGCAGCTGCAAATGACCGGGACGGTGGGCTAAAGGCAATACGATGGCAAACGTAAAGCAAAACACAACCCAAATTGATAATCACGAATTCCCTGGTCGGCTGAGTTTGACGCCAGAAATGCTTGAGCACAGTCCGCTGCAAACTTACCGCCGTTCTGCTTGGGAGTTGGCTGCACAGCTTTCCTTCCCGCTGAAGAAAGACGAAGCATGGCGCTGGGTGGACCTCAGCGAGCTGAATTTCGCCGAGCTGCAGCAAGTAAACGGGAGTGCGAAGGCAGCTGCATTTACCCCTGATCAACTTAAGGGCTTGACCAAAAGAGAAAAAAGCTACTCAGGCAGCTTGATTATTTCACCCGCGGGTGTGGTTCGCCAGGTTGATTCCAACGTTGAGCAAGCTGGGGTGATCTTCATGGACTTTAGGTCCGCAGAAAAGGATTATCCAGAGCTGGTAGCCAAATTAGCAGGCAGCGTGGTGAAACCCGAAGAAAGCAAATTTGCAGCAATAACTGCAGCATTGGCGCAAAAGGGCTTATTACTCTATGTACCTAAAAATTGCCGGCTGGAGAAGCCATTATTAGTTCAAATTTTAGCAGCAGCTGGGAATCATCAAGCAACTTTCACGCATACCCTCATTTGGCTGGAAGCTGGGGCATCGGCTGATCTTGAGCTTGCCTTTGGCTCTCTGCCGGCAGGCAGTGCCAGCCAAGCTTTCCATTCTGGCATCGTAGAGGTTCATTTAGATGACGAAGTTGTGTTGAACCTTACTGAAATCCAGGAGTTTGATCATCAGGTTTGGAACATTACCCATGAGCGCGCGCAGGTAGGGCGTAATACCCAATTAACGTGGCTCTATGGAGCCTTAGGAACACATTTGAGCAAAAATTTTGTCGATATTGATTTGTTAGGAAGGGATGCTGAGGTGCAGGTGAAGGGTTTTTACCTAACCGATGACAGACAACACATTGATTTAGATACTCAGCAAAATCATTTAGCTGCGCGGACCACCAGTAACTTGCTCTTCAAGGGCGCTGTGACTGAATCTTCTGCTGCAGTGTGGGAAGGGATGATTTACGTAGCGCCAACTGCCATGCAGACAGATGGCTATCAATCTTCGCGTAACCTGGTGCTAAGCAGGTCTGCTAAAGTGAATGCTATTCCCGGCTTGGAAATCTTAGCAGACGATGTACGGTGCAGCCATGGTGCCACGGTGGGTAAAATCGACGAAGAAGAATTGTTCTACCTGCAGGCGCGTGGGATTCCCTTGCTGGATGCGGAGCAATTAATCCTCGAGGGGTTCTTTGGAGAAGTAATAGAACTAACGCCTGATGAGGCGATTAAGGAAGATCTGAAATCAAAGATCAGCAAAAAATTTGCTGAGGTTAGAAGTAGAAGAGAACAAACGGAGGTTGGATGAAAAGAAGCAGCTTTATGCGCCCCCCAGAGCCCGAGAAGCACTTTGAAGTTGGAGATCGGGTTGAAGCTTTTTGTGACCATGAGAAAAATGGTCAGCGAGTAAAGGGTTGGATCAAGGGCACCGTGGTGTCATTAGATGAAAAGAACGTGGCGGTGCAATTCCGGACGACGGTTTACCTTACCGATGGCTGGATGGTGCCGGATCATATTCTCTGGTTCCCGTTTGAGTCCGAGAATATCCGCCCAGTTAAGCCCCGTTCGCGCTCTGCTGAGCAAGTGACGCCGGATATGCTCTAAAGAGCGGAAGGATCAGCCCAGCGCTGAAAACTCGCCAACAATACGAATGATATCGAAGCCCTCGGCAAAAGGTCGCTCGGCGAGAGCCCCATGCCGAATTGCTGTGGAACGCAGTACCGGTTCTGAGAAATAATAGCGGTCTGTATAGGTAACATACTTCGCAAGGGCTTCGATTTTCTTATTAACAGCGGCTTCAGTAACTTCCACTAGGAAATGAGGAAAAAAACCGTAACTGCTGCGTAAAACATCATAGCCGAGGACCGTTGTGCCACGGAAGGCTCGTAAGGCTTCTTGCGTGACCGTTACGTGATCTTGGTGGATATCTTGGGGTGTATGCACGAACACAATTTCAGGCTTGAGCGCACGGCGTAGCTCCAGCATTTTCTCCAAAATTTCCTGACGGGAGGCTGGGAATCGACGGGTTTCAAAAGTTCCAACTTCGATTTGGGCATCGGTGAGACCTAAAGTATGCATGCTGATATAGTGCTCCTCCAGCAGGTGCTGCAGGTCAGGGTTCTTTTTATTATCCGAGAAGGTCATGCAGTAAAGGCTGGTTTGATCGATAATATCAGCGATCAGCGCACCGCAGCCGAGCTCGATATCATCGGGGTGTGCGCCCAAAAAGAGCACGGATTTACCGAAAAAAGTCATATTATGATTCATAAGCTGCTCACTTAGTAGCGATAAACCCGCCCACAACTTTGGTCATCACGATTTTGCCATCACGTTCGATGCGTTTGCGGGCGGCTTCCTCGATTTGCGTCATCACTTTCTCGAAATCCTCATGAGTAACAAATAGCGAGTTCCATAAGCGCCGATCCTCGGACATGGAGGCTCGCGTGTATTCCATAAAAGGCTCAACGGTTGGGAAGATGAGCGGGTTTTCGAAGATATGCTGTTCCACCTTGGAGAATAGCTGCTGCATGGTGCTGTAAATCTCGGAGGCGTAACGCGAGCTGCCAGGCATAGGCGGGATTGGCTTGCCGGTAGCTTCCTTGATGATTTCGTAGAAAACGGCTTTGTTATTGGGCATCGGTCCGGTGGTGAAAAGCCGCCCGGCGGGTTTGAGCACACGATGCATTTCGCTGAGCGTGAAGGGTATATCTTGCGCGTAGTATATCGCGAAGCAAGCTGAGACCAGGTCGAAGGTATCCGAAGGCAGGTCGAAGGGTTGGTTAAAATCCAGTTGCTGGAACTTAACAGCATTGTTGATCTTTTGGTTTTCTTCCCTTGCTTGGGCGAGCAAAGATTCAGAAACGTCCGTACCGGTGATATCGGCATCGCCCTCCAGGGCGTGGTAATAGGAGAAGCATTGCTTGCCGGCGCCGCAGCCCACATCTAAAATCTTGATCCCTTTTTGCAGCTGCAGGATTTCTAACATCCAGGCATCGATATCGCGGCTGCCATATTGGCTGTGGATATCAATGCGCTTGAGTAAATCTTTGGTGGTTTCTTGAAAATCAACTTTCATTTTTTACCTTTTCTCTCAGAATAGCGCAGTAAGTATACAATGCCGATACCTTTTGTCAACGGCGGAGTTCTTCAGGCAGATTTTGCACCCTATTGTTCTCGCTACTGTCCTCAGTGCGGAGCCTCCTGTAAGGACCAGCAAAAACGACGGACCAAATATTAGCAGATGCGCGGCAGCATCTCGCCTGCCAGCATCTCGAGCACACGCGTGGTGCCCAAGGGCGTACTCAGCCAGACTTGCCCAGCTGGCATCGCGCTCACCTTGCCGATCAGCGCAGCACCTTCGCCGTAGCGCTGCACTCGCAGGTAGCTGAGCGCTGCCAGGGAATCTTCCTCAGGTAAAATCACAATCATCTTGCCCTCATTCGCCAGATAGAGGGGGTCCAAGCCAAACAGCTCGCAGGCTGTGCGCACTGGTTGGTCGATAGGGATGGCGAACTCTTCGAGGGTAATACCCACTTGAGATTGCATCGCGATTTCAGCCAGCGTGGTAGCTAATCCGCCGCGGGTAGGGTCGCGCAGCACATGAACGGAAGGAAATGCTTGGCATAAACCCCAGACCAGAGCGTTTAGCGGGGAGGTATCCGAGCGTACCTCAGATTGAAAGCCTAAATTGCCGCGGGCTTGCATCACAGCTATGCCATGGTTCCCCATAGGCCCGGAGACGAGCACAGCATCACCTGGCTGAGCTTTGTCCCCAGCAATGTGGCGTCCTTCCGGGAGCCAGCCGATACCAGTGGTGCTGATGAATAGTCCGTCGGATTTGCCTTTCTCCGTAACTTTGGTATCGGCAGCGATGATGGTCACGCCAGATTCTGTGCAAGCAGCTTGCATGGAACGCAGCACTTCTTCGAGAGCTGCAATTGAGAATCCTTCCTCGAGGATGAAGGTGGCGGTCAAGTAGCGGGCTTGAGCACCCATCATGGCGACGTCATTGACCGTGCCGCAGATTGCCAGCCTGCCGATATCCCCGCCCGGAAAAAACAACGGCGAAACAATATGCGCATCTGTGGAAACAACCAAGTGCGAGCCAGCTGGCATTTCTTCGGAAGCGGCTATGATAGCGGCGTCGTTGCCGGCGTTGAGCGTGGGATTACCGAGGTACTTCTGAAATAGGTCACGGATAAGCTCATGGGTCATTAAGCCGCCGCTGCCATGCCCGATCACGATTTGATCGTGCTGGCTGAGCGGCAGCGGGCAGACAGGTCCTTGCATCGCGGGGAAAGTTGGCTCGCTCATAGTTTCACCCGTTGATAGCGGTAATAAGCCGCGCAAGCGCCTTCTGAGGAGACCATCGGAGCGCCGAGGGGTGAGCCCGGTGTGCACTGGCTACCAAAAGCAGGGCAGTCATGCGGAGTGGCGACGCCGCGCAGTACCTGCCCGGCAATGCACAAAGGTGACTCCTCCAGTGGTTTTTCAGCTACAGGGAAGCGCTCTAAGGCGTTGAATTGGCGGTAAGCCTCCCGCAAGCCCAAGCCTGAGCGGGGAATCAGCCCAATGCCGCGCCATTGCCGGTCCACAGGCTCGAACACCTGATTGATGAGCGCCTGTGCGGTGCGATTGCCCTCGCGCGTGACCGCACGGGAATAAGCGTTTTCCACCTCCCAGCGCCATTCTTCCAGTTGAAGCACGGTCTGATAAATCCCGCGGGCTAGATCAACGGGCTCAAAGCCAGTTACGACGATGGGGGTGTGGTATTGGGCTGCGATGGGTTCGTATTCCCAGTAGCCCATCACGGCGCAGACGTGCCCAGCGGCTAAAAAGCCGTTCACGCGGTTTTCAGGGCTGCTCAGGATGGCATGAATAGCCGGCGGTACAAGCACATTCGCCGGCAAGATGCTGAAGTTGGTTATTGCGTTGCGCTCGGCGTGCAGGATGCTGGCGGCAATCGAAGGCACCGTGGTCTCGAAGCCGATGGCAAAAAAAACCACTTGACGTTCGGGCTCAGCTTGTGCCAGCCGCACCGCATCCATGGGCGAAACCACCACGCGCACATCGGCGCCATTGGCTCGCGCGCTAAAGAGGTCCTGATGGTTGCCGGGCACGCGCAGCATATCGCCAAAGGTGGTGAAGGTCACGCCGGGCTGGGCGGCAATTTGTAGTGCTGTTTCAACCGCCTCCAGCGAGGTGACGCACACTGGGCAGCCGGGTCCATGGATCAGCGTGATTTCAGGCGGGAGGAGTTGGTCGATGCCGTATTGCAACAGCGCATGCGTCTGCCCACCGCAAATTTCCATGATATTCCAGGGCTGCGTGGTAATGCGCCGTATCTGCTCGATAAACTTACGCGTCAGCTCAGCGCTGCGGTAATTGAGAGGACTGGAATTGTTCACTCGCCCTCACCAAGGTTTTCACCGTCCTGAATGGATTCTTCCAACTCCTTGAGCAGTCGCAGGGTTTCTTCCGCTTCTTCAGCCGAAAGCAAATTGAGCGCAAAGCCGGCGTGCACAATTACATACTGTCCCACCTGAGCTTCGGGCGTGGTTTCTAAGCAGACTTCCTGCTGCACTCCGCCAAAATCGACCTTGGACATGAGCGTGCCATCATGCTCGTAAATTTCAAGTATTTTTCCAGGGATTGCTAAGCACATTTTTCCTCTTGTTATCCTTGCAGGCGTGCCAATGCCACAGCAGCCTGACCGAGCGAAACACAGCCATCGTTGGGCGGCAGTTGGGTGTGAATGAGTGGCGTGAAGCCTTCTGCTTCCAGTGCCGGCAGGATTAAATTCATCAACCTCATATTCTGCCACACTCCCCCTGAAATTGCCACCGTGCGCAAGCCGCTTTCTTTGCGGATTTGCCGGCAAGCCTCTACGGACATGCGGATTAGACTATTATGGAAACGCGCTGCGATGGAACCCAGGCTCACACTCGCTTTGAGATCTGCTACGATTGCGCGGATCATGAGCAGTGGGTCGATGATGTCATTCTCCATTGGCATCTCGTAAAAACCGCTTTCTTGCGGGTCGACGGCGCTCTCGAGCATCATAGCTGCCTGGGCTTCGTAACTAATCTCCTCACATAAACCCATCAGGGCAGCCACAGCGTCAAACAGACGCCCCATGCTGCTGGTAAGCGGAGCATTGAAACTGGTACGTGCCTGATGGCGCACAGCCTGAACTTCAGCGGGAGGCAAATAAGCCACCGGCGCAAGGGTTTGGTCTTCAAGTTCGATACCAGCAGCGAGTAAGTAGCTCAGCGCCATGCGCGCGGGCTTGCGTACGGCTAAGTCCCCGCCGGGTAAAGGCAACTGGGTAAGGTGAAAGCGGCGCGTGAATTCCTTATAGCTGGCGATGAGGATTTCTCCGCCCCATATGCTGCCATCTGTGCCATAGCCTGTGCCATCATAAGCCAAGCCGATGACCGGCTCTGGGCTAGCCCAGCCATTTTCGGCTAAGCAGCTGGCAATATGGGCATGATGATGCTGCACCGTCACCAATGGCAGGCTATCCTCTTTATTGCGCGCTTGGGCGTAGCGCGTGGCGAGGTAATCGGGGTGCAGGTCGCAAGCCAGTGCCTTGGGTTGGATGCGAAAAACGCGTTCGTAATGACGAATTGCCTGCTCGAATGAGCTGAGTGTCTCCTGGTTTTCTAAGTCGCCAATGTAGTGGCTGACAAAGGCGTAACGTTCACGCGTGAGGCAGAAGGTGTTTTTGAGCTCGGTGCCCGTGGCAAGCAAGGGCACGGCATCCCATGGCAAGCGCAGCTGTTGGGGGGCAAAACCGCGTGCTCGGCGCACCAGGTAGGGCTTCTCGCGCAGCATAGTCACGACGGAATCATCGATGCGCATATAGATTGGTCGGTCATGCATCAGGAAGCCATCTGCGAGGCTTGCCAGGCGTTCGCGTGCTTCAGCGTTTTCATAAGCAATGGGTTCCTCGCTTAGGTTGCCGCTGGTCATCACCAACACCTCCGTGAAGTTTGGCGCGGGCTCGAATAAGAGCAAATGCAGCGGGGTGTAGGGCAGCATGAAACCTAAGCGCGTTTGGTCAGGCGCTACAATTTGGGCGAGCTTTTTACCAGCTTCTGTCATTTCCGCCAGGATGATGGGGGCTTGTGGAGCACTGATGAGCCGCCGGGCGGTAGAGGTAAGGGTTACATATTTCTCGATAGTGGGCAAGTCAAAAGCCATGAGGGCGAAAGGTTTGCTGGTGCGGTGCTTGCGCTTGCGCAAGGTTTGCACAGCTGCGGCATTAGCGGCATCGCACACCAAGTGAAAACCGCCCAAGCCTTTGACAGCTAAGATTTTGCCAGCCTCGAGCCACCGCCGTGCGGTCTGAAGCGCATCTTCTTTCTCAGCTAGCCTTTTACCCCTAGTCTCGAACCAAATCTGCGGGCCGCAAACCGGGCAAGCAACCGGTTGGGCATGAAAGCGCCGATTAACTGGGTCGGAGTATTCTGCGGCACAATCAGTGCAGAGCCCAAAGCCAGCCATGCTGGTGTTGGGTCGGTCATAAGGGATGGATTTGACGATGGTGAAGCGCGGACCGCAGTTGGTGCAATTGATGAAAGGGTAACGGTAGCGCCGATCTGCGGGGTCGAAGAGTTCCCGCCGGCAATCTGGGCAGATAGCTAAGTCCGGTGAAACAGGCAGAAAGTCATTCGGTTCGTCTTGGCTCTCACGGATCTCGAAGGCGGGGTAAGTTTGCGAATCGGCTGGTTGCACCTCAAAGCTATCAATGTGCGCCAGGGGCGGCGGGTTACGCTGCAAGTCTTGCACAAAGGCAGCGCAGGCTGCAGGGCTGCCGCTAATCTCGATTTCTACGCCATGCGCAGAATTGAGCACCCAGCCGGTGAGGGCGTGCTTTTGAGCCAGCAAATATACCGTGGGGCGGAAGCCGACGCCTTGCACAATGCCGGTGATCTGAATACGCTGGTTGATGCGGCTTACTCCTTGGCGGCTTCGGCTTTAGCGGGAATATGGGCTTTCAGCCAGTCAATCCAGGCTGGAATGCCTTCGCCCGTCTTGCAGGAGACTTCAAAAATTTGCAGCCCAGGGTTGAGCATCTCTACGCCCTGCTTGAAGTAATCCATGCGGAAATCGAGATAAGGCAGCAGGTCAATTTTATTGATCACGAGCACATCTAACCCACGGTAGATATTGGGGTACTTATAGGGCTTATCGTCTCCCTCGGGGATGGACGCCACGAGCACGTTAGCATGCGTGCCGAGCTTAAAGGAAGCCGGGCAAATGAGGTTGCCGACGTTCTCGACGATCACCAGGTTGAGGTCTTCCAGCGGCAGCTGGTTGAGCCCAAGCTCGAGCAGCACCGCATCCAAGTGGCACTGCCCACCGGTGTTGATCTGCACTGCCGGCGCGCCTTGCTCAGCGATCCTGTCAGAGTCAATCGTAACTGGTGCGGTATCACCTTCTACTACGCCCACTTTAATTTCTGGGGGTAAATGGCTGAGCGTCTGCAAGATCAAGCTGGTTTTGCCGGCGCCAGGCGAAGCCATCAGGTTGATACTGAACACGTTCATATCGTCCAGCCGAGCCTGATTGCCAGCCGCCAAGCGATCATTTGAGTCTAAAATCTTACGTACTACTTCAACTTTTTGGGTCATTTTCTACCTCATTTAAAATTTCAATGGCATCCACTTGGAATTCTTCCCCCTGGATGATTTCGAGAGCAATGCTCTGGCAGCTCGGGCAAGGGGTTAATTCCTCAGTGAGGTCAAATTCCGTTCCACAGTCTTTGCAGCGTAAGCGCGCTGGGATATAGGTGAAGTGCAGTTGAGCACCTTCGGCGAGCGTCCCTTGGCTGATGACATCCCAATAAAATTGCACTGATTCATCCACAATTGAGGAGAGCTGCCCGAGCGATAAATATATATCGGTAACCTTGCTGGCAGCGCGCGCTGCAGCTTCTTGTGTAGCAATCTCTAGGATGCTCTCGGTGACGGCTAATTCATGCATTATCGGTATTATATCCTTTTCAGGGAAGAGTTAATCCGCCTGAGGAAAGTGGGGTCAAGCCGCAATAAGCCGTTCCGGGTGGCTGTAGAAATCAAATTGGGCTTTGCGCAGGTAGCCGATAAGCGTGATGCCCGCTGATTCCGCGATCTGCACGGCGAGCGATGTGGGTGAAGTGCGCGAGACGATCAGCGGAATGCCCAGAGCGAGTGTTTTATAGACCATCTCCGAGCTGATGCGCCCACTGAGTAAAAGCGCGCGCGGAGTAAATGTGGCGCCTTGCAGCAAATACAGCCCGGCGAGTTTATCCACGCAGTTGTGCCTGCCTAAATCTTCTACCAAGATGGGCACAGACTCGCCATCGCTCAGTCCGGCACTATGAAACCCCCCGACTTGGTCATGCAGCGTCTGCATTGCCATGAACTGATCATAAAGCGCAATCACTTTGCCAGCTTGGATGCTAAAATCCACGCCTACCTTGCGTGAAGCAATGTGGGGTTGCAAGCTGACGCCCGTGGAGGTGCGATGAAATTGTGCTGGCTTTTGGGTTGAGTGATTTAGCTGCACCAGGATGTGGTGGTCATCATCTTCGAATGTCACCCCTTCAATTTCTCCGAGGCTGGTGATGACGTTTTCATTGAAGAGAAAACCGATGGCTAGTGCTTCCAGCGCGATGGGGGAGCAGATAAAGGTCAGCCAAGGTTCACCATTGACGGAGAGCGTTGCCGCATGCTCGCTAACGATGGGCGTGCTCTCAGGCGTTGCCTCCAGGGTTCCTTGGCGGTAATGCCAGATTGGGGTTTGGCTATAAGCTTCAGGCATGTTTATTCCTCTCGGTATGGTTTAGGCGGGGCTTCTTGGTGGAGATGGAAGCAAAGCAGCTCTGCGGCTTGGCTCACTAAAGCGGCAGTTTGCGGTGAAAGCACCTGTGAGAACTCAAACTCAAAGCCGCGCACGGAGAGCAGCCAGGCAGCGGGGCAGCACCCATAAAGCGTCTGCGTGATTGCTAGCAGCCCCCCAATGGATAAGTGATGCGTGAAGGCTGAGTGTACCCAAGCTGGGCTAATCGGCTCAAAAACCAGATTTGGCAGCTCGGGTGAGTTATGGGCGTCCACAAAGATGATTTGGTCGTAATCGATGAGATCCTCGGCTAATTCAGGCAGCAGCTGGTAGAGGTAAAGCAGGCGCACGCTGCCATCTTTGCCCTCGGTCCATTCGCCGGGTAGTTCCGGCGCTTGCAAACCCAGTTGGGCTGCCACCAGAGCGAGGATATGCCAGCCGGCACCGTCATCCTGACGGTCACGGTTGCCATAGGCAATCACCAAGGTTTTTGGGTTCACTGAGGTGCTCATGAAAAAGCCTCCCTTGAATCATACCAAAAGGGAGGCAGGTTTCCTTTCGATTTGCTTAGCGCTTTATCACCCGCAGCAGGTTACCTTGTGGATCGTAGACGCTCACTTCCATAGGCATGCTGCCAACGGCGTGTGTGGAGCACGAGAGGCAAGGATCATGTGCGCGGATCGCGTGCTCGACGCGGTTGAGCATGCCTTCACTGATATCCGGACCGTGCACGTAGGTTTTGGCAACATCGTCCACAGCCTTGCTCATGGCATAGTTATTATGCCCGGTGGCGACGATCAAATTGGCTTTGCTGATTTGACCATAGGCATTGATCCAATAATGGTGGATCAGTGTTCCACGCGGCGCTTCGATAACACCGACACCTTGTTCGCGTGGCTCTTGATGGGTGTTGCGGATATCGGTACTGAGGATATCAGGATCCTCGAGTAGGACGCGCGCTCTTTCAGCAGCGAACAGGGTTTCGATCAGGCGGGCGTAATGATAGTGTAGTGTGTTTTCGACCGGCAAGCCGTGATTGAGTGCTTTGAAACGCTGAAATTCGGCATTAGCTAACGGCGTGTCGATTTGGTCAACCGCATTGAGCCGCCCGAGAGGACCCACACGATAAACGCCTTCGGGATAGCCCAGCTTCTTATAGTAGGGGAATTTGAGATAAGACCATGGCTCCACGTGCTCGGCGATGTAATCCAGGTAGGATTGCGGGTCGAACTTTTCGAGCTCCTGTCCATCCCGACCCATGAGGCGGATCTTGCCATCATACAGCTCTAAGCTGTTTTGCGGTGTCACTAGGCTCATATAGCCGGTGGGGAAAACAGCAAATTCTCGAATGGTTTCCAGGTTTGCTTCTACCCAGCGGGTGGCAATCTGCAATCCAGTCTGAATGGTGGCGATTTGTTCATCCAGCTGCGCTAGTAAGCTGTCGCGCGCGCCTATAGTGAAAGCGTGACTGACCCCGCCTGGTACGGCAAAGGTGGGGTGGACACTGCGTTCGCCCAGCGCACTGATGATTGACTGACCAAATTTGCGCAAGCGTACTGCTTTGAGGGTTAGCTCAGGGTCGGCTTGCACCAGCCCAACTACGTTGCGGGTAGCGGGGTCATGGTCAAAGCCGAGGATTAGGTCTGGTCCGGCTAACTCGAAGAAGTGCATGCCATGGCTCTGAATCACCTGACCCATGTGCATGAGCTCGCGTAAGAGAGCAGCTGGCTTGGGAGGCGGACAGCCAAGAACAGCATCGCCTGCCTTTGCAGCAGCTAAGTGATGGCTCACCGGGCAAATACCGCATATCCGTGGGGTGATTTGGGGCATTTCCTGCACCAACCGACCTTCGCAGAATTTTTCGAAGCCGCGGAATTCATTCACATGAAAGTAAGCATGCTCCACCGAGCCATCTTCTTTCAGATGAATGGTCACTTTGGCGTGCCCCTCGATGCGGGTTACGGGTTCAATTGTTATTTTTTGGGCAGTCATCTGTCCTCCTAATGCCAGTCGTTATAGTCGCCAGAGACTTCGGGAATTCTGCCCTG
>BAABOD010000007.1:0-47365 GCA_040371255.1 Anaerolineaceae bacterium | reverse complement strand
CCGGTTTCGTGTTGGCCAAAGGGTCGCTCACTTCCAAAACATCCGGTGAAGGCGATATCAGAAAGAACATGATCGAAGAACGGTTGGTAGATTGTATTGTCAATCTGCCTCCGAAGCTCTTTTTGAATACGCAAATACCAGCGTGCTTGTGGTTTATCAGCCGGAATAAAGCCAACGGTAAATTTAGGAACCGTCGGGATGAGATCCTATTCATTGATGCAAGGAATCTGGGGCACTTGATCAATCGGAAGACGCGCGAATTTTCAGAGGAAGATATACTGAAAATCGCTTCCACCTATCATAACTGGCGGAACCCAGAGGGAAATTATGAAGACGTGAAGGGGTTTTGCAATTCTGCGCCCATTGACCGCGTACGAGAATTAGATTATGTGCTCACCCCTGGGCGTTATGTTGGTTTGCCGGATGATGAGGACGATTTCGATTTCGAAGAAAAATTTGCGCAGCTGAAAGCAGAGCTGGAGGCGGAACTGAAGGAGGAAGAAAAGTTAGACAGACAAATTCTGGAAAATTTACAAAAAATCTCAATGGAGGAGAAAAAATGAATGCACAGGTACTGTGCATGCTTAACAGAGATGAACAAAAAACCAAAGTATTTGTGCAAACCATTAATGAATGAGTTAAAAAGGAAATAACGGGTGAATGAACAAATGGAGTAAGACAACGCTTGGTGATATTTGCATTGATATTTCATATGGTTATACTGCCAGTGCAAAAGTAGAGCCTGTTGGGCCAAAATTTCTCCGTATCACGGATATTGTTCCTAATAGGATTAATTGGGAAAATGTTCCATATTGTGATGCTGATAGCCAAATCTTTGAAAAATATAAACTGGAAAATGGAGATATTGTAATTGCTAGAACTGGTGCAACAACAGGATACAATAAAATAATTAAAGAAATAAACTTCAATGCTGTTTTTGCGTCATACTTAATTCGTTACAAGGTAGATACAAATAAAGCATACCCCTTTTTTATTGGTTATATATTACAATCATCAAATTGGTATGATTATGTAGATGCAATAATTGGGGGTTCAGCTCAGCCTGGAGCAAACGCAAAACAGTTTAGAAGTTACGAGATTCTCCTTCCTCCTCTCGCCGAGCAGCGCGCTATCGCTTCCGTGCTTTCCAGTTTGGATGACAAGATAGACCTGCTTCAACGCCAGAACAAGACCCTTGAAGCTATGGCAGAAACACTTTATCGACAGTGGTTTGTGGAGGAGGCAAGCGAGGATTGGGAAGAAATATTATTAAAAGATATATATATGTTTGATAAGGGCTTTGAACCAGGAAGCAGAAATTACTTAGAAAAAAAAGAAGCCGACTCGATAAGATTCATTAGAGTTGGGGATATGTTAGATCCTAAAGCAAGTACATATATTAAAAAGGAACCTGGTCAAATTACATGCGGTAAAAAAGATTTATTAGTGTCATTTGATGGAACGATTGGACGAGTAAGTTTTGGCATAGAAGGCGCCTACTCGTCCGGAATAAGAAAAGTTTATTCATTAGACCCAATTTACAATAGTTTGGGATTGAAGTATTTATTGTTCACCTCAAGGGAGATTCAGGATGTTATAAAATCCCATTCATCTGGAACTGTGATAGCACATGCTGGCTCTAGTATTGATTACTTAACTTTTCGATTTCCTAAGAAGAATAGATTGCAGGAATTTAATCAAATAACAGATCCTATGTTCTTTAAAATTACAAAAAACCTTAATCAGATTGAAACACTCGAGAAACTGCGTAACGCCTTGTTACCAAAGCTAATAAGTGGCGAAGTGAGAGTTATATAGGTGTATAAAACGGTTGAGGGAATATGGATCGGTTAAATCAAATCATTCAAGAATATGGTCGCTGGTCACTCCTAAGCGATTACTGTAATAGGATTGACACCTACATAGATACGGATTTTAGCATTGCTATAGAAAATGCAAAATCCCTTCTTGAATCTATATGTAAAGAGATATGCAAAGAAAAAAATGTTGCATTGGAGACCAATTCAAGAATCAATAGGGTAGTAAAAAAAGCATTTACTGCAATTGGCTATCAAGACACAGAACCAGTAACCCAGATATCTTCTGCACTTGTAACTATCGGTCAACAAATAGGAAATCTCAGGAATGACGTTGGGGCGACATCACACGGAAAAACACTTGAAGAATTAGAAAAACGAAATGAGAAAATTAATGAAATAACGAGAGAACTTCTCATTGACACAACAGAAATTATTGCTGTATTTCTTATAAAAACTTTTGAAACTGAAAATCCTAGAGTTAATATTGAAGATAAAAACAAAAAGCTTTCATTAGGAGACAATCCAGAGTTTAATGACTATTGGGATGATATTTTTGGTGATGTAACATTAGGTAATTATTCTTACCCTGCGAGTGAAGTCCTATTTTCTGTTGATTTAACCGCATATTTAGCAGAACTTAAGGCATTTATAGAAGGCGAAATTTGAAATTTACAATGGGTAGCGAGTGAAGAATGCACTGTTTGTGTATCATATATGAGCCACAAATTAGTTTGTGGATCACTTTTGAGCCACAAAAGCCATTGTGTCTCATAAATGAGGAAATATGAGACACTATTAAAGGAATGTCTCACCGGTGAGACAAAAGGGATAAGATGGCTACTCGAATTACAGAATCCGCGATTGAAGCCTTTGCGATTGAACTATTAGAAAAGCAGGGGTACCAATATCTATATGGCCCAGACATTGCTCCAGGCGGGGTAAACGAAGAAAGAAAATCTTTTGAGGACGTCTTGCTCTTCGATCGGCTCAAAAGAGCAATCAATGCGATCAACTTCAGGGTTCCCCTTGAAGCTCGAGAAGATGCCATTAAACAAATCCAGCGCTTTGGTTCGCAAGAATTGATTGTAAACAATGAAGCCTTTCACCGAATGCTGACGGAGGGAATCAAAGTCAGTTACCGCAAAGAAGGGGTAGAGAGAGGGGATTTGGTATGGTTGATTGATTTTGACCATCCGGAAAACAATGAATTTTTAGTGGTTAATCAGTTCACCGTGTTCGAAGGAAATATCAATAAACGGCTCGATGTAGTCCTTTTTGTAAACGGGATTCCTTTGGTGGTAATAGAGTTGAAAAACCCTGCAGATGAATTAGCGACCGTGAACACGGCATTCAAGCAAATCCAGACTTATAAGCAATCCATCCCGAGCCTTTTCAGTTACAACGCTTTCGTGGTGATATCAGATGGATTAGAAGCAAAAGCCGGCACAATTTCCTCTGGTTATACCCATTTTATGGCTTGGAAATCGATTGATGGGAAAAGAGAAGAATCAGGTCTGATCAGCCAATTGGAAACTTTGATTAAGGGGATGCTAAGCAGGCGCACACTGCTCGACATCATCCGGCATTTTATTGTTTTTGAGAAAACTAAAAGGGAAGATAAAACTTCAGGTATTACATTTGTTCAAACTGTAAAGAAGCTGGCATACTATCATCAATATTTTGCAGTAAACAAAGCGGTTGAATCTGCTATTAGAGCTTCTGGGTATATTGAGAAAAGAAGTAATGAAGGCTTCAGGGTCATGCAAGCTCCGGAGGAATATGACCTGGAAAGCGTAGGCACCCAACCAGTAGGAGATCGTAAAGGAGGGGTAATCTGGCATACCCAGGGGAGCGGAAAATCGCTCTCAATGGTATTTTTTGCTGGCAAAATCATTCTGAGTTTAGATAACCCTACAATCTTAGTGATTACCGATAGAAATGACTTAGACGATCAACTTTTTGACACATTTGCTGCCTCCAGGCAATTACTCAGACAAGACCCCATTCAAGCAGATAACCGTGAGCATCTGAAGCAGCTGCTCAATGTCGCCTCAGGGGGGGTGGTTTTTACTACCATTCAGAAGTTCATGCCAGAAGAAGGGAACATCTATCCGAAATTATCGGACCGAAGAAATATTATCGTGATTGTCGACGAGGCACACCGTACGCAATACGGCTTTAGAGCTAAGACAATTGATGATAAGGACGATGAAGGTAAAGTCATTGGCAAGAAGACAGTTTATGGCTTTGCCAAGTATATGCGTGATGCTTTACCCAATGCAACTTATATTGGTTTTACTGGAACGCCCATCGAAAAGGAAGACCGAAATACGCCGGCAGTTTTTGGTAATTATGTTGATATTTACGATATTTCCCAAGCGCAGGAAGACGGGGCAATTGTTAAGATTTATTATGAAAGCCGATTAGCAAAAATAGGCTTGAGCGAAGAAGGAAAGAAGCTCGTCGCGGAAGTGGACAAAGAGCTAAGCTTGGATGAGCTGGCAGAAACCCAGAAAGCCAAAGCCAAATGGACACAGCTTGAGGCATTGATTGGAAGCAAAGACAGAATCCGACATATTGCAGCAGATATTGTGAGCCATTTTGAACAGCGGCAGGAGGTCTTTGAAGGGAAAGGCATGATTGTCACAATGTCCAGGCGGATTGCAGTTGATTTATATAACGAGATTACTAAGATCAGACCCCAATGGCACAACGAGGATCTTTCCAAGGGTGCAATAAAAGTTGTGATGACGGCTTCATCAGCGGATGGACCGGAAATGGCAAGGCACCATACCACGAAAGAGCAAAGGCGGGCTCTGGCTGAGCGGATGAAATCCCCAGAAGACGGGCTAAAACTGGTCATCGTGTGTGATATGTGGCTGACTGGCTTTGATGTGCCATGTCTGCATACAATGTACATGGACAAACCAATGAGGGGGCATACCTTGATGCAAGCGATTGCCAGAGTGAATAGAGTATACAAAGACAAGCCTGGCGGACTGATCGTAGATTACTTAGGGATTGCATCTGACCTGAAAGAGGCTTTGGCTTTTTATTCTGATAGCGGTGGCAAAGGCGACCCAGCAGTACTTCAAGAGCAAGCTGTTCAGATTATGCTTGAGAAATTAGAAGTCATTGCTCAGATGTTCCATGGGTTTAATTACCAAGACTACTTTAAGGCAGACACTTCAAAGAAGCTAACGATTATCCTTTCAGCTGAAGAGCATATCTTGAGCTTGGAAGACGGAAAGAAACGATTTATTGACGAAGTTACCGCTTTATCTAAGGCGTTTTCAATCGCTATTCCCCATGAGGAAGCTTTGGCAGTAAAGGATGAAGTAGCATTTTTTCAAGCAGTCAAGGCACGATTGGTGAAGTTTGATAGCACCGGATTGGGTAGGACTGATGAAGAAATTGAAACGACGATCAAACAGGTTATTGATAAAGCCCTTGTTACAGAACAGGTGATAGATATCTTTGATGCCGCTGGGCTCAAAAAGCCGGATATTTCCATCCTTTCTGAAGACTTCCTGATGGAAGTTAAGCAGATGGAACATAAAAATGTGGCATTGGAGGTGCTAAAGAGATTACTCAACGATGAAATCAAAACAAGGATGAAAAAGAACCTGGTGCAGAGCCAGACGCTGATGGAAATGCTAGAAGAGTCCATCAAGAGATATCAAAACAAGGTAATTACAGCCACTGAAGCCATTCAGGAATTAATTGAGCTAAGCAGAGAAATTAAGCAAATGGACAAAGAGCCAGGTGAATTAGGCTTGACTGATTATGAATATGCTTTCTATTCAGCGATTGCAGACAACGAAAGCGCACGAGAGTTGATGCAAAAGGAAACATTAAGAGAATTAGCGGTTGTTCTTTATCAGAAAGTAAAACAAAACGCATCAATTGATTGGACCATTAAAGAAAACGTGAGAGCAAGACTTAGAGTGATCGTGAAGCGTACCTTAAGACAATACGGTTATCCGCCTGACATGCAAGCTATTGCCACCGAGACAGTACTTAAACAGGCGGAGATGATCGCTGATGAGTTAACCCAGCTAGAAAAATAATTGTCGGATGAGATTAACTGAAATCGATTTGATGATCAACTTAATCTTCATCAAGATATTTTTGTATAGATTAAGCTAGAACTGGTAATACCAAAAGGTGAAAAAAAGGGGATTTGGGGGATAAAAGAGGGGAATTTCGTGTTAATATAGAAAGTATGTTCTATAACTTTCAACTTTTAGCATACCTAAGGGGGCGAGAATGAACCTGTGGCAACGTTTGACGCAATTTTTTGGGGGTGAGCCGGCGGAGGAGCGGGCGCAGCTCTCGGAGACGGAAAATGAATTTTTGGTGGGGGCGACGCCACTGGCAGCGACGGAATTTGACCGACCGGCGTACTCCAGGCAGGAGCTGCTGCAGCAATGTTTGGACGCGTGGCGCACGTCTATCGCCTGTATGAGGGCGAGGGGCACAATTTACTGTTGTATCTAGTTTGCTTGACTTGGTCTACATGAATTCTGGACTGAAGCCTTTTCCCTTTCCCCATCCTCCCCCCCGAATTATGCCTATAAAGGTATAATTTGGTTCTAGCAATCTCATTGCTGACCGCACAATTTTATGCTTGGGGATTTTTACTTGCCGATTATCTCTTTTCTACTACTTCAAGATTATGTCATCGAATCGATATTCCTCAAATATAGTGCCTGCATGTAAACCTCAAGGAGTCTTTCATGACCACTGAACTTCTCATCGCCCCAGCTGCCACGGGGAAGACGGTCTCCTGTATTGAACATGTCCCGATGACGCAAAATGAAATATTTTTGTAGGATTACACATTTAAGGTTTGGAGTTATTCGCTTGTGGCTCGGTTGCAAATGAAACAGCCCGTGTGCCAGGCTCTGTTTCCTCGACGACCTATGTAAGGTGGGGTTGGCAGAAATAGCAGACATTTTGGGCACGCATCCTTGCCAGGTAAATAAACTCACAAGTTTGAATGCGCAAAGGTATAATCTAGTCATGATGAAATCAGGTGGGAATTAACTGGATTTACAGCGACAAAACAACTCAGGCTGCCTATTTCTGTTTGGGGACGGCTTGTTGCCAAATCTCGTGTTCTTCCTACAACTCAATGAGCATAGCCTTGAAGGAAAACAAATCGAAGACGATGAGGATGAGGAAGAGAAAGGTTATTTTGGGGATTCAGATACTGACAATGAAGAGTACGACTCTTGGTAAACTTCCAACTTGCAAAACATACTATAGGTTTACTCGAGTCGGAATTTTGCGCTAAGTGAAGAAAAACAATAAGAAAACCAAATAACTATGGATGTTATTGAAGACTCAAATTCGTTAAACCAGGCTGACTTGCTAGCCGATAAGATCATTAAATTTTCCAGGGACACTTTATTAGTAAATCTGCGTTTTCTCGATGCTGCCATCCATCAGTTGATAATCCAGCCGGAGGATGAGCTGGATACGATTGCTACTGATGGCCAGTACTTCTTTTTCAATACATAGCATATCTTAAATAATTTTCAGCGGCAAATGGAAGCCATTACACGGGATTACCTACATGTAATCTTTCACTGTATATTCCAACATCTTTTTATTAACAAACTAGTGTTCCAGAGTTGCTGGGATCTGGCCTGTGACATCGCTGTGGAAAATGCAATCAATGACATCGGGATCCAATCCCTAGACACAGCCCGGCAGAGCAAACAAATGCAAGTCATTACCCAATTAAAGAGCTCACTGCGTCTTATGACTGCGGAAAAGATCTACCGTTATTACCTCGACAAAAAAACAAGCGAAGAAGAACTAGTCAGCCTGAGGCAGAATTTCTATGCTGATAATCATACCCTCTGGTATGTCAGACCCGAAAAGAAAGGGTCAACCGGCGAAAGAGATCAAGAATCAACAGAAGTCGAACCAAGCCAGAGATCGAAAGGATGGGGTCAGAGCAAGCATTCCCGACCTACGCAAGAATTGATCGACTTGTGGAAGCAGATTAGCGAACGTGCCCAGGTAGATATTGAAACCGCCTCCAAGAAATGGGGCGACCTTGGCGGCGGTTTGCACCAGGGGCTTAATCAACTCAACCGTGAAAAGTACAATTACGCATCTTTCCTTAAGCGGTTTTCAGTTTTAGGTGAAGCTATGCAGGTTAACGACGAAGAGTTCGACCTGATCTTTTATACTTATGGCCTCAAGTTGTACGAGAATATGCCCCTGATTGAACCCCTGGAATACAAGGAGGTCAAGCGTATCAAGGAATTTGTCGTCGCCATCGACACTTCTGGCTCAGTTTCAGGTCAGGTCGTTCAAGCCTTTGTCCAGAAGACATACAACATTCTGAAGCAAACGGAGAACTTTTTTACTAAGGTCAATATCCATATTATTCAATGTGATGCGGAAATTCAAGAAGATTATAAAATAACTAACCCAGAAGAGTTTGACAAATACGTACAATCGATGCAACTGCGCGGGTTTGGTGGCACGGACTTCCGTCCGGTCTTCACCTACGTGGATGATTTAATCAAGAAAAGAGAATTCGAGAACCTCAGAGGACTGATTTACTTTACCGATGGCTTTGGGATCTACCCAACTAAAAAACCACTTTACGACACCGCCTTTGTCTTTTTGGATGAAGATTATGTTGATACACCGGATGTACCGCCATGGGCAATAAAACTTGTTTTGAGCTCGGACGATGTAATGGAAGAAGGAATTAATTTATGAATATCAAAGAAGCCAAAGAACAGATCAAGAACGCCATAGCAGCCTATTTTACTCAGGACAGTTTTTCGAATTATTTGATCCCGATCGAACGTCAGCGGCCCATTTTCCTCATGGGCGCACCAGGCATCGGTAAGACTGCTATTATGGAACAGATCGCTCAAGAGCTGGGGATCGCGCTCGTCTCTTACTCCATGACCCACCACACCCGTCAAAGTGCCCTCGGCCTTCCATTTATCGTCCGGAAGAACTTTGGCGGCGTGGAATATGATGTCTCTGAGTACACGATGAGTGAGATTATCGCCTCAGTATATGAGACCATGGAACGAACTGGACTTAAGCAGGGCATCCTGTTCCTAGATGAAATCAACTGCGTGTCCGAGACACTGGCACCTTCGATGCTACAGTTCCTACAGTTTAAAGTTTTCGGTCGGCACCGAGTGCCAGATGGTTGGATCGTGGTGACAGCGGGTAACCCCCCTGAATACAACAAATCCGTACGTGAGTTCGACGTTGTCACGCTCGACCGCCTGAAGCGTATTGACGTCGAACCGGATTTTGAGGCATGGAAGGATTATGCCTATAAAACTGGGGTCCATCCTGCAATCCTAAGTTATCTGGAGATTAAGAAGGGAGATTTTTACTCGGTTGAAACAACAGTGGACGGCAAGAAGTTCGTTACTGCCCGTGGTTGGGACGATCTTTCCCAGATGATTCGTCTTTACGAACAGCACGGCTTTGTTGTGAATGAAAAGTTAGTCATTCAATACCTACAGGAAGGTAAAATTGCTAAAAATTTTGCCATTTATTACGATCTTTTCAACAAGTACAAGTCTGACTATCAGGTGGATAATATTCTAGCCGGCAAAGCTAGCACAGAAATTAAGGCACGCGCTTCTTCCGCAAAATTCGATGAGCGTCTATCATTACTGGGCCTCCTATTGAATGCGGTTTCCTCAGAAATCCACAACGTCATGGAGCATGAACAGATTCTAATTGATTTGAAGAAAGAGCTCCAAAATGCTCTGAGCAAAATGACGAGTAGGGGCGCCGATCCTGTTGCCGTGATGGAAAAGCAAATTGATGCGCTTCAAAACAAATTAGCAGCCGCCAAAGAAAACCATACGCTCTCCGCGGAAGCAATAAGGTCAGGTAATATCGTAATAGAACGCATGCAAAAACAAAAAGAAATCTTGCTCCACAACCGGGATGGTTTGGATAAGAATTCTGCCTATCAGCTACTAAAGCAAGACTTTGATGAGGAGTCTGCAGCATTTTCTCGGGAGGTTGAAAAGGCTGGCAAGTCCCTTTCGCATATGTTCGAATTTACGGAAGAAGTGTTTGGCGAAGGGGAGGAGGTCTTAATTCTCGTCACTGAATTAACAATGAACCCTCATACTGCGAGGTTCATCAGCCACTTTGGGAATGAGGCCTATTTTAATCATAGCAAGGAACTGTTGTTCTTTGAGCGGCAAAAAGATTTGATCTTAGATTTGAAAACTCTTAAATTAACTGATAAGTCACAAACATAGCAAAACAAGAGAAAACTGAAGGATAAATCCTAAGCTTCTCCCTGAGTAATCTTACGCCTGTTTACGGCCGGGAATTGTAATTGAGCAGGCCTGTTGGCCATGCTCGCCATATCCGCCACGATACCGTTTAGAACTGCTGAAGCATCTCCTTTTTAGAACTTTTATTAGAGCATTTCCATTTGTTTATCAAAGCTCCAAATCCTCCCAGGCAATTGGGAAGTGCTCGTTTTTGTAGTTCAGCAGCCATGCAGTACATTCCATTTGCTCTACCTGAATGGATACATCAATCAGATGTTGTATGGTTTTTGCGGTAATGCCATGGGAAAGAGACTGAACTGCTTCTATATTACCTTCCCGCACACGATTTTCAATCAGAGCCTTATCCATAACAAAGATCTCGTGGTTTACTGCTCTGGGAGTACCTCTCATCATTACCTTACTCAACTTCACCAATGCGTTGAAAGGGATGCTACGTTCAGTAAAATAAACTTCGTCCTCTACTAGATCTAGATCTGCTCTAATTGCGCGACCTTATAGCGTCATTACCACTCCTTCTACGTTGTCGGAATCGATTTTAATGCCATCGTTCGCCATTCCTCGCAAAAGAAAAATGGGAATAGTCATCCCTTCGTATCGTGCTGCAGCTTGGGATGGGTCAATCCTATATACTGGTTCGAATAATTGGATAAACGGTTGGGCGATCTGCTTTTGAGTGAGCAGATCCTTCCAGCACTCCAATTCCTCTGTAGGAATTTCTATCGGGTGCGCCAGGCAGATCGTGCCTTCATCTCTCACCTCAACCGGTTGACCAGCACAGTCGATAAAGGAGCCATCCATAGTCAGCATAAAGCGGCGTGCGGTCTTCTCATGCTGCCACTGCCAGACCAGCAGGGAGGCAATGCGTTTTAGCACATAGTTGTTTACATAGGAAGCTTTCCAATCAGACGTATTGATCTCAGATCCGGATACAAAATCCTCTTTCAACTTATTGACTATGCTTTTGACCGCGTTCTTGATGTTCTTCTTCAGATCCGTGAAATCCTTAGAGGCAGCTTCATATTTCTCTGGGTCCGCGCCCTTTTTGGGCAGGGATTTGACTTCTTTACCAGAGTTTTCATTGACCAGGGAAACAGAGAGATCCGAGGCAATTGAAGCGGCAATAACCGCGTTTCCGAGATCGTAATGCTTGCTGCCATCAACATCCAAGTCAAATTCCGTTAACACAGTATATCTAAGCACGTCTGCCGTGGTATTCATGCGCCGAGCAAGTTCATCGAGCAACCCCCATTTATCCATCAGGAACATGGCTTCACGGCTCTCGTTTAACAGCATGGCACCGCGTAGAATCATAATCCTGGTGCGCCCTTTGGCTAAATATTCATACCAATTCTCCCACTTCTTCCCCCGCGAAGCTAAGGCATTCATCTGTTTTCCACTGCCATATCGGCAGTAGGGCAAAAGAAGCCACGGGTAGTCGATCGGATCATATTCAGTGATCAAACGCTCTAAAAGTTGTTGCAGATCTTCACGCTCAAGCGCATCGGCAATTTCGTCGATCTGTGCATCCCGTTCCACCTTGATAAAATCCGATCGATAACTGCTAATTTTCTTCGGTAGCACCTTCAGTTTCTGCATATAAGGAACAATGACACATTGTAATACGTATGCAGGCGCAAGCGTTTCCGAGCCTTTGTAACGAACGCCCGTAAACAGCTCTGACCGAATGCCATAATTTTTCAGCCCACGATCCAAGATTGGTTGATTGAACCGCTCCAGGCAGATTGCTTCAATGGGGTTGCCGGTAGCGCCTTCCAGCTTGGGTCCCTCTTCATTCTGAACTGCTTTCTCTAATAATTTAACGGCGGGTTTTGCCCCGACTGTTTTCAGCCCTTCATAAATAGCTAGCAACTTTTCTCGGGGAAGCTGGTTGCCGCAGATCAGTGCGAATTTCGCAATCTTTTTCAACGCTGGGCTATTATCTTTGAATGATTCAATCAGCCCAAGCATGACATCCACTGACCCTGGGCAATCAGCTAATAATCCGGCTTCACAAATATTGTTAACCGCTTTTACATTCAGGGCAAGGTAAACCTCGGCGGTCTCTTTCAGATGTTCCGGACTTTTCCAGAGGTTTTCCAATAACCATGTCAAGGTCGAAACCTCAACTTTGCAGCCATTCCGTACCAGTGAGACCATGTTAACAACCTCTTTTAACGAAGAGCAACCCGCGAATACATCCTTGCCGATAGTGGTAATGGTAATTGGGAGGACGAGGTCGGTCAGGCTGCTGCAGTTGTTGAATGCGCCCTCTCCGATACTAGTGACGCCCTCGGGGACGATGAGGTTGGTCAGGCGCTCGCAGCCCTCAAACGCGCGCTCCCCGATACTGGTAACGCCTTCGGGGATGGTGAGGCTGGTCAGGCTGCTGCAGCCTTGGAACGCTCTCCTCCCAATGCTAATGACGCTATCCGGAATTGTGATGCTGGTCAGGCTGCTGCAGTCATTGAACGCACTCTCTCCAATGCTGGTGACACCCTCAGGGATGGTGATGCTGGTCAGGCTGATGCAGTTGTAGAACGCCCCATCTCCGATGTTGGTGACACTCTCGGGGATGATGATGCTGGTCAGGTTTATGCATCTGTAGAACGCTCTCTCCCCGATGCTGGTGACGCCCTCAGGGATGGTGATGCTGGTCAGGCTATCGCAGCCCTCAAACGCACTCTCTCCAATGCTGGTGACGCCCTCAGGGATGATGACCTCTGTAATGCCTGGTTCTTCTGTGTACTCTTCCAGCACACCGTTATTGATCTTAAAGCCCATTTCTCCTCCTGGTTTACCTATAAATGAATGTGGAATAAATTTTCATCTTGTGGCTAGCATCAAAACCTCAATGTATGCTTATTTTCTGTCGGCAAATTTTACTCTTTTTTGCAAAAATCTACGAAAAAAGTTGGATGTTTAGAGAACATGATAACCAACAACCATGTCAAGCTTCCTTCACAGCCTCTGTTGGACCCGTATTTGCCTATCCTACAAGATAATTGCACAATGCCAAACGGGTAGAGGATTTCTCATTCTCTTCAATCTAAAATATGAGCATTTAAAACAAGAACATAGGATATTAAATCATCCCCCTCTTTGAAACGGCAGCGTAAACAGGGGGCTGTAGCTTAGCTTTCATGCTTGATCTGCGTAAGATGCGTCCATTCCGCCTCGAGCTTGCCAGCCTCATCCTCCCCCCAATTGTCCACATTAAGGTATAATTTTGTCCTGATCAATCCAGGAGGTTCGGAACTGAAAGATACTTTGTATCGCTAACCTCATGCTTGGGGATGTGTACCTGTCGATTTTCTCTTTTCTATTACTTCATGCACTCATCGCCCAAAACTAGGATTAATACCGCGGAGTTCTCAAATTAATTAAAGCTCAACCAAGAACAGACAATTAAAAACTAATCTAACCCTTCAAGATTATGTCATCGAATCGATATTCCTCAAATGTAGTGCCTGCATGTAAATCTCAAGGAGCCGCCTATGAGCATTGAACTGCTCATCGCCCCAGCTGCCACGGGGAAGACGGTCTCCTGTATTGACCGGCTCCGAACAGCGCAAAAAGAGCATCCCTTAGCCGAGGTTTGGGCATTGGTTCCCAATACCCAAGCCGCAGCGCAATTCCGATCTCGACTGGCAGCATCTGGCGGCGGGATGGGCGTTAAGATTGGGTTTTTCCACCATTTTTACCAGGAAATACTGGAGGAAAATGGACTATTTGTTCCCGTAATTTCCCAGGCGCTTTCGCACCGCCTGATTCAAGAGACAGTGCGTGAAGTTTCCGCCTCTGGTAACCTCTCGCATTATGATGCCATAAAGGATAAACCTGGCTTTTTCTCGGTTCTCAAAGATTCTTTTGCGGAATTGCGCAGCACGCTGGTCACACCCGAGGCGCTTTTGGACTACACGCGCGGTTCCACACCAGCCCGGCATGAGCTAGCCATTTTGTACGAGCGTTTTCTTGCCCGTCTTGGCTCCCTTGGCTGGGTTGATAGCGAAGGCCAGGCCTGGCTAGCCATTGAAGCTTTGGAAAACAATTCAGCCACAGCTTCGAATGTGAGCCTTGTAGTTGTCGACGGGTTCACAGCGTTTACCACCGCGCAGAGAAAATTCCTCGAGCTTCTCGGTCAACAGGTGGATGAAATGGTCATCACCCTCACAGGAGAGCTCGAGAGCAAGCGCATGGTGCATCGGCGCGCCCAAAAAGTCTTACAAGAACTTGAAGCTGACATTTCTCCAATAATTGTGGCAATAAATCATCCTTCGCATTTAGCGGCGCCTATTTTACAGATGGAAAAACACGTGCTGGATCCGGAGGAAGTCGAACGGCTTGAGCTTCAAGCACCGATCCTGCTCGAGACGCGCTCCCAATCGGAGGAAGCGCGCGAAGCTTTGCGATGGATTAAGCAGCTCCACGTGCGTCAGGACGTTCCTCTCAATAAATGTGCAATTTACACGGCTGATTTGAATACTTATCAATCCCTGTTGCGAGCAGCTGCGGACGAGTTTGGGCTCAATGTTCGTTTTTCCCAGCAGGATCCATTAGCGGAATCCCCAGCAATCCTTTCGATGCTAAACTTGCTCACATTACCTCTGGAAAACTTTCCAACCAGGGCTTTATTGAACGCTTTGCATTCTCCTTACTTTATTTTTGATCTGGATAACCAGGATGTTGAGGACCTGGAAAAGGTCAGTCAGCAGGCTATCATTGTCACAGGAAAGGATCAATGGGATGCAGCCTGGAAAATGCTGACCAGAAAGCGCCAGGACTATGCAGAGGTATTGGATGAGGAACGTTACAGACCGGACCTTACTGCGGGCGTCGATTTGCCTGGTTTGAAGCAGCGCCTTGATGGTTTTTGGAATCTGTTTACCCAGATAGAAACTACCCACTCGCAGGCTGGATGGGTGGAATGGCTGGAAGCCATACTGAAAAAGCTGAGCTTTTACGACAATAACTCCACCGAACGGGATAGGGCGGCATGCAGCTCCCTCGGTGAAGCCCTCCGAGCCTTGGTGATCAGTGAAAAAGTAGTTGGAACAAAAGATGTAGACTATGCGCATTTCATTTCAGATTTGCAAGGGGTGTTAAATGGTACGAACTTAGAAGAGCCCTCCGAAGCTCGCAAAAACGCGATATTTGTTGGAAAGTTAGTAGAAGCTCGCGGTTCCCGCTATCAAGCCGTGGCACTGCTGGGTTTTTCGGAGGGGCTCTTCCCCACTGTCGAGAACCCAGATCCATTTTTGGATGAGGAATTGCGCAAAGACCTGGGCTTGGAGCCGCGCCTGCAGCGAGAACAAGCCAGCACTTTTTACCAAGCCTTTACGCGCGCCGATACCCACCTGCTCCTCACACGCCCATATCTCTCCAAAGATGGTGAGCCTTGGGAACCTTCCCCATATTGGCAAGCGGCAAAGGCACTTTTCAAGGGGCGAGCTATTATCAAGATTCAGTCATTCGAAGGCCGTCCTCAAGCAGAGGCAGCCTCGCCCCAAGAGCTCCTTTTTTGGGGAGTCCAGCAAGGACAGCTAATCTACGCCGAAGATAACGAGCTACAGCAGCGCTGGCAAAACTTAGCCAATGCTCACCGCATCCTCGATGCACGTAGGGCCAAGCATGCTGAGGGTGTTTACGAAGGGGATCTTTTCGAACAAGCTTCCAGTCTCGCCCAACGCTATTCGGCGGGCCATTCTTGGAGCGCTTCAAGGCTGGAAGCTTACGGCAATTGCCCTTACTTTTTTTTCGTCAATTCGGCCCTCAACCTCGACATAACAAAACCGCTTGAACCAGGCTTAGATTCGGCTCAAGTCGGGAGTCTCTATCACCGCATTCTGGAGTTGATCTATTCAGAATCAACAAAGAACCATACGAACCCACTGGATATTCTGGACGATGTAGCAAGCAGGGTCTTCAAAGATGCGCCTGATATGTTCGGTTTTCGGCCTTCGGCTTTGTGGGAGGTTGAGAAAAGCCAACATCTTGAAAAACTGCGAAAGAGCTTGCAAGCATTAGAAGCAGAGCGTGGCGCTTGGCAGCCCATTGGGTTTGAAAAGAAATTTGGCATTCAAGGCGCTCCGCCTCTTGAGCTTAGGCTCAACGGAAGAATCATCCTCTTGCACGGGGTCATCGACCGAGTTGACCATCATCCTAATGGGCAAACCCGCGTCATCGATTACAAGACAGGCGGCTCTCACCTTGGAGAACTTGAGCTCAAGAAAGGCTTGCGCCTGCAACTGCCGATTTATGCACTGGCAGCGCAAGATGCCCTTCGGCTCGGAGAGGTTGTGGATGGGTTCTATTGGAAGATCAATGACGCTCGCCCTGGGGGTCTCAAATTATCTAAGTTTAAAGCTGAGGAAGACGAAGGCATCAAAGCTGCCTATCATGTAGCAAAGGAATACATTTCCAGTTATGTAAGTAAAATCCAAGAAGGCTCTTTCAGGCCCGAACCCCCAAGTGATGGCTGTCCGGATTATTGCCCAGCCAGTCAGTGGTGCTGGAGATATCAAGCGCGGTATAACAATGACTGATTCCATATCTGAACGAGTTTTAAATTTCTTTTCTTTGAATGGTCCTCAACGGACTGCTGCCCAAGTGCGCGGGCGAGACGTGGCCGTCACAGCAGGCGCTGGCAGCGGCAAGACCCGCACACTCGTCGCCCGCTACACCTGTCTGCTTGCTGAGGGAGTGGAACCAAGAAGGATTGCCGCCGTCACTTTCACTGATAAGGCAGCCATGCAGATGCGCTCCAAGGTGCGCGAAAGCCTGTCAGAGCTGGAACGCCAAGCTCAAGATCCAGAAGAACGCCAAAAATGGAGTGGCCTTTCCGCGCAAATTGATTCAGCGCGCATCGGTACCATTCACAGCCTGTGCGCTGAGATCCTGCGCAACCATCCAGCGGAAGCTGGGGTAGATCCGCGTTTTGAAGTACTCGATGAAGGGCAATCAGCAGCACTGAGACAGCAGGCTGCGGAAGATACGCTCAATCAACTGGTGGAAGACGAAAAGTTTATGCCGCTCCTGGCAAATATTCCGTTAAGAGATCTCAAGCAATTGCTCAATGATTTGTTAGATAAGCGCTTCGATGCTCAGGAGATTTTTGAGAAGAAAGTCGACAGTCGCATGCTTGTAACAAACGAATTGAAAGCGCGAATGAACAAACCTCCTATTCCGGACCTGATCCATGAGTTACGTGGAATACCTCCAAATGATCTTTTACGTAACGCTGGAGATAAACTTGCCAATGCAGTCTATGAATTACTGCGTTGTTGGTCCCTGGCAGAAACCGCTTTAGTCGAAAACAAACCTGCGGAGTGTGCAGCGTATCTCTACGATGCGCGGCGCTCCTATCTTAACAAAACTGTGGGAAAAGCTGGTCCTGTAAAAGAGATTATTTCCGAATTACAAGAATGTTTTGATTTACACATCAATCCGCTGACAGGCGGTAAAGATTCAAAAGACCCACAGCCATCGGTAGGGGCAGAAGAATTCTTCGAGAGTCTCTTGCCACTATTGCATGATGCCTTTAACCTCGTCCACCAGGCTTACAAAGATATGCTGCAAAAGCGTCAAGTCCTCGATTTTGATGACCTAGAATTTTACGCCCAACAACTTCTCAAGCGTGAAGAGATCCGCCAGCGTTGGCAGCAGGAACTGGACACTGTGATGGTAGATGAGTACCAAGACACCAACCAGCGCCAAAGGGATATCGTCAATGCCCTCGCTGGTAAGCGTGGTTGTCTCTTCATGGTTGGCGACATGCGCCAATCTATTTACCGCTTCCGCAACGCTGATGTGACGGTTTTTAGAGATGAGCAGACGCGCATTAAACGGGAAAATGGTTTATTGGTCAATCTGGACATCACCTATAGGCAACATGAGCCACTCCTCAATGTGATGGCTGATATCCTGGCTAAGGCTATTGGCACCGAAGAGGACCCTGCACGCAAGTATTATGTGCCATTCACACCCATGGTTGCATACACAAAAGAACAACCAGATCACATTCAACCTCCCCATGTGGAATTTATCATCGGGATCGGTTCTGACATGCCCACTGCCAGGCCGGTAGCAGCGCAAGCGCTAGTCTCTCGCCTCCTCGAGCTAAAGCAAGAGGGGCAAATCGAAAAGTGGGATGACGTGGCGCTGCTTTTTCGCGCCTCCACTGGCTTCCCATATTACGAAGAAGCCTTGGAAGAAGCCGGCATTCCATTTGTTACCGTGGCTGGCAGGGGTTTTTATGACCGCCCCGAAATTCGCGATCTACTCAATATCTTGCGCACACTATCGGACCCATTCGATGACCTCGCATTTGCAGGATTGCTACGCTCCCCAGCCTTTGGGTTGAGTGATGCCGCGCTATACCAACTGCGCTCTTCGAAATTGCATTATTGGGATGCATTGCGTGGTGATCTTTCGACCCTCTCTGAAGAAGATCAATCCAGAGCAAGACGCACTTTAGATATTCTCAATGCGCTCTTACCTATTGTAGACAGAATCCCCGTCGCAGAGCTGCTCCAGCAGTTAGTGAACGCAACTGACTATCGCGCAATCCTCGCTACCGCTGATGTGGTAGTTAAAGAGAAAAAAGCCAGCACCAGTGGGGGCCGTTTATGGCGCAATGTGGACAAATTATTGAATGACACACGCATGAGCCGGGCAGTCAATGTGCGGGACTTTTTGGAGATTCTCACGTCTCTGGACGACGCCGGTGCACGGGAAGGCGAAGCGCCAGCAGAAGCGGATGGCTCCGTCCGCCTGATGACAATCCATAAGGCTAAGGGTTTGGAGTTTCCTGTAGTGGTGCTGGCAGATTCCAGCAGGGGCGTTCGGTCACCAAGCGAGCTTGTATATCTCTCGAATGAGCTTGGCGTAACCTTTAAACTCGACCCTCCGCCGATGCTTTACACCCTTGCGAAGATTGCCACCAAAGATCAGGATGAATGCGAAGAATTGCGCCTCTTGTATGTGGCGCTCACTCGTGCACAGCATAAACTGATCATCAGCGGACATGCGACTATTAATGATAAGGAGGAACTTTCATTGAAGGGCTGGACAAAATTGCTAGATGAGGCTGCAGGCACACCCTCCTTTCATTTTTCATACAATAAAGAAGTGCCTTTCGAAATTTCTACGCATCAGCATTACCCGGTACGCGCTTGGTTTACGCAAACGGTCCCTCTTTTGGCTCAGATTTCCTCTCAGGCTTCGGTGCCGGAAGTCCAGTTGGCGGTCGATTTACTGTCACTTTACCAACCAATTGATGGCTTTGGACAAGCTGAAGCCGAAAATGAGCTAGACTTATTGACCGCAAGGCAGTCTTGGCAAGTTTTTCAGATGGATGAAAAGCTCTCCGGCAATGTGCTCGGCAGCATTGTACACAAAGCTATTCAACGTTGGCTTTTTCCAGGTGATCCAAGCTTAAATGCTCTGCTCGAGATGGAAACTTATAACGCCGGCTTGGTAAGCGATAAGCTGCGGCAGATTGCAATTAATCGTGCAACCGAATTATTGACGCGCTTGCGTAAGCATCCACTTTGGGAGGAGATTGACACAGCGCTCGAGCGCTATTCAGAGCTGCCGTATGTATACACCTTGCAGGATAAGTTGGAAAGCAGGGTCATCGACCTACTTTACAGGAATACTAGCGGTTGGTATCTGCTCGACTTCAAAACAGACTCTATCGGGTCGCTTGCTGAAAAAGAAAAACTCGTGCAATGCTATACAGCTCAAGTACGGGGCTACGCACACGTGACCCAGTTACATTTGAAGCAGCCTGTTCAGGCGAAGCTGTGCTTCCTTGACGACCAAGGAAAAGTGGCAATCGTGGAGATTTGACACGGCTTCCGCAAGGCTGAGACGCTGGTCAACTATTACCAGACCGCGGAGCGCTTCCTCAGGGAGCAGGTGATTTATAATGTATCAAAAGGAGCTTTATGATGACGATCAATCCCATCCCCCAATATGAGTTCACCCTTTCCACCAACGACGGCTTAGCGCTCTATGCCCGCACCTGGGGAGACCCGCAGGCATCCCGTGCGGCGGTGGTGCTGGTGCATGGGCTGGGAGAGCACTGCAGCCGCTACGAGCATGTTGCGCAGGCGCTTGTATCTGAAGGCCTCTATGTGCTGGGCTTTGACCAACGCGGGCACGGGCGCTCGCCAGGTAAGCGCGGACTCATCCCTTCTTATGATCAACCCTTGGATGATATTGCCGTGGCTTTGGAGCGCGCCCAAGCGGATGCGCCTGATCTACCGCTTTTCCTCTATGGGCACAGCTTAGGCGGCTTGGAAGTGCTGCATTATGGCTTGGTGCGCAAGCCTGAGCTGCAAGGCGTAATTGCCACTAGTCCGGCTTTAATGATATCCACTTCCACCCTCAACCGCCTGATGGCAGGGCTGATGAAGCACCTGGCTCCTAATATGATTGTTGCAAACGGGCTAGATGCTTCGGCGCTCTCGCGTGACCCGCTGGTTGGGCAAGCTTACCTGCAAGATCCGCTTGTGCACGATAAAGTCTCGGTGCGCTTGGGGAGCTACATGATGGACGTAGGCCGCTATATCCTTGACCATGCGGCAGAGTGGTCCTTGCCGCTTTACCTCGCGCATGGCACCGCTGACCGCATCTGCCAGTTCGAAGGCTCAGCCCAGTTTGCTGCGCGTGCCGGCGCAATGGTAACCTTCCAGCCATGGGAGGGGCTGTATCACGAGACGCATAATGAGCTCAACAAAGATGAAGTTGTTCAGGCGATGATTGACTGGCTCAACGTCCAAATTAGGTTGAATAATCCGAATTTTGGAAAACCAGAACTTGAATAAATCAGCGGAGAGGGTGGGATTCGAACCCACGATACCTTCCGGTATACTCGCTCTCCAAGCGAGCGCACTAGGCCAGCTATGCGACCTCTCCGTCTTGCATGCCAGATTATACCAGAAACTAACAGCCAATCCGCAAGGTTTTTCTTAAATGTCCAGCTTCAATAGAGGAATTTTGGGGAACAGGCTAGATTATCTTAGGGGCTGGTTCCATAACTGCTTTACAATAGAGCTATCAAAAGAATCGAAGGTGTAGACGATGAAACTATTAGAAATTCTCTTTTGGCCAATCAAGCTAATCTTTGGGCTCGCCTTGCTTATTCTGAGGATCGCTGGCAAGCTCATTGGTGCCTTCATCGGGATTGGGATTCTTATCCTAGGAATTCTCTTATCCGCCACACTAATCGGCGCGATAATAGGCATCCCACTTATCTTCTTAGGGGGCATCCTTATCATACAAGCGATTTTTTAGGCAGCACTTGCAAACTTTGGCACTATTCCTCTGCCAAAGTTTGCTTTAAGTGTGTAAGTGCCTCCACGGGCGTCGGATCCACCCCATAAAGCAGCGCCAAGTAATAAGCTATATAATCGCCAAACTGCAGCAAACTCCACATCTGTGCCAAGCGCGAGTTCCCTTGTCCCCAAATTGCATCTACTGCTGCTCCGGCAATCAAATAAGCTTGTTGGGTTGCATCAAGGCGCAATGCATTGCGGGGATGATCGATCTTGGAGCGCAAGAATAGAGCGGAGGTATGCTCGAAGAGCTCCTCCGGAAATTCCAATCCAGCTAAGGTATTATGGTTGGCTTCGGGCAGCCCCTCAAAGCAAGCCCAAGCCTTTGCCAGCTCATTGATTTGCGTTTTCCAGCGGCGTGCCACCACTTCCAATTCACCCGCAGCCATCACCAGCACATTGCGGTTAATTAGCTGCCCAGCGATGCGCTTGGCAGGGTTGGCTGCCAGCTCTGCGCTCGCTGTCAGTTTTGTTCGCGCCGTCCTCATCACCGCGATTGCATTCTCAATTTCGGCTTCATCAACCTTTGCCAGCCCCAGGCGGCAGAAAAGCGCCAGCAGCAGCCCAAAGGAATAAGGTAGAGCTGTGCGCGGCTGACCAGTATGCGCAAACGTCCACAATGGAACGCCCTTCTCGGTTGCCTCGGCTTGCAATCTCCCTCCGGTGCAGAGCACCAGAAGCGAACAATCCTCCTGGATGGCTTTATTAAAGGAAGAGAGTGTTTCTTCTGTGTTCCCAGAGTGCGAAGAGCAGATGACCAGTGTATTTTTGTCCTTTGCCCAAGCTGGTAAATCATAGTTACGATGCGAAACAACCGGGATGGTGAGCTGATCCGCCAAGTAAGCAGCCAATAGGTCTCCACCGATCGCTGAGCCGCCCATGCCGGTAATTACCACGCGCTCAATTTGTGGATAAGCCGGCAGTGAAAGCTGCTTGCCAAGCTGCCAAGCTTTGGAAAGGTCCTCTGGCAAGGCATCGATATACCCCAACATATTTTCAGGGTCGAGGTTGGTGGATAAGTCAGTCATCTTATGCTCCAAAAAAATTGCATGCAGACTTCAAAGCTTTACAGCCAAGTCAGCAATATATAGGTTCGTGAAGTTCGCCAAGCGGTTATCTGGCTCGCTATCCTCATACAGGTCCTTGATGAGAAATCCAGCTTGTAGCTGCCCACCAAGCTGTGCTTCCAAAGTGTGGCTAAACTGGTAGCCCTCAGCAGATGTTACGATTCTTCCTTGCGCTTCTAGCATCCTGCCATTATAAGGCAGCGGAAATTTGCACACCAATGGGGTAAAGGCGTCCGGACGCATATCTTCATCAGCAAACATATACATAAGCGGATTGGTAAAGCCGGTCATCAGCGCGCCGCCTTTGCGTAACACGCGGTAAGCCTCTGCCCACATGTTGCCCAAGTTCTCTATGTAGCAATTGGATACGGGGTTGATAATCCAATCAAAACGCTCATCCTCAAAAGGGAAAGGTTGGGTCATATCAGCCTTAACAAGTTCGATTGCATAGCCTTCACGCTCAGCGACCAATCGGTCAGCCTCGAGCTGGCGCCGGGAATTATCCATAATCGTGACTTCGTAGCCGTGGGCAGAGAGGAGAGCTCCTTGCTGACCGCCGCCGCTTGCCAAGCCAAGTACTTTCTTTCCCAACCCGTGGAACCAATGCGCTGGTACTGGCTTTTGTGGGGTCAGGTAAATCTTCAGTTCCCCTTGTTGGCTGCGCAGAAAATCCTCATGGGAAATGGGCTGTGTCCAGATGTTCTTGTTTACACTCCATTCATCCCACATGCGGGAGTTGAATTCAACGTAATCAGTCACTGCTTCTCCTTTATGGTGCTCCCATCATGCTTGCGTTAGGGCGTTGAGGTTGTTGGCGTTAGCGTCAGCGTAGGTGTTTCGGTGGGGGTTGGGGTGAACGTTGGCGTTACTGTCTCGCTCCCCAGAGGGGCTGGGGTGAACGTTGGCGTTACTATCTCACTCCCCAGAGGGGTTGGGGTGAACGTTGGCGTTACTATCTCACTCCCCAGAGGGGTTGGGGTGAACGTTGGCGTTACTGTCTCACTCCCCAGAGGGGTTGGGGTGAACGTTGGTGTGAATGTTTCACTCTCTGTAGAGGTTGGCGTGGTAGTTTGCGTGGATGTTGGCGGTCCAACGACTTGAATGCGCACCCAAAAAGGTGCATCTCCATTGGGCCCCAAGCCAAAAGGTTCACCCGCCTGCGATTGCAGCATCCAATTGCTCTGATATGTGCCAGATTCGAAAGGTGCAATAAATTCCACGCTCACGTCGATGCTTTGCCCGGGCAGGACTTCCGCATTTAGGTACTGAGTTTGTTGGGCACCCATCGGGTTGCCGGAAAAGAAAACCACAGCATATAAGCGCGTCCATTTGCAAGTGCCATTATTGACCAGGCGCCAGGTTTTGGTGAAGCTTTGACCAGGTTGCATGATGGTGTCATCTGGGATGGTGACATCAAACGGTATTCCAGCCGCCACGCGGTTGCACTCACCGGTCTGGCTGGGCGTAAGCTCAGGCTGCGGGCTGCGCGCAATGGTCGAGATCGCCGTAGGCATTTTCGTTTCCGTCGCAGTGGGTTCCAGGGGCATCGTCGCGGTTTGGAACGCTACCAACGTCTGCAAGATATCTTGCGTCACTTTCGCTACTGCGGTCTGAATAATCCCTTCGGCATCAGGTGTGTTGGTAGTGTCGGTTACACGTGGACCGCAGCCGCTAAGAAGGAGAGCTGCCAGTACGCTTATGAGAAGTAGGATCACGATTTTGTGAGTCTTCATCGCGCTAATTTTACCTTACTTCGATTTAGTCTATTTTTGAATGTAATTAATTTCTGCCTGGATTGGAAGAGGAAGAAATTAAAGTCGATTCTTAAAAAGGATGAAATGTTACCATGCGAATTCTTAAAAATACTTGAATTTTTAAAATTTATTGTTATACTTATTTATGTAGTTACTTATATACACTTGAAATTTTCTTTTATATTCGTACTTGTCCTGTCCTAATCTGAATTAATTTGTTCATATCAAAAATTCAAAAAAGGAGGATCTCATGTTGAGGAAACATTGCAACCGCTGGTTGCTTATTGTCGTATTAGCCCTAATGTTGGGCGCTTGTATTCCCTATTCTTTTTCCCCGCCGAAAGAAGTGCATATTGATCCAGGAGACAGCGTATCGCAGGCACAGGTTGCCGTGGATACTGAAGGCGTCTCCCATATCGTTGGCGTGGTAGACGACCGTATTGTTTATTACCGCACCCGTTACGGTGAGCCGATTATAACTGCAACCTTTACGATGAGCGGATCTGGGACAGATTGGAAGCAATACAGTCCAGGCATCGCCGTAACAGACTCTCGCACTGCTTATCTTGTCTGGATTGAGCAACGCGGCGGACCTGAAAAGTTTGCCTGTTATCGCAATCTCACTTATATTCCACCCATCGGAGGATGGACAAGATACTGTAATCCCCTTGATGGGAATATCCAGACCACTGGCAATGTGAAGGTGATTGCCCGCGGGGACAAAGCTTATGCCGTATATGACAGAATGTATACTGGCGATTCCAACGGACGAATTGGCGAACTGATGTATAAGGAGCTGACGAATCCATCCATTACAGGGCATATCCATTGGTATACGGAATACTTCGAAACTGGTTTCATCTATAGCCTTGACTTAGGCATTGATTCTCAGGGTTATTTGCATGTCGGCTTTCTTGATGATTACGAAGATGGCAACCCTTTTGCCACGAGGCTCTTTTTGAACTCTAATGCAAGTGTGGATGCTGATGGTAATATGTCACAGCAGTGGTTTATAACTATTGGAATTACCCTCGATGAAAGCATTCCAGTCAGCCTCAGTTTTTTCAATGATACCAGTGATGTTGAATATGTTGTCCTCGCTGATGGACAGGGTAGTACAGTAGATACAATATACCTCGACTATTGTGTTGCAGTTGGTTGTGCCAATCAGCAATACCACCGGGTTGATCTGCCTAGCAGTTGGGATACATACTCTGCAATCAGTGATGTAGAAATCCTGGGGATAGATCGAACTCTTTACCTCAGCTTTATTGGGGATGACTATACCACCCCTAACGTCCAGGTTTATTTCAAGGAGGCATATTTATCCAGTGACCCTAAGCAGATTTCCGAAGATCTCGACTCCTCAAAATGGAAACTTGAGATGACAGCTGTTAACAACCGAGAGCCTTCTTGGCCATTGACACTTCCAGCAACGGCTTGGATTGAATCGATTGAATTACCTTTCTCAGGAGTGTACCAGCACAAATATATTGCTTATGATGGATGGGATGTGAACACAATGGTGTTTCAAGGTACATGCGTTACAAGTACGAGATATGGAGATATCCATTCCAACGGTAATTATTTTTCAGGTGTATGGGAGTTTTGCGGAGAGACTTGGTTTACCACCCAAGCCTGGACCAACCAGCTGCCGTTGATTATGAAATAGACCCACATCAGTACATTTGCCCATGGCTCGCCTTAGTCATGGGCTTTTTTAATTCCCAGTTTCTTTGCCAGCGTGCCTTAACCTTGCCATCACGCCTGGAGTAAAGTATAGTTTTAGCGAAATCAAACAAGCTTCACCCCGGAGAGCCTTTATGAATGCTGAAATTGGCGTCACACCTTCCCAAGAACCCCATGACCACTGGCTGGATAAGCCCGTCTTTAGCTGGTGGCAAGCCCTAACCATCGAAAAGCTGCTGATTGTCCTCATCCTAGCCATCACTCTGCTTACCCGTTTCTATGACTTGGGCGCGCGCACAATGTCTCATGATGAGGTCAACCACGTGGTGCCTTCTTACACTCTTGAGACTTACGTCTACGACCCTGTCACCCACGGTCCCTTCCAGTTCCATGCGATTGCCTTTTCTTATTTCCTCTTTGGGGATTCCGACTTCAGTGCCCGCATTCCAGCAGCTGTTTTTGGCGTGGCAGTGGTTGCCTTTACCTTGTTTGCCTGGAAGCGCTATCTTGGTAGGGTCGGAGCGTTGATTGCCGGCTTTCTCTTCATGATTTCTCCCTACATTTTGTTCTACAGCCGCTACGCCCGCAACGAAATCTTCATTGTGTTTTGGGGTTTGGTGATGCTGTGGTTGTTCCTGCGCTACCTGGAGAGCGGAGAGAAGAAGTTCTTGCTTTGGTTGACATTGATCATTGCCATGCACTATGCTGATAAAGCCACTTCTTACATTTTCACCGCTGAAGCGCTCATCTTCCTCGCTGTGCTTTTTGTCCTCGAAGCACTGCATAAGTCCTGGAGTGAAAGCCGCACACGCCGCAATTTCCTCATTTCTCTGCTCGTCATGCTCTTGGCAGTCTTGGGATTGGGCGGGTTTTATCTCCTTTCTGCCGATGGCTTAGCCGGCATCCCTATCCCAGCACTGCTTGCCCTCGGTGTAATGTTACTCGTTGGCTTGGTCCTAGCGCTCCTCAACCTCATCAGGGGCTTAGGCTGGGGTCAAATCCGCCTCATGCGCAGCTTTGATTTGGTGGTGTTGCAGCTACTTCTAGTTCTGCCGCTGCTCACTGCGCTGCCGGTCAGGCTGCTGGGTTTTGACCCGTTAGATTACTCCCAAGCCGGCATTATTCGCTCGGTAGTTGTATTCGTGGTCTTATCAGCCATTTCTGTGGTGTTAGGGCTAATGTGGAACCGCAAGGTCTGGCTTAAGAGCTTAGCCATTTTCTGGAGCATCTTCATTATCTTTTACACCACTTTTTTCATGCATGGTGAAGGCTTCTTTAAGGGCTTGGTCGCTGCTCTAGGCTACTGGATGTCTCAACAAGCCGTGAACCGCGGCACTCAGCCGCTATACTATTATGCGCTGGTTCAAGTGCCCATTTATGAATACTTGCCCGCATTAGGCAGCGTGCTCGCGCTCATCTTGGCTGCTACCCGGCATCTTTTCACCAACCGTCCAGGAGCTCCTTTCGAGCCAGCCTTACCATTAACGGTCGCGGATGAAGTGGAGTCATCCACTTCAATCGACCAATCTCACCTAAGCTCGGTCGAACCAGGTGATATTCCGGAACTAAATACGCCAGTTTTACCAGAGCCTCCTGTTTCGATGGAGACGCCGGAACATGTTACGCCAAAAAGCTCGCTCTTCACCGATCCACCAGAAGACACCACGCCGGCACGCTCCATCCCCACCGTGGCGCTCCTGCTCTATTGGTCAGTGATGAGCCTGATCACCTTCTCAATCGCCGGCGAGCGCATGCCTTGGCTGACCACGCACATTACTATGCCGATGATCTTAGCTACCGGTTGGGGCTTAGGGTACTTGGTGGAAAAGTTGAATTGGGAGGAAGTCCGCCAAAAGAAGGGCTGGCAGGTCATCGTACTATTGATCATCTTCATTTTTGCCTTCAGCAATTTGATTGGCTCACTCTTGGGCGTGACCCCGCCTTTCCAAGGGCAGGAACTTGCCCAATTACAAGCTACGAGCAATTTCTTACTCGCTTTCGTAGGCAGTGCCGGCAGCTTGGTGGGCTTGATCATCCTCTTACGTGGTTGGCACACCAAGACTTTCGCTAAAACCATGCTGTTGACTTTCTTTGCGATCCTTAGTGTGCTTACTTTCCGCACTGCTTACCGTGCAGCGTATATCAACTACGATAACGCCAAAGAATTTCTCGTCTATGCGCACTCCACGCGCGACATGAAGGACGTGCTTGAGCAAATCGAAACCATCTCCAAGCGCCTCTATGGCGATAAATCCATCAAAGTGGCTTACGATAACGACTCGCTTTACCCTTTCTGGTGGTACCTGCGCGATTACCCCAATCGCGTTTGGTATGCTGATAACATCACCAAGGACCTGCGCGACTGCCCGGTTATCCTGGTTGGCAGCGCGAATTTCGCCAAGATCGAACCCCTTGTGCGCGATGACTACCTCATGTACGAATATAAACGCATGTGGTGGCCCACCGAGTTTTACCGCAATCAAACCTTAAGCACAATCTGGACTGATTTAACCAACCCGGCGATGCGCTCGGCGCTGTGGCAGATTTGGTTCAATCGGGACTATACCGAGTACGCTGCCGTAACTGGCAATACCAGCCTCACACTGGCGACATGGTCTCCCTCGGACCTGTTGCGCATGTATATCCGCAAGGATGTGGCTGCCCAAATCTGGGAATACGGTATCACGCCCCAGCCAGAAGAACCCAAGATCGACCCCTATGCCAGTAATACCATCAGCTTAGACCCGGTCAAGGTCATCAGTGTGGCTGGGCAAAGCACATTTTCTGCCCCGCGCGGTATCGCCGTCGCACCCGATGGTAGTTTGTTTGTCGCTGATTCACGCAATCATCGCATCGTCCACCTGGATCCAACAGGCTTATACCTCAACTCCTGGGGCAGCTACGCTAATGTAGTAGAAGGTCCAGCCCCCGAGGGAACCTTCAATGAACCTTGGGGAGTGGCTGTGGGTCCCGACGGGCTGGTTTATGTGGCTGATACTTGGAACCACCGCATACAAGTTTTCACGCCAGAGGGCACCTTTGTGCGCATGTGGAGCGAGTGGCAAGTGCAGGGTGTAATTGATAGCTTCTGGGGTCCGCGCGGTATTGCAGTGGATGCCCAAGGGCATGTGCTTGTTACCGATACGGGCAAGCAGCGTGTGGTCGTCTTCGATAGCCAGGGTAACTACCTTACCCAGTTTGGCGAGCGGGGACTTGCCGAGGGACAGTTGGATGAACCTGTGGGCATCGCCGTCGACACCGCCGGCAAAGTGTATGTAGCGGATACTTGGAATAACCGTGTGCAGGTCTTCGCACCCAACGCCGATTTTACGGTTTATACCAGCGTGCTTGCCTGGGAAGTAGATGCCTGGACCTCGGATTCATTGGATAACAAGCCCTTCATCGCCCTGAGCCCCGATGGTGAGGTATACATCACCGACCCAGACTTGGGACGCGTGATCCGTTTCGACTCGGAGGGCAATTTCTTGCAGCTCTGGGGAGGTTACGAAAACACCTACCTCATGGGTATCATTAGTGGTATCGCCATCGGGCAGGATGGAACCGTATGGGTGAGCGATGCGCTCAATAACACGTTACTCGTCTTTGAACCGCCGGCTGTACCCTAAGTAAATCCGAACAATCAAAAAACAACCCCTGAGGAATTTCAGGGGTTGTTGATTCTTGGTTAGTAGTCTTAGGATTTAGAGGTTGCCTTAGTGACCACTTCCGCAAATGCTTTTGGATCGCGTACCGCTAAATCTGCCAAAACCTTGCGGTTCAGGATGATATCCGAATTGCGCATGGCGCTAATCAGCCGGCTGTAGGTGATCCCATTCTGCCGGGCAGCCGCATTGATGCGTACAATCCAGAGCCTGCGCAAGTCGCGTTTGCGGTTGCGGCGGTCATTATAGGCGTACCACTGGCTTTTTAAGAAAGCTTCGTTGGCGCGTCTAAATAGATGATTGCGTGTGCCTGTATACCCACTATTGTAGGCGATCCGACGTTGGTGGCGTCGGCGGCGATAAGGTCCACTTTTTACTCTTGCCATAACTTAATCTCCTTCGCGGTCCCCTGGGCGTCAGATTTTTGCATCCAGTTGCAAACACCCAGCAGCCGCACTAAAACGATTTGACCGAATTAGTCCTTTTTACTCATATAAGGGGCTAAACGCTTGATGTGCTTAACCAGTCCATTCGAGGTTACCGGAATGGTCTCCGAAAGCAAGGCTTTGGTGCGCTTGGGTGTGTTGCGGCGCAAGTGGCCTTTGCCAATCTTGGTACGCACAACCACGCCCGTCCCTGTGGTGCGGAAGCGTTTAGAGGTTGCCTTATGAGTCTTCAATTTGTACTTACCATTACTCTTTTTTCGTGGCACAATTACACTCCTCTAAGAAAATTCAACGGCTGTGTACCGACCGCAGCCGTTGGTAAAACTACCAAACGCATATTATATCAGATAATTTACAGAGTCAAGCCGCTATTTTTTCGGTGTACTGGCAAAGTGATAATGTCCTAAAGTAGCAAAATAGAAATGTCCTAATTATGATTAGGAGCTATGAAATGGACAATCGAAATGACAAGTAAGGAATTAGCCCGGAAAACAGAAGTAGAACGGGTGTTGGATCACCGGATTACCCAAAAGGAGGCAGCAGCAAGGTTAGGGATAAGTGAACGGCAGTTTCGGCGCATTTTGCGCAGATATCGCCAGGAAGGAGATGGTGGATTAGTATCGCAGAAGCGCGGGAAGCCCAGCAACCGAAAAACAGACGAGAGAACCCGAGAGTTGGCGAGAGAATTTATTTGTGACCCCATGATGAAAGGATTTGGGCCAACCTTGATGACAGAGAAACTCGAGACAAAAAAGGGTATTCGCTTGAGCAAAGAGACCGTTCGTCGGCTGATGGTTGCAAGCGGTGTCTGGAAAGTAAAAACCAAGAAGAAAAAAGAGCCACACTATAGCCGTCCTCGGCGGGAGCGTCGCGGAGAGTTGGTGCAAATCGATGGTTCTGAGCATGCCTGGCTGGAAGAGCGAGGACCCAAAGCCAGCTTGTTAGTTTTTGTAGATGATGCCACCAGTGAGATCTTAGCGGCAGAATTTGTGCCTGAAGAAAGCTTTTTTAGCTATGGAGACCTGTGTAAACGTTACTTTAGGGAGCACGGTCTTCCCATTGCCTTCTATAGCGATCGTTTCAGTGTATTCCGCGACAATCACAAGGAAAATGTCAGCAAGGAGCCTGTTACTCAGTTTCAAAGAGCGCTGACTGCCTTAGACATTGGGCTGATCTGTGCCAATTCCCCTCAAGCTAAGGGGCGGGTGGAGAGAGCCAATGAGACCCTGCAAGATCGCCTGATCAAAGAAATGCGATTGCTGGGCATCAGTGACTACGCACAAGCTAACCAGTATCTACCCGAGTTCATTCGGGATTATAACCACAGGTTTGCAGTGGTTCCCAGTTCAGACCTCGACTGCCATCGCCCTTTGGATAAAACCGAAGACTTGGACTTCCTGTTCTCGATCCACGACTTCCGCAAAATTACCAAAACTTTGCTGATCCACTATGCTAACAAGGATTATCAAATCGTGACCAAGCGTTCGGCATATTACTATGCCAATCAGGAAGTCTTGATCACATGTGACTCTTCTGGGGCAATCTCTGCCTGGTTTGATGGCAATTTGCTCACCCTAAAAGAAATCGAAAAGAGACCCAAACAAGGGACAGTTATTTCCTCTAAGTCGACTAAAGCTCAACCTGTAGTCCCTGCTTATAATCACCCCTGGAGGACCTATGGAAAGAAGATCAATGGCAAACCTATACTGACAACTTTATCAACCGAATAGGACATTTCTAAATTGCCAGTATTAGGACATTTCTAATTAGCCTTGACACCGCTATTTTTTCGGGCTGAGCATCATGTACATCACTCGGCCTTCCATATTAGGAGCCTGCTCAATCTCACTCACATCCTTAAGTAGTTCGGCGATCTCTTTCAGGTCTTCCAGAGCCAGCTCTGGGTAGGTAATCTCCCGCCCGCGGAAGCGTATCGTAACCCGTACTTTTTTGCCGTCCTCTAACCAGCCTCGGGCATTGTTCACTTTGATGTTACGATGATGATCACCCGTTTTGGGGCGCAACATAATTTCTTTGATTTCTATCTTAGTTTGGGATTTGCGCGCCTCACGTTCCTTCTTCTCTTTCTCATAAAGGAACTTGCTGTAATTCATGATGCGGCAAACAGGTGGATCCGCATTGGGAGCTACCTCCACCAGGTCCAGACCGGCATCATCTGCCCGGCGGAGTGCTTCGCTTAGAGAGACTACCCCGACATTTTCGCCGTTTTCGTCAACTAAGCGGACTTTTTCCGCTCGGATGCGTTCATTAACTCTATATTCTTGTTTACTACTGATTGTTTTTTTCTCCTCTACATTAATTTATAGAAAACACTTCCAGTGTTTTCTGGCGACGTGTAAATCTTACCATAATGCCCAATTAATGGTCAATCTCAATCATCAAGCAAAATACTCTTTTTTCAGTTTTTTTCTGATTTTGCGGTAATATGTAATGGAACTTTGCTGGACAGCTTTGCGTTGTTATCACAGTCGCCAGCGGGTTAAACTACACTCAATTTGCAAGCTATTTTACTGGAGGAAAAATGTCTTTTGAACGTTATCTCGAAAATTATGCTGATCTCATCGTCAAATTTGCGCTCGCTCTCAAGCCTGGCGATAAGCTCGCTATCAATTTCAACGCTGATTGCCTGCCTTTGGTGCGCCTGGTCTCCCGCAAAGCTTACCAAAATGGCGTCTTGGATGTCTTCCCAACACTGAATGACGAAACAATGGTACTCGACCGCTATCTCTACGCCCCCGAAGAAGCTTTTGAGCATTTTCCACCCTACCGAGTGGAGTTCATGGAAAAGATGTTCCAAGACCATTATCATCGTCTTTCTTTAGTGGCGGATAACCCTGAGCTGCTCAAATCGGTGAACCCGGCGCGCATCGCCAAGTGGCAGAAGACTGCTGGCCAAGCCTCTAAGCCGCTGATGGCTTACACGATGCAAAACAAGGTCAAGTGGTGCGTGGCTGGTGTAGCCAGCCCGGGCTGGGCAAAAGCGGTCTTCCCGGATTTGCCTGAGGAAGAAGCCGTAGCCAAGCTATGGAAGAACATCTTCAAAGCCACCCGTGCTGATCAGCCCGATCCGCTCTCCGCTTGGCAGCAGCATGACGCTTCCCTCAAAGCGCACAAAGCTTTCATGAACGCGATGCACTTCGATTACCTCCATTATGAAGGACCTGGAACCGACCTGAAGGTGCATTTGGTCAAGGATCACATTTGGGAGGGCGGCGCTGCGCTGAGTGCGGATGGCGAAAGCTTTATGCCCAATATCCCCACTGAAGAAATCTTCAGCATGCCGGATGCCGACCGCGTGGATGGCATCTTGCGCGCCACCATGCCCCTTAGCGTACGTGGCCAGCTTGTGGATGGGTTCCATTTCACCTTCAAAGATGGCAAGGTGGTGGACTTCAACGCCGAGGTGGGCAAGCAAATCTTGGCGGACTTGCTGGATATGGATGAGGGCGCCAAGCACTTAGGTGAGGCTGCGCTCGTGCCGGCTAATTCGCCCATCAGCAACACCGGCATTCTCTTTAAAAACACCCTTTTCGACGAAAATGCCTCCTGTCACTTTGCCCTGGGCGCTGCTTATAGCGAAAATATGCAAGGCAGCACCGAGCGCTCCGAGGAAGAAAACCGCAAGTTGGGCATGAACAATTCGCTCATCCATGTAGATTTCATGGTCGGCGGGCACGAAGTGACTGTGAGCGGCGTGAAATCAGATGGCACGCGCATCATCCTGCTTAAGGATGGCGACTGGCAGGTTTAAACCTCCTCACTCGCTTATTCAGTGAGGTCGCTGTTCGATTCGGAGGAAACAATGAAACACAATAAGCAGAATTTCATGTTAATTTTCTCGTTGTCTCTTTGTGGCTCAATGCTTTTGTTGAGCGGATGCAGCGAGATAAGCTCATCTCCAAGTGAAAGCCCGACGGCGTTACTTTCTTCCAACACACCGCCTGAATCGGAAGCAGCTACTTCGGTCCCCACCATGACCTCTACCTCCCCCGAAAATGAGCCTTCCCCTTCATCGCCTTTCCCTGCCCAGGTTGGCGATCCACCTGAACTGCTGGGGTTGAACTACGTTTTGGATAAAGAGCGTGAAGTTGTGTATTCCTTTGACGTCAAGGATAATGTGAAATGCATTCAATGTGATAAAACTCGTGTTTGGGATTTTAAGGAATGGCGGATTCTCGAACTCGATGTTCATCCTCAAGGCCGCAGTGGAGCTAGCTTTGCTTATGATCCTATTCGTAAAGTCTCTGTTCTCTTTGGAGGCATTGGAGAGGATGGAAAGTGTTTAGATGATACTTGGCTTTGGAATGGCACCGATTGGACGATCCAAGATCTGACGACCTCCCCTTCACCACGCTACAATGCCTTAACCGCCTTTGATGAAGCGCATAAAGTCTTGTTCCTCTTTGGCGGTTATGCACATGTTGAAAAAACAATACGCCCAATCGCATTCAATGACGTTTGGACCTGGGATGGAAGCGTCTGGACTCAGATTGTGCCATCTCTGGAGGATGGAAATGATTATCCTCGCTTTATAGCTTATGATGCGGCTCAGCAGCAAATTGTAGGCATTAACGAATCGCAGACACTTACTTGGGATTGGACTGAGAATAAGTGGGTCAATGCCGATTCAGAAATTCACTATGCCAAAGGCGGGGATATGGCTTACGATAGCAGCCATCAACAACTGGCATTTCTTGCCTACTCCCATTCTGATCTCAAAACTAATCTTTTACTGTGGAATGGTGAAACCTGGAGTTTGGGCCCAATACCGGAAGGTTTAGCGGGGGTCAGTAGTACTCTCCTCGATGATCCGATTCACCGGGGGTTGCTATTGTTCGGCTATAAAGAGGAAAGTGAAAATGGGCATTGGTATAACAGTGCCTGGTTTTGGGATGGAACAGACTGGACGTCGATTTACTAACTGCTGAGCAAACCCATAAGCTTTTGCATCGCAACAGGAGCTTATGGGTTAATTAGGCTTGTTGATTAATTCGTTTTCTGTATATTTTTCTGCAGCGCCCAAATAGTATTCTTTTGTTCGGTCAATATGCGCCAGTCACACGCATTATCCCTCGCGAAAACTCGGGTTGACAGAATATCCATTCAAAGGTATCTTGGTAATTGTGGCAACCAGCTTAATAAATCGATTGGAGAAAATTAGCGATGAATAAGCGAAAATCAATACAAATCTGTTCATGGCTCTTAGCCATCCTTCTGTTGCTTGGCGCAGCTGGTTTCACTAGCATCAGCGCACAGGCAGAAGACATTACCCTATCACCCACCATTGAAACCTTACTGACCAAGAAAGATTCCCTGCAGTTAGCGGATCTACTGCCCGCACTGCGCGAGCTTGATCAAATAAACTTAGCATATATGCAAAAACCCGGCTGGCTGCACAGCCTGACCGAACGCTACAATCCCTTTTCAGAAGATAACGTTGGCACCCCAATGGAAGGGCTAACACCCAAATTAAGCCAAGATGAGGTCTGGACTTTCATCGAAGATGAAACTGGCACTCTCGGGAAGGCCAGCTATTACGTCGTCAAAGATGAGGCTGGCCAAATCGTGCAAGTAACCGCCTTTGACGCCGAGGGTTTTGGTGGGAATCTGACCCTGCTCCAACGCGGGGTTGAAATGGAAGACCAAACCCAAGAACTACCTACGAGCTCAGCGCCGATGGTTCTTAAAGGTCAGCTGAGCAACTATATTGAAGATTTGATTCAGTTTGAACAGACGACCGATACATATGAAGTGTGGCTGGAGGGCAACGCGCTGCATATTGCTAAGACCTATCAGGTCGAAAACCTGGAAATGGAGCAGTTCGCGGAGCCTGTGGTCGCCTTCAGGCAAGATGTGGCCATAGATCTTACCACTGGTAACTACCTAAGTCATTCCGCTGAAGCCATTTTGAAATCCGGCAAAGCGGAACCCTGGTCTTCTGAGCGGACTTTGCTTTTGGAAGCTGGCGTTCAATTGCCCGCAAACGTCCAGGAAAACTGGGAAAAAGCTTTGAATTCAATATCAGAGATTGAAGCGGGCGCTAGTCAAGAAAAGGGGGAGACTAATTCCACCTCATGGTGTGATACGCATGCTGCGTACTATTCTACCAACTCACGAGGACCTGATTATATTTATTGCTGGGCAAAAAGTAATACGGAAAACCCGATCAAGACTATTAACGTGATTGGAGGAAAATGGGTGGCTTGTTCCGAAAAATGTGGGCAAACGGTAGTTTCTTATGCAAATACTGGAAGCTGGCCAGCATATAACGCAAGTTTAGCTACTCGAGGAAGATATATTGCTCTTTACGAATGTCAACCAGGTTTACATCGGGTTTCATTTACTGAAACCACACACCAATTCGTCCATAATGTATGCGGAGGAGGCTCAGGTTATTTCGAGATAACTCCCTTCTCCACAGCACATGTCAGTGACTAATACAAGTTGACTGGTCACCACAGCTTTCAAGGCGGGGAAACCCGCCTTGTTCCTATGTAATAGAGAGGTTAACAATGAAAAAAATTCCGATCACTTGGGGGCTGCTGATATTAGGATCTGCCCTTATGATACTGCTCAGTGCGTGCGGGTCCCCTCTTAACTCCACGCTTAATCCTACGCCTACCAGGACAAATACCCCTCAAAACCTGCCAGTAAACAACACCCCTCAACGAGACTTCACTGCCACTTTGCCAGCCTATCTAGAAACTGGCACGGCAACCGAACTCAGCGCAAAGGATTGGCGCGGTCAGTTACAGGATCTTATGGACTTAAGAACTAAGACGCTTTCAGAAAAAGGCTGGCTGCACAGTGTACGCAAATTCGAAAATTATTGGGACATTTTCTGCCTAGAAAACCCTGACAAAGGTTGCAAATTGCCAGAAGAATTATATAGACTGGGACCTCCCAAACATAGCTTAGAACAATGGATTGAACTGGATGGAAACGGCTATCAAACGGGTAACTCTTTGGCGCTCACCCTGCAAGAAGATGGAGCGCCTGATTGGGCTCAGGTCGCCACCAACGACCACCGTCTTTCGAGTTTTTACCTCGATCCTGATTATCAACCCCAAGAAATGATTCAACTGGAAGCCAACAAAGCTACCACCGATGAAGGCCAGCCTGTCGATTTCTTGTTCCCAGATTATATGATCCCAATTCAGGAAAAAGTGGGGCTGGATATCGAGAAAAAGCTGGAAATCACGATAAGCCAGATTGATTATCAAGGCCACCCAGCGCTCGAAATTATGGCCACCCTCCCTTGGGCAGCCCTGTGCCAGCAGCTCGACCCCTATCCAGAGCCAACTTGTGCAATGGTCACCATTGAAGTGATTGATCTAGAAAGCGGTATGTTATGGGTTAAATGGGATGGCGCGTTGGGGGTTTCAGGAGAGCTGCACCCTGAAAAAATCGAGACCTTGATTAGTTTTGAGATCTTGCCAGAGCTCCCTGAATCAGCTCAGAAGCTATGGGATACGCTCCTGGCCAAACTCCCGGAATAGCATTAAGGCGGGTACCCCAGCCATCCACAAATGTTGCTTCAGCAAAAAGTAAAACAGACTGGCTCTATTCGAGAACCAGTCTATTTTATTAGCAAAGAATTCTAAATCTTTTCTGTAATTTCCTGCTTAGCCAGCTCCAGGAAAGCTTCTACCGGCATGGGCCCTGGGTTTTCCCCATTGCGCCGGCGCAGCGCCACCTGCCCAGCTTCCATTTCGCGGTCGCCAATGACTAGCATGTATGGCACCTTCGCGTTTTGTGCATCGCGGATCTTGGCGTTCATGCGCTCAGCACGCGCGTCCACGCTGACGCGCAAGCCTGCCTGCTTGAAGCGCTTGGCGAGCTCGTAGGCATAATCTAAATGCCGGTCGGCAATCGGGATGAGCACGGCTTGCTTGGGCGCGAGCCACACCGGGAAAGCCCCGCCATAGTGCTCGATGAGGATGCCAAAGAAGCGCTCCATACTGCCCAAGAGCGCACGGTGAATCATGTAGGGGCGGTGCGGCTGGCCGTCCTCGCCAATATATTCCATGCCAAAGCGCTCCGGCAGGTTGAAGTCGAACTGAATGGTCGAAAGCTGCCACTCGCGCCCCAAGGCATCCTTGATCTTCAGATCGATCTTAGGCCCATAGAACGCACCGCCGCCAGCATCGAGCTCATGGGGCAAGTTAGCCCGCTTGAGAGCCTCTTCCAGTGCTTTCTCGGCATCCGTCCACAGGGCTGGATCCCCCACGGATTTCTCTGGCTTGGTGCTTAGGTAAGCGCTGACCTCGTTGAAGCCGAAGGCACGCAGGATATGCAGGCTAAAGCTCAGGATGAAGTCGATCTCCGCGGGCATTTGGTCCGGCCGGCAGAAGTGATGGGCATCATCCTGGGTGAAGCCGCGCACACGCATCAGCCCGTGCAGCACGCCCGAGCGTTCGTAGCGGTAAACGGTGCCCTTCTCGGCATAGCGGATGGGCAGGTCCCGGTAGGAACGCATCGCACTTTTGTAAATTTGGATGTGGAAGGGGCAGTTCATCGGCTTGATATAGTATTCCTGATCCTCGATCACAATGGGGGAATACATGTTTTCCTTATAGAAGCCTAAGTGTCCGCTGGTTTCCCACAGCGTCGAGCGCCCGATATGCGGCGTATAGATGAAGTCATAGCCGTTGGCGATGTGCTCGTCATCCCAGTAGCGCTCGATTTCGTGGCGGATCATGGCACCGTTGGGGTGCCAGAGGATCAAGCCTTGCCCGACCTCGTCATTTTGGCTGAAGAGGTCCAGCTCCTTGCCCAGCTTGCGATGGTCGCGCTTGCGGGCTTCTTCCATTTTCCAAAGGTACTCATCCAGCTGCTCTTTGGTTTCGAAGGCGGTGCCGTAGATGCGCTGGAGCATCGGGCGCTTTTCATCACCGCGCCAGTACGCGCCCGCCACGTTGAGCAGCTTGACGGCATCGGGATTGATCTCGCGCGTGTTTTGTACGTGCGGTCCGCGGCAAAGATCAGTGAAATGACCAGACGTGTAGATCGTTATCGGGATGCGCTCGTCCGTCGGATTGCCGTCCTCATCCAGTCCGCCTTGCTCCAGCCCTTCGATCAGCTCAAGCTTATAGGGCTGATCCTTGAAGAGTTCCTTAGCCTGCTCGGCGGTGATTTCCTGACGCACGAAAGCTTGACCCTCGCGGATAAGCTCCTTCATGCGCGCTTCGATCTCGGTCAGGTCCTCGGGCGTTAGGCTGCGCGGCAGGTCGAAGTCATAGTAAAAGCCATCCTCGATGGCTGGCCCGATAGCCACTTTAGCAGTCGGGAATTTCTCCAACACCGCTTCAGCCATAATGTGCGACGTGGAATGCCGGATGCGGTAAAGCTGCGAGTGTTCATATTCTTCTTGTTTAGACATACATGCCTCCTTGTTGTTAAATAAAAAAGACCTTGCGCCCTGGGGCGAGAGGTCTCTCACGCGGTTCCACCCAGATTACCCTTGTGGGTATCTCGTGCTGCCGATAACGGGGCTGCCGTTTGCCTTAGTGGGGCTTCTGCCTGTTCAGGTTCAAGCTGGCGGGTGGTTTTGGGCAGAGGCTGCCGGCGCATTTGCACTTGGTAGCGCCTCACTGGGGTTGGGGCTCTGCTTACTCGTCCCGCGTCAACGCTTATTGAATTGCGCTTATCTTACCCGGTTTGTTGAAGATGCGCAAGGGAAAAGATTATTTTGCTATGTGATAGTAGGCTTTATAATGTATGTGAAACAAAAAACTATAGCAAACGTCTACATAATTGCATAAAGATGATTTCACGAAAAGCTCTGCTAACCCTAATTACCCTCTCGCTGCTCGCGGCGTGCAATATACCCGTGGCAACGCAGCCTGCCGCTCACAACACAGCAGTCCACCAGACTGCCTTAGCTTACGCCCAACAAACTTTGACGTCGCTCCCGTCCAGCCAAACGCCCTTATCCGCCACATCCACAGCCACTAGCCAGCCACCCGCGCCCACGTCCACTCATACGGCAACGCTCCAGCCACCCACAGAGCTGCCCACACAGCCACCCACCGCCGCCATCACCCCGTTGCCCCAGCCCACCTCAACCGCAACATTAGAGCTGCCCAGCGGCACCGCCCGCGAGCGCATCACCGCCCGCATGCAAGCCTATGGGGACCTGCAAGCAGCTTACCTGAGCGATCCCTACTGGCAGCAGCTCGAGGCACGCCTGGAGTGCTGCGGCAGCGCCCAGGACATCCTGACCCTGGAATACCATGGGGATTCCTACATCATGTACGACGGCAAATACAGCATGAACCCCCAAGCTTTCCGCGCGCAGGTGGAATACCTGATGCAGCAGGATTATCACTTTGCCACGCTGCACGAGGTGGAAGGCTTTGTGCAGGGCTGGCTCGCGCTGCCCAGCTGCTCCGTCATTCTCACCACTGATGTCAGTGATGAACATGCCGCGTCTTTGCTCTCCATTGCCAGCACCTTTACCGACCTGGAAGCGCAGTATGGCTACTCCCCGCACATGATCGCCTTCATTTGGACCGGCGCGATGGCAAGCGGAGTTTGCTGGGGTGGCGGTTGCTGGGAGGACCTCAACGAGGCTCTCGAGACTGGCTACTTTACTTTCGGCACGCATTCCTATTCTCACCAGGATTTCGGCCAGATTACCCCCGCCGAACAAGCTGAAGACTTACAGCGCTCAATCCGTGACATGCAAGCCGAGATGGGTCTCACCCCTTACGCCTTAGCCTGGCCTTTCGAAACCTGCAGTGCCTATCCGGATACCATTAGTACGCTCGGAATCACCTTAGCCTGGGGCGGCGTCACCAAGTCAATGGAGCAAAACTTCACCAGCTGGCTCGATCCCCGCCCGCTGTGCCTGCCGCGTATGCTTCCGCCCAATATCGAGGGCATCTCGATGCGTCCACCTGGCTACACCCTGCAGCAAATGCTGGAAATGCCATAGTGTTCAATAAGCCTTAGGAAAATAAAAACAACTTGTAGGGAAGGGGGCATATGGGTGGTATAGGACTCGAACCTACGACCTTTGCGATGTCAACGCAACGCTCTAACCAACTGAGCTAACCACCCGATAAATAATAATTATAAGTACTCTTTTTCAAACGTGCAAGTGTAATTTTTTGCTTGGAATAAGTTAAATTTCTGATTACAACATCGCAATCCGTCAATCAAGAAGTATAATACAGGTACTACAACTTATAGAGAGGAGCAATGCCTGAGTATAGACGACAATCACCTCACCTTAAAAGTCTAAATTTCAAGCATTAACACCGAACAAATAGTTCTAAAAGGAGATACGATGAGCCATATGTTTATTCCCGGGCCTGTGGATGTATCCGAAGAAGTGATGCAAGCCATGACCCAGCCAATGATCCCGCACCGAAGTAAAGAATTTGATGAGCTTTTCCGGCGCACCGCCGAGGGCATGCAGAAAGTTTTTCTCACCCAAAACCGCGTCTTTCAGCCCCCTGCTTCCGGTTCTGGAATGCAAGAGGCAGCTATGCGCAACCTTGTTGCCCAAGATGTGCTCGTCCTGGTAAATGGCGCCTTTGCAGACCGATGGTACAAAGTTGGCGTTGCTAATGGCAAATCCGTAGATCGGCTGGATGTGCCTTGGGGTGAAGCCCACACCCCCGAGATGTTGCGCGATGCTCTCAAAGCCAAGCATTACGAAGCTGTTGCGATTGTGCACAACGAAACATCCACCGGCGTGGAAAACCCTCTTAAAGAGCTCGCCGCTGTAATCCATGAAACAAGCCCTGATACACTCATCATGGTAGATGCAGTTTCTTCGTTGGGCGGCGTAAAAATCGAAACAGACGCCTGGGGTTTAGATTTTGTGCTAACTTCTTCGCAAAAATGCTTAGCGCTCCCACCTGGGATGTCCTTTGCCGCAGTTTCTGATCGCGCTATGGCAAAAGCCGAAACCGTCCCTAACCGCGGCTGGTACTTTGACTTACTGCTGCTCGAAAAGCACCGGATCAAAGATAGCACCCCTATGACCCCGACAATGCAGATCATTTATGGATTAGACAAGCAATTAGAACGCATCTTCGCTGAAGGTTTAGAAAACCGTTGGGCACGCCACACCGCCATGGCACAGCGCGTGCAAAGCTGGATGCTGGCGCACGATATGCCAGCTTTGGCAAAGCCAGAGTATTGTTCCAAGACTGTTTCAACGATTCAAAACACCCGCGAAATTGACATCTCAGCGTTGAATAAATTCTTGCTGACCAAAGGCATGCGTATTGCCAATGGTTATGGCGATTTGAAGAACAAAACTTTCCGCATTGCCACCATGGGCGACACAACCATGGACGACGTCAACCAGCTGCTGGATGCTTTTGAGGAATACCTGAAGATCGCCTGAACTTCAGCTAACGAACAAGAGCCTGGAGTGCATTGGAAAGCCTCCAGGCTTTTTAATGGAGTAATTTTGGCAGAAAAAGTTCGCACTCGGATCGATAAATTGGTTTATGGCGGCGATGGCATCGGGCGCTTGCCGGATGGGCGTGCAGTGTTTGTGCCTTTCACCCTGCCTGGAGAAGTGGTAGAGCTCCAGATCGTCCAAGAGGGAAAGAAGTTTGCTCGTGGCAGGCTGATCAACCTCCTTGAGGCTTCACCCGAGCGCACCCAACCTCGTTGCAAACATTTTGGCACCTGTGGGGGCTGCCACTACCAGCATATCCCCTACGATGCCCAGCTGCAAGCGAAGCTCGCCATCCTGCAGGACCAGATGGATCGCCTGGGCGGCTTCAGTGCTCTACCCAGTGGTGGAATTACTTCCAGCCCTTCTCCGTGGAATTACCGCAACCAGGTGCAATTTCATCCAGCCCCAGAAGGCGGTTTAGGGTTTATGGACATAGATGGCAAAAGCGTTGTGCCAATTCAGGAATGCCACCTGCCTACAGAGGGGATCAATGCACTTTGGCAACAGATTGACCTCGGTGCAGAGTCTGGGCTTACACGCATAACCTTGCGTGAGGATAGCTTTGGTGAGTTAATGCTAGTGCTGGAAGGTAACAACGAGCTCGGCCCTGAGCTCAGCCTGGATCTGCCAATATCAGTATGCTATCTCAAACCGGATGGGAGCTGCCTTACACTTGCCGGCCAGGACCAACTGACCTATCAGGTTCTAGGGCGGCAGCTCAGCCTCTCTCCGGAATCGTTTTTTCAAGTGAACCTCGGCGTGGCAGAAAAGATCATAACCTACGTGCTTGCTCATATTCCGCAAAAGCCCGCCCTCCACACGCTGGAGCTTTACGCTGGTGCGGGGCTTTTCAGCCTCTTCTTGGCAGAGCATAGCCGCGAGCTCATCGCTATCGAGAGTTCACCTTCAGCTTGCTATGACTTTGCCAACAATTTAGACTCCTACGATAACGTGCGCCTCTATGAGGGACCAGTCGAGCAAGTGCTGCCCGCGCTTGAGAGTGAGCTTCCGCCTTTGGATCTGGTGCTGCTCGACCCGCCGCGCGCTGGTTTGCACCCCAAAGCACGCGAGAGCCTAGAGAAGTTATCGCCTGAGCACATCGTTTACATCAGCTGCGACCCGAGCACCTTAGCCCGCGATCTCAAGCATCTCTGCGCTGCCGGGTATAAACTAGAGGATTTACATCTCTTTGATATGTTCCCGCAAACCTATCATTTAGAAACAACGGCAATTCTGCAGCGGGGATGACCAATTCACTCTGTCGCGCTGAGTGCTGGAATTTGTACTCGATAAATTATTAAAACAACACATTGGAAAGATCCGCGCGGTATTGGCGTACATCCGGATGATGCTCACCTAGTAACGGATCATGATACTCATGGCGTGGTAAAATTTGTTGAAAATGGGAAGGCAATCAGCATGGAGGAAAAAACCCCTCGAACCACGTTCGATATTTAGTGTATCGGTAATCTAATTCTATTAGTATTGCCTGCTTCGCTATAATGAAGAGCTGTAACCCTTCCATAGAGGTAAAATAGAAATCATCGAAATCAACAATCGTGATCTTAATGAAAGTGAATTTCAGGTGAAAGTGCTAGGACGCGGCGCAACTCGGCTAACAGTCGGCATGCATGAAAACTTGCAACAGGCTTTCAAGATTGCACAGTCAATGGAAGAGAGCCAGAGTATAATAGCTTCTGCGTGGAGGAAATCGCCTACTGCATCGGCTATTTCGACAAAGATTACTCTCGAAACTGCAGGGAACCGCTAACCAGTAATGAGTAAGGGCAGTGTTTATTAATTTTTTTGGAAAGATTATGTAAATGAAAAAGATTCTACAAATCGGAACGAACGGCCAGGTGGGGTGGGAGTTGCTGCGCACCTGTTCACCTTTGGGTGAGCTAATTGGATTGGACTATCCCGCTGTTGATTTGTCTGATAGTGCGGGTTTACGTGAGCTGATTAGGAATACTAAACCCGATATCATTATCAATGCTGCTGCTTATACGAATGTCGATAAAGCTGAGATCGAACCAGAGCTTGCACGGGCAATCAACGCTATTGGTCCGGGGGTGTTGGCAGAAGAAGCCAAAAAAATCAATGCTGTTTTCGTACATTACTCCACCGATTATGTGTTTGATGGTACCAAGGGTAGTCCCTATATAGAAACAGATGTCACCAATCCGCTCAACGTCTACGGCAAGACCAAACTGGAAGGCGAGCAGGCTATACAAGCTGTTGGCGGCGCGTATCTCATCCTGCGCACCAGCTGGGTTTACTCGATGCGCCAGGGTGGGTTTGTTACTAAGGTGCTGCAGTGGGCACGGGAGCAAGAAGTGTTGCGCGTGGTAGATGACCAGATTAGCGGACCGACCTGGGCGCGTTTGCTGGCAGAAGTGACTGCCTTGATCCTTGCCCAAGGGCGAGACGATCCGGCGGGTTATATCCGCGAGAAAGCCGGGTTGTATCACTTAGCTGGCTCCGGCGCTTGCAGCCGCTACGAGTGGGCACAAGCCATCCTAGAGCTGGATCCGAATAAAAGTGAGCACAAGGTCCGGCAGCTGCTGCCCGCCAAGAGCAGCCAGTTCCCCACACCTGCGGAGAGGCCGCTGGTTTCGGTGCTGGAGTGTGGGAAATTCGAACAGACTTTCGGCTTGCGGCTGTCGGCGTGGCGGGAAGCATTACAGCTAACCATGGAAAGTAGTTAATCTAGAAAACATAGACTATGAAAACAAGCGTAAATATTAATCAACTGACACCAGATAAGAGACATGAGACAGCTGTTGTTTTGCATCTCTATTACACAGAACTATTTGATGAGGTGAAGTCGTATCTTGATAATCTTAACGGAGCATTTGACTTGTATATTTCATTACCTGAGGATCAAGCCGCATTCGAATCTAGGATACGTGAGGAATATCCTGAAGCGACGATCTTATTGGTGCCAAACCGCGGGCGCGACCTGGCACCTTTTCTCGAACTGTTGAAAATTATCATACCCTTGGACTATAAGGCTCTGCTAAAGGTTCATTCCAAGAAGACACTTCATCGTGAAGATGGCACCACATGGCGCAAGGATGTTTTTGGCAAACTACTAGGCTCAGAAGGGCAAGTAGCTAGCATCCATAAAGCGTTTGCTTCTGATAAAACGCTTGCAATGATCGGACCGCAGGATCATGTGCTCGATGCTCGTTTCTATATGGGTAAAAATTCCACAACAGTACAAAACCTTCTCTACCAATGCGGTTATGCCCAAAGCTTGCCAGAATCATTCTTCTTTGTGGCTTCGACAATGTTCTGGGCAAAGCCAGAAATTTTCAAACCTCTATTGAAAGCCAAACTCTCGTTTGAGGATTTTGAAATGGAGCCACTTCCGGTAGATGGTAGCCTTGCGCATGCCTTAGAAAGGTTTATTGGGTTACTCGTTGAAGTTCAAGGTAAAAAAATCCGCTCCATGGATGCTGAGAGTAAAGTAGGTTTACCGGATCCTTTTGAGATTTACCCTTTTGCCACACCCCCTGCCCATTTACGGCTTCGCAATCTCAAATCTGTTGTTTTCTATCGAACTTATGAAGAAGCCTACGCTATTGAGTACCTACGAGTGACAGCACCTTTCAGAGCTGCAGGTCTGCAGGTTATTGATGGTGGAAGTGATCCAGAGCTGGCATGCCAAGCAGATGCGGTCATTTTCCAGCGCGAATTCCCCAAAAACCTCCCGCTTTATGATCAAGTTATTGCCAAAGCCCGGGCTGGTGGCAAGTTTGTGCTCTATGAGATAGATGATTTACTTTTCGATCTTCCGGAAGGTCATCCAGAGCGTACACAAGAGCTTTACAATGCTGCATCGCTGCCGATGATGACTGCGATTATCGATGCTGATCTGGTGCTGGTTCCCACAGAAGAAATGCGCAAGGTTGTTGAAAGCTTTAACCCCAACGTGATCGTTTTACCTAATTACCTGGATGATACTATTTGGCAGATAAAAGAACCCATCCAGAAAGAGTCAGATGAACCTCTTGTCCTGGGTTATATGGGCAGTAATTCACATACTCCTGACCTTGAGATTATTGAACCTGTACTGCGGGACTTGCTCTCTAAGTATAAAGGAAAGCTTAAACTTGAAGTTTGGGGTACACCGCTCCCTGACGGGTTACAGGGCTTCGAAGGCGTCCTCTGGCACCCTTCACCTACCAACGTATATACTGATTTCGTTAAATTCTTCCAGTCTCTTGAGTTTGACATCGCGATTGCTCCATTAGCGGATAACCTCTTCAATAGCTGCAAGAGTAACTTGAAATTTTTGGAGTATAGTGCAAATGGCGCCCCCGGGGTATACAGCAAAATTGCACCTTATGAAGGAATAGTTGAAGATGGTGTAAATGGGTTCCTTGCGAGCAACGGGAGGGAATGGTTCGATAAATTAAGTTTGCTAATTGAAAAACCAGAATTGCGCCAACAAATAGCAATAGCTGCTCAGAATACTGTGAGGGAGAAATGGTTGCTTTCACAAAATATCCATTCATGGCAGGACATCTTTGGCAAACTTAACCGGAATATTTTCCTGGAGGACCATCATAAACCCACACGAGCGTACATCGCTAACATCGTCAACCGTCAACTTTTCAGCGACCGAGAAAATGCGGCTGCGAGATTTCGAAACCTTAAACACGAAGCTTCTCTAAATATCCAGTCTCTTACACAGCAATTACACCAAAAAGACCAGGATTTTCATGCTTTTTCGGTAAAAAGAGAAGAGGAATTCAGTGAGAAATACCAACAACTTGAGCAGCAGATCCAGTCTCTCACACAGCAATTGCACCAAAAAGAC
>BAABOD010000006.1:0-50705 GCA_040371255.1 Anaerolineaceae bacterium | reverse complement strand
CCCTGTGTAGCTTTGCTGCCCACGCGGGTCACATTCTTAAACTGCCTGCTTACTTGTATTGCCTTAAGGGGCAACCTTGCAAATATACCACACCTCCCTTGCAGAATGCAAGGGCAAAATGGCAAGAATTTTTAGTTTTAGAACATTTTCCAAGGTGATTATTGAAAACTTTCTGTTCTTGAATGGTGCCCTACAGGCAGGCTACGCACTCAGAGACCGGCGAGAACAAGGAGATTCTATTTCGGTAACTTTTAGATGAACTAACACGGGAGCTTGACAGTCAAAGTAATTTAGTATAGAACCTTCACAAGGTATTTTTGATTCTACCGGCGAAACTAAGACACCTGGAAAATTTTCTATGAATGACCAGTCATGGAAAAGAAAGGATCACTATGGAACAGCCTGAAAAACCATCAAGCAAGAATAACACGGCTTTTGTTTTGGACCTGATAAAAGCTATAGTGGTTGTTCTTTTAGTGACTGGTTTAACTTACAGGGTCTCCAGCCATCTCTACTTCCTGGCAACCGGAAAAAGCATAAGTTCATGGTGGTTTCTGTCTGTGCTTGCCAGTATCGTATCCTGGCCTTGGAACATCAGAGGGAATATTGTGAATTCGAGCCTTCAGATTTACGATGTATTAACGATCTTTGCTTTCGTGGTTACATGTCTTTTCTTTATCAATAAGTTTCTCAAGAGAACTGATAAAGGAGAACAAAAATCTTTAGTCTTTATGCAACTTATCCGAAGACTTATTATTTCTTATTTCACTATAGGGTTATTGTTCTCAATCACAGGATATATTGAAAGAGCCATTGAAAATAAACCTGAAGTGTTTTCACCTCTTGTAGGGATTCCATTCGATATTATTGGGTGGCCATGGAGTCTCCGGGGTTACACTATTGATAATAACATCGGTTTTCAAGCGTTCACAACATGGTTTTCATTTGCTTTGGCACTCATAATAGTGCTTTATAGCTCCATCAAGGATTGTAGAAAACTACATAATTCTTAGATCAGATGCAGGGAGCAAGTCACTGTCTGTGCAGCACCCAAAATGTGGATTTTCATAAAACTTTTCATCTTGTTCTTGCATGGTACCCTACGGGCAGGCTATGCACTTTCCTGACCATGAAAGACATTTGTCCCTTGTTCTTGCATGGTCTCCTGACCATGAAAGGCATTTGACCTTTAGGTCTCAAAGAAGTTGTTTTATTATGGATATTGTTATCATAAACACCTAAAATGCGGAGACCTACGGTCAAAACCACTCGCTCCGTCGGAGACCGGCGAGAACAAGTAATTTACCAAATTAATAGTTCGCTTTCTCTCCCCCCCCAAACAAAAAAGCCGCCCTTCGGCAGCTTCCAATGCAAACTCGGCGCGCTTGCCAATGGCAAACGCCCAGCCCCCCCTCTCAATTGTAACGATTCCCGCAGCGCGCTTGCGCGCCCTTGGCAACCCTAAATCTTGATCTCGATATCCACGCCCGCCGGCAGGTTCAAGCGCATCAGCATATCGATGGTCTTGGAGTCGGGGTCCAGCACATCAATCAAGCGGTTGTGTGTACGGATCTCGAAGTGCTCGTGCGAATCCTTATCAATAAAGGTAGAGCGGCGCACCGTGTAGCGCTCGATGCGCGTGGGCAGCGGTACCGGTCCAACCACCTGGGCGCCACTGCGTTCAGCCGTCTCCACAATCCGCTTGGCGGATTGATCCAGGATGCGGTGGTCATAAGCTTTCAAGCGAATACGAATTCTTTGTTTTGCCATAATCTTCCTAAATCAGTTCGAATTTTTAGTTCTCTCCAGCAGTTACCTGCCAGAGGCATTAGCCTATTTCAATTATTTCTCGCCTAAAATGGCTTTCTTCTTGCTCTCCGAAACTTGGGCATAGTGTTTGAATTCCATCGTGAACACGCCGCGGCCTTGCGTAGCAGAGCGCAGTTCCGTGGCATACCCAAACATCTCCGAGAGCGGCACTTCAGCATGGATTAGCTGAGCGTTCCCAAACTGTTGCTCCATGCCCAAAACGTTGCCAGAGCGGGCATTAATCTGGCCTAAAACGTCACCTGTATATTCTTCCGGCACGGTGACCTCAACCTTCATGATGGGTTCGAGTAAAACCGGTGTTGCTTTTTCTGCCGCCTCGCGGAAGGCGAAGATAGCTGCCATGCGGAAAGCCAACTCACTAGAATCCACCTCGTGATAAGACCCATCCACCAGCGTAACCTTGAAATCAGTCATGGGGTAGCCGGCTAAGGGTCCGCTTTCCGCGGCTTCGTAAATACCTTTTTCGACTGCCGGGATATACTCCTTGGGGATGACGCCCCCGCGGATTTTGTTTTCAAATTGGATTCCGGCGCCATTTGTGAGGGGTTCCATATTAATGACCACATGACCATACTGCCCGTGACCGCCGGTCTGTTTGGAATATTTATAGTTAACATTTTCCACAGGGCGAATGATGGTCTCCCGGTATGCCACTTTAGGCTTACCCACGTTGGCTTGCACCTTGAACTCCCGCAGCAGGCGGTCAACTAACACGTCCAAATGCAGTTCGCCCATTCCGGAGATAACCGTCTGACCGGTATTTTCGTCCTGGCGGATTTTGAAGGTGGGGTCTTCTTCCGAAAGCTTCTGCAGCGATTCAGCCATCTTCTCCTGATCGGCTTTGGTTTTGGGCTCAATTGCCACCGAGATAACCGGATCGGGGAAGGTGATGCTTTCCAACAACACCGGAGCAGTCGGGTCGCTAAGCGTATCACCGGTAAAGCTAAACTTCAGCCCTAATATGGCGCCGATATCACCGGCACCTAACTCGGGGATGTCTTCACGCCTATCGGCGTACATGCGCAGCAACCGCCCGATGCGTTCTTTCTTATCCTTTGAGGAGTTATAGACTGCCCCGCCTTGAGAAATTTTCCCGGAGTAGACGCGTACGTAAGCCAACCTGCCCATATAGGGGTCTGTAACAATCTTAAAAACCAAAGCAGCCAGGGGTTCGCTTGAGTCGGGGTGACGTAACACTTCACTGCCGTCCTTTAGCAGTGTGGCTTTTACAGGGGGAATATCCAACGGTGAGGGCAGATAGTCCACCACAGCATCCAAAAGGGGCTGCACGCCTTTATTGCGTAAGCTCGTGCCGCAAAAGACGGGGGTAACTTTATTGGCAATCACACCTTTGCGTAAAGCCGCTTTTAGCTCAGGCAAGCTCAGGGGTTCATCATCTAAGTATTTCTGTAAGAGCTCATCATCCAGCTCAGCGATCTGCTCGATCAAAGCTTGGCGTTTTTGGGCAGCTTCTTCTTGATATTCAGCTGGGATAGGCTTGACTATCGGTTCTTTGCCTAATTCATCCTCGAAGTAAACTGCTTCTTCTTCCAGCAGGTTGATCACACCCTCGAAGGCTGCTTCTTCGCCAATGGGGATCTGCATGGCGATTGGCTTAGCACCTAAGCGGCTCCGAATGCTCTCGACGGTGCGGGTATACGAAGCGCCTTTGCGGTCCATCTTATTGGCAAAGCATATCCGCGGAACCTTATAGCGATCCGCCTGCCGCCAGACGGTTTCGCTCTGCGGCTCAACCCCTTGGACCGAATCAAAGACAACCACGCCCCCATCCAACACGCGTAAAGAGCGCTGAACTTCTGCTGTGAAATCAATATGCCCGGGGGTATCGATCAGGTTGAGGCGGTAACCTTTCCATTCGGCAGTTACTGCCGCCGAGACGATGGTAATGCCGCGTTCACGTTCCTGGACCATCCAGTCGGTAACCGTTGTACCTTCGTCGACGTTACCGAGGCGGTAGGTTTTACCCGTATAAAACAAAATCCGCTCGGTCGTCGTGGTCTTACCGGCGTCGATATGGGCGATGATGCCTATATTACGATATTTCTCGAGCGGAAATGCTTCCATTAATAATCCAATTGGTAAAGTACAAAATTAAATGCGGAAATGGGAAAAGGCTCGGTTTGCCTCTGCCATTTTGTGCGTTTCTTCCTTGCGGCGAATAGAAGCGCCCTGATTCTCGGCAGCGTCCATGAGTTCGCCTGCCAACTTCTCCGAGAACGATTTGCCACTGCGGGCGCGGGTTGAAGTAATGATCCAACGGATAGCTAATGTAAGCCGGCGGTCTGGGGAAACTTCCATTGGCACCTGATAGGTAGCACCACCCACACGGCGGGGGCGAACTTCCATCACTGGGCTAACGTTTTTGATAGCCTGCTCCAATACTTCCACACCGTCCTTACCGGTTTTCTCGGAAATAATATCAATCGCATCGTAAACCAGGGTAGTAACCGTGCTTTTCTTCCCATCCAGCATGATGTGATTGATCAACTTCTGAATGTTCTGGTTGTGGTAACGCACATCCGGCGGAACCTCGCGTTTTTCGGGTTTAAATCTTCTTGCCATAATTGCTCCTCATTAAAATGCCCAAGGCAATCGCGTCCACGTGGTGAGCGCCTGCCTCATCTCATTTTCATCCAGTGCTATTTACCGCGTTTAGCGCCGTATTTGGAACGTCCGCGCTTACGGTCAGCCACGCCTGTCGAATCTAACGCACCGCGCACAACATGATAGCGCACGCCCGGCAGGTCTTTCACTCTGCCGCCGCGCACCAACACCACGGAGTGCTCCTGCAGCTGATGACCTTCGCCGGGGATGTAAGCGGTAACTTCCATCCCATTGGAAAGACGCACACGGGCAATCTTACGCAAGGCTGAGTTCGGCTTTTTAGGCGTCATCGTGCGGACAACAGTGCAAACGCCGCGTTTCTGCGGGGCACCTTTAGGTTGGCGCGTACGGCGCTGCTTCTTTGCGTTAAGCGTGTATTGCAAAGCAGGCGACTTGCTTTTTTGTTGCTTAGTCTTGCGACCTTTGCGAACTAATTGATTAATTGTTGGCACATTGCCTCCGTCCAGTTTCTATAAATTACCAATTATTCATCAATCAAGGCCATCAATCTAACCTGATGGCCTTGTTCATTACGACATTCGCCAAACAAGGCTTACGAAACCCTGCCTGGCAGGGCGAGGATTGATTTTATCACGCCCCAAATGGTGAGTCAAGTAAACCCGTCGGAATGCGTGTGTCGCGTCTGTCACTATCCTTACCATAAGTCTCAATCTCGCCATCTTCCATGATGGATTCGACCTCTAACCCTAAGCTCTGCAGTTCCTTGACTAAAACTTTGAATGCCGAAGGTAAACCTGGGGCTTCAATCGGTTTATTGGAGACGATAGCTTGATAAGTTGCATCGCGCCCCGCCACGTCATCGGATTTAATTGTGAGCATTTCCTGCAGGGTGTAGGCGGCACCATAAGCCTCCAGCGCCCAGACTTCCATCTCGCCAAAGCGCTGTCCGCCAAATTGTGCCTTTCCACCCAAGGGCTGTTGCGTCACCAAGCTGTATGGACCAGTCGAGCGCGCGTGCACCTTATCCTCGACCAAGTGGTGCAGCTTCAAAAAGGTCATATATCCTACGGTGACCGGTTGGTCGTATACCTCACCAGTCTTCCCGTCGCGCAAGATCTGCTTTCCAATAATTGGGGTAGGCGTATTGGTTTCCACCATGATGGTTTGAGCAGCTTTCTTAAGTTCTTCCGTGCTCAAATCTTCAGGTAGGTTTCTGCCAAGGCGCTTTGCCCAGAGTTCTAAGCACGCGCGCACTGCACGTTCGTCCTGCGCCCCGCGTTCCTTCACCGGAATATTATCTTCTGGGAAGGCGGTGATCAGGTTTGGATCGTATCCTTCGCTCTCTAACCATTCTTTCATCGCCGTGCGACGGGCAACAATATTGTTTTCCTGCAAGGTGAAAATATCGTAGCCTTTATCCCCTAAGCGATTGGCTAAGTAAATCAGGCGGGCTTCTTCGTCATCTTTTATCTGCTCAGGTTCATAGCCAACGGAATTCAACCATTCCCATGCCTTCTCGCCAGTGATGCGCCAAGCTTCGTCGATCAACCAAGCCCGCGCGAGCTCAGCCTCAATTTCACTTTCAGAGGCACCATCAAAGACCGGGGTAATCGCCCGGAAGCCTAAACTGTTTGCAGCCCAACCTAAGTGCGTCTCCAAAACCTGGCCGATGTTCATACGCCCAGGGATGCCTAACGGGTTCAGGATAATATCTACTGGTCTGCCATCTTCCAAGAAAGGCATATCTTCCACGGGTACGACCATCGAAACCACGCCCTTATTCCCATGCCGCCCAGCCATCTTATCGCCAGCCATAACCTTGCGGCGCTGCGCCACAGAAACACGCACCATCTTATCCACACCAGCAGAAAGATCAGCATCTTCTTCACGGGTGAAAACTTTCACATCCACCACAATACCATGCTCGCCGTGGGGCATGCGCAACGACGTATCTTTGACGTCGCGGGATTTCTCGCCAAAAATAGCCCGTAAGAGCCGCTCCTCTGGGGTCAGCTCTTTCTCCCCTTTGGGGGTAATCTTACCGACTAAAATGTCATTGGGTCCAACTTCGGCGCCAATGCGAATGATGCCTACTTCGTCTAAGTTGCGAATAGCATCATCCCCCACGTTCGGGATCTCGCGGGTAATTTCTTCGGGACCCAACTTGGTATCACGCGCTTCGACTTCGTACTTTTCGATATGCACGCTGGTATAGCGGTCTTCTTCCACTAGTCTTTCCGAAATCAGAACCGCATCCTCGAAGTTATAGCCTTCCCAAGGCACAAAGGCGATCAACACATTTTGCCCTAAGGCTAATTTGCCATCTTCCGTTGAGGAGGAGTCGACAATCACATCACCCTTATGCACGATTTGCCCTTTGCTCACCGCTGGGCGCTGATCGATGCAGGTGCTTTGATTCGAACGCTGATATTTGCGCAGTTTATAATCTTTCTCAGTCCCATCAACTTGGCGAATCACGATGGTATCGCCGGTGACTTTAATCACCTCACCATCTTGTTCAGCCAAAATGATTTGGCCTGAATCAGCTACAGCTGCAGCCTCCATACCCGTTGAGACCAGCGGTACCTCTGGGCGCAGCAAAGGCACAGCCTGCGTCTGCATGTTTGAGCCCATCAAAGCTCGGTTGGCATCATCATGCTCTAAGAAGGGGATTAACGCTGCACTGATACCGACCACTTGATTGGGGGCTACATCCATGTAATCGATATACTCATAATCATAAATAGCAAACGTCGAGTAGTAACGGCAAGAGTTCCGCCGGAGGAATTCTCCATATTCATACAACGGCGCATTCGCTTGTGCGATGACATACTTGTCTTCCGCATCCGCAGAAAGATAGACATATTCATCGCTCACATAGGGGCGAACTAACACTTCCTTAATACCCAACTCGCGGATTTTTGCTGCCATTTCTGGGGTCACCCGTGTTTCCGCGGGATAGATGATTTCCCCAGTCTGTGGATCTTTGATATCCTGCCGCAGCAAGTGATTGACCAAATTCGGGTCAGATCCTTTCATCGAGCGGTAAACTTTACGGTATGGCGTCTCAATGAAACCATATTCATTGACCGTGGCGTAAGAAGCTAATCTGCCGATCAAGCCGATGTTTGGACCTTCTGGGGTCTCGATTGGGCAGATGCGCCCATAGTGCGAAAAGTGCACATCACGCACATCGAAACCAGCACGTTCGCGCCGCAAGCCGCCAGGTCCCAAAGCAGAAACGGTGCGCTTATGGCGCAGCTCACTGAGCGGATTGGTTTCTTCCATAAATTGGGAAAGCTGGCTGGAACCAAAAAATTCGCGCAGCGCTGCCACCATCGGGCGGATATTCACCAAGCTCACCGGAGAAAGGCTGCCACCCGTATCCCGCAAGGACATACGTTCCTTGATTACACGTTCCATACGGCGCAAGCCAACGCGTAACTTGTTCTGGATAAGCTCACCAACTGTTTTAACCCGACGGTTGCCCAAATGGTCGATATCATCTGGTGGCAAAGCGCCATTGTTGATCTGGATCATGTGACGAACCAAGCGGATGACATCCAACTTGGTTATTGTGCGATGTTCAATCGGAATTTCACTCTCGAGATCCAGCTTCTGGTTAAGTTTATAACGGCCAACTTTTTCCAAATCGTAATGGCGTGGATCGAAAAGCTGCTCAATGATGTGATTGCGAGCATTATCCAAGGTGGGCGGTTCACCTGGGCGCAGCTTCTTGTAAAGCTCAATCAGCGCTGCCTGGGCAATTGTCAAACCACCGCTCAAATCATACTCAGGTTCTTCTTCGAAAGAAGATTCGATAAAGGAATGATCGGGGTTATTATCAACATCCTGGAAAAGCGCTAAAATCTCTTCGTCTGTGCCACTGGTCAGTGGTGAATCAGGAATACCATCATCGATGGCAGCCATTGCGCGTAAAAAGACGGTGATTGGGACGGTGCGTCTGCGGTTGTATTTTAAGGAGATGCTGTCGTTCTTGCGTGTCTCAAACTCCATCCAGGCACCGCGGTCCGGAATGAGCTTAGCACTAGCCATCTGCCTGCCGGTGGTACGGTCCAGCTCAGCCTCAAAATAGACACCCGGCGAGCGGATCAATTGCGAAACGACCACGCGTTCGGTTCCATTAATAATGAAAGTGCCCTTAGGGGTCATCTCGGGGAAGTCGCCCAAGAACAAGTCCTGCTTGATTTTTTCGCTGAAGTCGCTGCTGCGACCTTCGAGCAGAACCGAAACGTACAGCGGCGAGGAATAGGTCAAATCGCGTTCCAAGCATTCATCGATTGAATTTTTAGGTTCATCGAACCAGAAACTCAATCCGAATTCTTGTGCGATCGGGTCATCGCTGGGGAAATACAGCCGTAGATCACCCACATACGATTCAATTGGGGAAATTTCATTAAACAGGCTCTTAAGCCCTTCCTTTTTCAACCTCTGAAAAGAATCCAATTGCACTTGGATTAATTGAGGGAGCGACATCCCTACCGGGATACGAGCATAAGTTTTTGGAGGCATCAAATCCGTCATCCAGTTCTCCTAAACGTTAAATGCGTGGTGAGACAAAGGCTACCACGCCAAAGTAAGATTTTTCCAACGCAAATTTTCAGTATATACCAATCTGATTAATGAGTCAATTCAAATAGATTATACGATGCAACATTCTACCACAAGTTCGAGAGATTTTTGCAAGGTTTTCTCCCGCTAATTGACAATTTTATCATCTTTAAATTTTCAAAAAGCAAACTATAGTATAATAGCCGATTGTGCAAAATGTTATGGATCAATTATATTTTATAGCCGGATTGGAGGTGAATGCTAATGGCAAGTGTAACATTGAGATCCAATGAATCTCAGGATTCCTTGGTGAAGCGCTTTCGCAAGAAAGTGGTAAAGAGTGGTGTGCTCAGCACCGTACGGCGAAAACGCTGGTTCATCTCCAAAGGCGAACAAAAACGCATGGATAAGAAAAAGGCGGTGCGCCGCTCTTATCGGAATAAGTCGTACCCAAGTTAGCCTACAGTTAGAAAGAGGTTTTATGGCGAAAGAGGAAGAGAAGATCCTCGTCGACGGGACAATCATAGAAGCTTTACCCGGAACCCAGTTCCGTGTGCGCCTGGATAATGGCCACGAAATTATTGCCTACCTCTCTGGCAGGATGCGCCGATACTACATCCGTATCTTGTTGGGGGATGCAGTCAGAGTGGAAATGTCCCCTTATGATATGAACCGCGGTCGTATCGTTTACCGTCAACGGCGCGAAGGATCTTCCAATTTGGAAGAAGCTTAATAGCATCAACCGTTATAGCCCCCTTTTTAGGGGGCTATTTTCTGTATCTTATTCAATCTATTCTATGCCTTCTCCCACCTCACCAAATCAATCTGAACATATCCGCCGAGTCGAATCTCCTGCGGATCTTCTAGCTGTCGCCGATTTAATCGAAGTGGCTTTCGATCTTAAGAACGACCCTGAAGGGCAGGTTGTTATCCGCCAGATGCGCCGGGTTGCTCACCAACGAACTCCAGCAACCATTCGCGCATTACGCAGTTCTACCGAAGGCTTTGTTTGGGTCGAGAATGATGAAATCGTCGGCAACATCACCTTGATGCACTTTCATAAATCAAGCAAGCCGCGTACCTTAATTGCCAATGTTGCTGTTGCGCCGGCTTATCAAGGGTTGGGCATTGCAACTGCCCTCACCGATTACGTTATGCGCTATCTGGATAACAAGCCAAAAGCGGAAATTTGGCTGCAAGTCCGCTCAGATAATGCCCAAGCAATCCACATTTATTCCAAGTATGGATTTAAGTTTGAGCATGCCATTGCCCAGTGGCGATACTCTCCAACAATACATGCCTTATTCAGTGAAAGCACAGAGGCTACATCCTTCCACCACGTTACCCGACGACGAATTTCAGATTGGGCAGAGCAGTCAGCTTGGTTAAATGTCATTTACCCAGAAAACACGCGTTGGTATCAAAATTTAAACTTTGCAGCTTTTTCACCTTGGGCATGGCTCAACCCCGCAAACTGGATTGAATTACCCAATCTGCAACACATCGCCTTACGTCTTAAGGGTTATTTGGCAGGTGTGCTCACTTGGCAGCAAACTGCCACAAACGCTGACCAAATCTTTTTAGCCTTACCTCAAAGCACCAACGAAGACGCTTCAGCTGAGGTTCTACTTCGTTATCTTATCGAACATCTCAAACCAATGCGCGATCTTCACTTAGAATATCCCGCTGGGCGTGCGACTCGCGGGATTCAAAATGCGGGCTTCGTCCTTGCCCGCAGTCTGGATTGGATGCGGTTTGAAAAGCTGCAACCATAATGCCAGCTGAATAACGAACTTGCCTTTCCAGATAAAAAAAGAGGACTGCGCTCTGTGGGCAGTCCTCCTTCAATTAACTCCTAAAGCTCTTCGTCCACAATCGTCTCAATCAGGTCGAGAAATTCCTGCCATTCTTCTTTGAAGAAATGCAGCGTGACGTTGTTGAGCTCTAAGTGATAGGTGGATTCACCATCTGGTTCATCCGCCCGCCATGCCAAATAGTTCTCAGTTTCAGCAATCGTTGTAGTTATAGGTTCTCGTTCGTCATCCATAGTTGGCTCCTTATCCTTTATATCTGGATTATCTCATTAATTTTAGAAGTGATACAAGTTTATTTTTCATCCGTTATATTTTTGTCAGATTTTCGTTTCTTAATACCCTCGTCAATCGGCGAAAACCATCGCTCAATTGTTGAATAGATTGACCGCCAAGCTTTCTTTATCCACTTGGAAATCTTTCTCCCCAACTTACGGAGCCACTTGGTAAGCAAATTTTCCTTGCCGAGGTGCTGATAGGTGATCTCCTGCCATGGATCTTGGTCAGTGAGCTTGGAAAGAATATAGTGGAAGAGCAATTTTCCAGAAGCAAAAACAGGCGCTGCTAACATAATCCCCAATAAGCCAAAGAGCTGCACACCTACCAGAGCGGTAATAAGGACTGCTGCCGGGTGAACGCGAAGCGTATCGCCCATCACTTTAGGCCTGATAATATTATCGATAATATTATCAATCACTAAGGCAATCGCAATAATAATTAGGGCATAAGCTGCTGGAAGCAAACCAAAAGGCGTCGGTCGGATAATCAATCCCACAATACCCATGGTAATCCAGCCAATCCAAGCGCCCAAATAGGGAATGAAGCGACCCAATGCCACAATAATAGCAATGCCCAATGAAAATGGCATCTGCAAAATAGAAAGAAATATCACATATACCACAAAAGCAATGAAGACAACTAAAAGCTCTCCACGCCAGAAGGCACTCCAAATCCTGGAAAGTTCTGCCTTCATCTGTTGGATATCCTGTTCATAGTCCTTGAATATCTGCGAGGGTTTACTGTTCGTACTGCCAGATTCAGAAGTGACAAAAAAGGCAATCAGATACATCATCAGCATCCGGAAGATCAAATTGGCGCCACCGGAAACTGCTAGAGCAATCAGGCTACCTGCACCTTCTAAGATTGGTTGAACCCGACTGATGAGCAGATCACCAAGATATTTCGTTGTCAGCTCTGGCACGGTAAAACTCAATGGTCCAAGGGTAATTTCTTGGTTGGACCATTGAGATAAGTTTTGAATAAAATTACTTAATGATGAGCTCAGGAGCGTGATCAGGTTTTGCAATTGGGCAAAAAGGGCAATACCCCCCCATGTGATTAATCCAATCAGCACAATAGCGACAACAACATAAACTATGGCTGTGGAAAGCCTCCAGTTTAACTTTAAGCGCCGATTGAACCACTTGACGATTGGCCAGAGAAGTATCGTAACTGCAAATGAAGCAAGGATCAGTCCAAAATAAGACTTAAATTCTACCAGCAGCAACAACAGCACAGCGATCAGTGCCAAGCTCACCACAAGCTTTGTTGTTCCAGACCAACGCGGAACACTTGCAGTTTCTGGGGTATTCTGTGCAGGGGCGTTTTGAGCCGGAATATTTTCCTTTTGCATAAAGTTAATTTTAGCTCGAAATGGAATAAGGTGCAAAAGTCAAACTTGAACCAGAAAAGATGCCGAATGTTGCTGATTCCTAGTCGAGGCTAAATAGAAATGTCCTAATTCGGGTAATTTAGAAATGTCCCAATGAGTGGAAAAGTCCTCAGTATGTTTTTTTATAGCTAACCACCTTATTTCTTCTTGTCTATAATGATTCATAGTAACCCTAACCCTGACCCTTCCCCAGCGTCAAGCTATTTTTTGTGCCTCGGCTGAGCCGCTGGGGAAGGGAAAATAATTTGAAAGAGGGCGCAGCCCTCTTTCAAGCATCAACTCCCCGTCCCAGCGATAGTTAATGAGGATAATCTTATAAATATTAGTCCGCTGGGAAGGGGAGTATGAGGGGAAAGGCTAATATGATGCTGTTTGTTATGATTTTTTCTTTCCTTTTAAAACTTGGAATAATTGAACGACAATTTCATAGCTCCTAATCTTAATTATGACATTTCTTTTCTGTTACTTTAGGACATTATCATATTGCTCTTACAATATTGTTGATTCCTATTGACACACGGTAAGACTCTTGTATAATATAGACGTCTATACAACCAAGGAGAGAAAGCTTGGAAAGGGAAGATGAATGGACGATCTCACCAAATTAGATGGCGTCCCGCTTTATGTAAAAATCAGACAGAGCCTCCGCGAGAATATTCTTAAAGGCTCCTATAAACGAGGCGAGAAAATCCCCTCCGAAGAAGAATTAGCAGCACAGTATGGCGTCAGCCGGATGACTTTACGCCATAGCATCAATGACCTTATTGATGAAGGGCTGCTCTACCGGCGCCAAGGTGTAGGCACTTTCGTTGCCCATCATCATTTGGCAAGAGACCATAGCCGGTTAACCAATTTTTTCGAAAATTCCCGCATGGACGGTCTGCAGGTCAGCGAAAAAGTGCTTGACTTTAGGCAGATCCCTGCTAAATATCAAGTGGCTAAAGCTCTCAATCTCAAAGAAGCCGATCCGGTCATTTGCATTAAAACTTTGCGCTTCATTGAAACAGAACCTGTTACCGTGCACGAAGCATATATTCCTATGGCTTTATTTGGTGACCTGCTCAATATGGATATCGAGAGCCAATCCCAAGACTTATGGGGCTTTTATGAACGCTGCGGCTACAAGGTCAAACGCGGTGTGCAGCGCTTAGAAGCGCGGCAAGCAGATGAGGACCTGGCAGATTTGCTTTCCATGCAAGTTGGTGCTCCTATATTATATAAGGAGCGCACCTTATTTTCCGAAGATGGCACCCCGATTGAGTTTCTCTATTGCTTTAATCGCGGTGATATGTATTCCATCACTGTTTCTTTATTAAGGTAATAAGCGATGTTTGAACACAAGCAAGCGGAAAGGAGCAGTTTAATATAGAAACACTAAAATACTTACTGTTCAGTTGTATTGAGATATCTTTTTCAACCTGTCACAAAGTGTATTTTTGATAGAACCAAATTGAATTTCTTAGGGAGTAAATAATTATGAGTGAAAGCCCAGTCGAGCGCTTGATAAAAACTAATCCAGATATGGAGATTTGGTGGGATTCTTCCCCCCTAATGTTTGAACCTTGGGTTCAAAAAATGCTGCAGAATGCCGACCCTGCGGAACGTGATGAGCTCGAACAACAGCTTCGCCGGCTTTACAACGCCCAAGACCCAGCCAAAAGTATTTTCCGTGGATGCACCACAAACCCTCCACTCTCTTGGGAAGCCGTCCGCGGCGATATCCCAACATGGAGTGCCTATGTTGATAAACTTATCGAAGAAAATCCTGATTTAGACAATCAGAAAATTGCTTGGCTGACCTACAAGGAAGTTATCCGCCGAGGTGCTGAGATGATGATGCCCATTTATGAGGCTTCTAAACACCGCTTCGGCTGGATTTCAGGGCAGCTTAACCCCCGCCTGTTCACTGAAACTGAACAGATGATCACAGACGCAGATGAGCTCAAAGCGATTAGCCCCAATGTGATGATTAAAGTGCCGGCTAGCACTCAAGGTATTGAAGTCCTCAAAGTTCTCGCGTCCAAAGGCATCAGCACCAACACAACAACCTGCTTTACCCTGCCCCAAATCAAAGCTTCAGCAGATGCTACTTTAGCAGGCATGGAAATCGCTAAAAAGAATGGTACGGATCTTTCTAACTGGCGCGCAGTCATTACGATGATGATTGGACGCCTTACAGAAAACCCGGTGCTTGTTCAACAAGCGGAACGCCGTGGAATTCATCTCACCTGGCAAGATAAACATTGGTGGGGGATCGGCGTTTTCCACCGAGCTTATAAGTTGCTTAAAGAAGAAGGATACCCAAGTAAGATGTTAGCTTGCTCCCTGCGTGAAGGACCCTTAGTCGCAGGGAGACCTCGCTTCTGGGATATCGAATACTTAGCGGGCGGGGATATCGTGTATACGATGCCACCTTATGCCCTCACGCCACTCTTCGAAATTGGAGATATTCGCTTCGAAAATAAAATCGAGGAAGATATTCCAGCGTCCGTGTGGGATAAGATGATGAAGATTCCATACGGGATTCAAGCTTCTGATCCAAATGGGATGGAAATTGATCAATTCAATCTTCATCCAGCCACCATTGACACTGTAAATGCTTTCTCAAAGGCATTCACTGGTCTCGAAGGTTTTGTCCAGGAAAGAATGGACCTCAAATCCAAAAAAGTGCATAGCTGATCCTTTCCTGTGAACAGAAAAGTATAAGGATTGTTCATTAAGCAGCATCAGAGAAAACAAGACGAGGAGGTGTCAAATACAGAGAAATACAAAGAAAATGGCACTGAGCAGCTTTTATTGTTATATGTATAGCAAGGTACAAATTATCCGTTGTTGAGCCCATAGCTCGATGAGGGATAATGCGTACAATCGGTTTCAGCTCGATGCAGGTGCGAGGAAACACCCATTAATAAACAGCATTTTCCTTAATGCTACCTGCAAAGAGAACGGTTCAAAGTGAAGAAAGAAGTGATTATGGCGAAAGATGTTGAATTTGTCGTCAAGCAAATTGCAGATACAGTCCTAAGAAATGAGGCTTATTTTAGTGAGCTGGATGGGGTTTGCGGTGATGGTGATTTTGGTTATTCCTTAGCCCGGGGTTTCGAAAAGGTCCTGGCTGAATGGGATAATATGGATCACAGCACTCCAGGGAACTTTTTGAAAAAGGTAGCTCAAGTCATTATGAGCGCAGTCGGAGGCGTCTCTGGCACGATTTGGGGAACAATGTTTTTGCGAGTTGGTGTAAAGCTCGGGAATAAGACCGAAATCACTCGGGAAGACGCCATCGAATTATTGCACGTTGCCATCGATGCGATCAAGCAGCGTGGCAGCTGCGATTTGGGCGATAAGACCTACTTAGATGCATTAGTTCCAACCGTCGATGCTCTCGAAAAAGCCTTCGCGGAAGGCAAAGATACTGCCGAAGCCTTAGAAATTGCTGCTAAAGTGGCGGCTGAAAGTGCAGAAGCCACACGCGCCTTAGTTGCGAAGAAAGGTCGGGCAGCTTACACAGGTGAACGCAGTATTGGCACCTTAGATGCTGGTTCTGTAGCCGTAGCGAAGATTTTTGAAGATCTCGCTAATGCTTGGAAAGAAAACTAAACCAAATTAATATTAAAAAAGGAGAAAATATGAAAAAGTTTTGTAATGACCCCAAGAATTATGTACCTGACATGCTGAAAGGCATCGCCTTGGCAAATAAGGACAAGCTGAAATATATCCCCGACTATAACCTGATTATGCGTGCGGATATTCCTCAGCCCAATAAAGTCTCGATTATGCAAGGTTCTGGCTCTGGCCACGAACCTGCCCACGTCATGATCGTTGGTAAGGGCATGCTCGATGCTGCCTGCCCTGGCAACGTGTTCGCTGCGCCACCTCCAGAATACGTCTACCAGACCACAAAATTGATTGCTGGTCCAATGGGCGTGTTGCACCTGCTGAATAACTACACTGGCGATACAATGTCCTTCGATACTGGGCGTGAATTAGCTGAAGCTGAAGGCATTGAAGTGCGCACAGTAGTGATCAATGATGACGTGGCTGTAAAAGACTCCACCTACACCGTGGGGCGCCGCGGTGTGGCAGGCAACTTCTTCGTAATTAAAGCCTGCGGTGCCGCATCAGAGCGAGGAGCGACGTTGGAAGAGCTCGAAAAACTCGGCAACCGTGTTGTTTCCGTCACCCGCACGTTTGGTGTGGCGCTTACTGGCTGCACGCCGCCCGCCAAAGGCACACCTATCTTCACCTTAGCAGAAGATGAGATGGAAATGGGCATTGGCATTCATGGTGAACCGGGTCGCAAACGCGTCAAGATCCAACCTGCAGATAAGATTATCGATGAAGTTTTTGCCATCGTCGCTGACGATCTGCCCTACAAGGCTGGAGACGAAGTAGCCCTGATGATCAACGGCATGGGTGGCACCCCCATTTCAGAGTTATATATCCTCTACGGGCATGCGCATGAATTAGCGGAAAAGCGTGGCTTAAAGATCAAGCGCCACTATGTAGGTGAGTACTGCACCTCGCTTGAGATGGCTGGCTTCTCCCTGACTCTCGTCAAACTTGATCCAGAATTAGAAGATTTACTGGCTGCCCCAGCTGAGGCTGCGATTCATATCTTCTAAACTCTGCAAATCTTTACACCACCTCGATATTCAGGCAGGCTACCCAGCCTGCCTGATGTTTTTAATGGCATAAATCAGACAAATGAGATTTGAAACGCTCAAAATAACTCACTTGGGCTGCCCTAATCTATTCCCAGCGCCAAAAACGGGTTGCCAAAGCTGTACAAACGAGCGCAACTCCCAGTAGAACACCCACGCTTAATCCCTGCCCTTCCCAGCTGCCTTGCAGCCAAGAGGCTTTCAACAGCTTCACACCGTACGTTAGGGGGATAAAACGGGAGATGTTTTGTACAGCTGGCGGCAGCACTTCCATAGGTATGGTCGCCCCTGAAAGGAACATCAAAATGAAGCCCACAATGAAACCAAATACATTGGCAACTTGAACGGATGGCGCGACGGCTGCCAGTAAATAGCCCATTGCGTACATTGCGAAAGTCGTCAGCAGGAATGCCAATAATAGCAGCCCCCAATTGCCGTAAAATTGCGCCCCAAAGCCAAAAACAGCGACGGCACACATAATTAGCGTACCAAGCAGTAAAACAATAATGTAGGTAAGGACATCCGTCAAAATAAAAGTGGACGAGCGCAAGGGCGTGGCGCGTAAGCGGTGCAACATACCCGTTTCGCGTTTCATCGCCACATCAACGGGAATTGTGAGCAAACCAACATTATCAATAACCATCGCAATATAAGCAGCGGTAGTCACATCAATAAAACCATAGCCGCCTACAAACGATGCTGGATCATTCCCATAGATTGACCCGAAAAGTACAAGCATCAATGGCGCCCATGCCAATGTAAAAAATGCCGCCGCTGGTTCCCGCAGGTAAATCTTAATTTGAGTTAAAGCCAAGTTCCAAAAAGCACGCATAGTTCATCCTCCTCAAATTAGTCCCCTAATCACGCATTTCGTTACCAGTTAAAGAAAGAAAAACATCTTCTAGGCTGGATTGTTGGATATGCAGTCCTTTTAGCGAGATGCCATGCTGATCAAGCAGCTGCAACAATTCCACAATATTCTCATTATTGAAATTGATCAGGGTGAAATCCTCGCCGACTTCTACTGCAATAACTCCACGAATCCCTCTTAGCCAATCTGCCTCTTCCTTTAATGCTTGTGGAAGGCGGATGCGGGTTTCGTGGGCATATTGTTCGATGAGATCTGAGGGCTTCCCGAGCGCTACGATTTTGCCATGATCCATAACAGCGACGCGATCACACAAATTTTCTGCCTCATCCATAAAATGGGTTGTAAGGAAAACCGTGTGCCCTTGCTCTCGCACACCGCGCACCAGATCCCAGGTAGCCCTCCGAGCTTGTGGGTCTAATCCGGTTGTAAGCTCATCAAAGAAAACCAACTGCGGTTTATTGATCAGCGCTAAGCAAATAAACAGGCGCTGTTTTTGCCCGCCAGAAAGTTTAGAGAAATAAACATTCTCTTTTTCAGATAGCCCCAGGCGCTCCAGCAGCTCGTCTTTTGGGGCGGGATGGCTATAAAATGAAGAAAAAAGCTCAACCGCCTCCCCAACCTTGATATGCGGATACAAACTCGAACCTTGCAGTTGCATCCCAGTCTGCTCATAAAGGGTGGTGCTTTGCGTTTGCGGGTCTAAGCCCAATACACGAATGCTGCCAGCATCCGGTTTGCGCAGTCCTTCGATGCACTCGATCGTCGTGGTTTTGCCAGCGCCGTTTGGCCCAACCATTCCAAATATTTCGCCTTCTTCCACAATCAGGTCAACACCATCGACTGCTTTGACGGCTCCATAAGTTTTATGTAAGCCTTCTACCCAGATCACTTCGTGCATGCTGCCTCCGTTTTTTGTTAGGATTGAACAGGAAACAAATTGTTTACATAATAACACGGGAGAAAGGATATAACAGTAGATAATCATAGGATTGGATGATAAAGTGATTAATCGCCATTTTCTTTCGGTTTTCACGGTAAAATCTTAGCTATCATAAATAAAGGACTGTAAAATTACTCCCATGCAATATAGAACCTTCGGAAAAACTGGTATAGAAGTCTCCGCCCTCGGCTTTGGTATGATGCGCCTGCCTACTTTGGGCGAGGATAGCGCTGCAATAGATGAGGAACTTGCCACCACGATGTTGCATCGTGCTATTGATGCGGGCGTGAATTATGTGGATACTGCCTGGTCCTACCATCGCGAACAAGGCGAGCCTTTCGTTGGTAGAGCCTTAGCTGGCGGCTACAGAGAGAAAGTCTATCTCGCCACTAAGCTGCCCACCTGGCTCGTCCACTCCCAAGATGACATGGAGCATTTTTTAGATGCACAACTCACGCGCTTGCAAACCGACCACATCGATTTTTATCTGCTGCACTCTATGAATGCCGAGAAGTGGGAGAACCTGACCCGTCTGAAGGTCTTTGATTGGGCTGAGCGCAAGCGCACTGAAGGCAAATTCCGCTACTTTGGCTTTTCCTTTCATGATGACTTTGAGGTGTTCGAGCAGATTCTGAATGGCTACGATGCCTGGGGTTTCTGCCAAATTCAATACAACTATATGGACGTAGACTATCAAGCCGGCAGGAAAGGCTTACAGGATGCCGCACAAAAGGGGCTTGGCGTGGTGGTCATGGAGCCCTTACGCGGCGGTCAGTTAGCCAAGAACCCACCACCTGCAGCTGTGGCACAAGTCTTTGCCCAGTCCTCGCGCCATTGGACGCCGGCGGAATGGGCACTGCAATGGCTGTGGAACCAGCCCGAAGTCTCCTTAGTCCTCTCTGGGATGAGCACGTTGCAGCAGGTGGAGGAAAACTTAGCCAGCGCCGAAAGTTCGGGTGTGGGCTCACTGACGCCAGCAGACCTGCAAATCATCGAGCAGGTGCGCAACGTCCGCCAAGGTTTAGCTCCCATTCCTTGCACGCACTGCGAATATTGTCTCCCTTGCCCCAATGACGTTGCCATTCCTGATATATTTGCGCTCTATAACGATGCTATGATGTATGGGACTCCAGAACACTCACGCCATGTTTACCGCAACTTATTCAACCCCGAAAACAAGGCTGACCAGTGCATCGAGTGCGGCACCTGCGAATCACTCTGCCCGCAGCATATCGAGATTATTGAATGGCTCAAGACCGCTCACAGTTTCCTGCAGCCCAACCAGAGCTAAGCAGTCCAAAATCCTTTCGCAAGTCTGACCGCGCCTGGACCTTGGTGCTGGCGGCAGCATCAACAACACTAGCGGTAGTTTTTCTCATTTTCACCTCGCCCGGCTTCTGGAACAAACTCATGGCGGTGGGTTCAGCCGTTTGCCACCAAGACCCCGCCCATTCTTTTTTTGTGTACGGCCGGCAAATGCCCTTGTGTGCGCGTTGCACCGGCATGTACCTAGGCGCGCTGCTATCACTCGCTTTTCATTTCCGGCAGGGTAAGCTGGGCAGCCTTCCGCCGCGCAAGATGTTGATCCCCTTAGAGCTTTTCTTTTTAGCCTTTGCCTTAGACGGGATGAACTCTTTGGCTGCCTCGCTTGGCTTGGGCTGGCACCTATATGAGACTACCAACCTGACCCGCCTAATCACCGGCACTGGCGCGGGGCTTGTTGTTGGAGCGGTTCTCGCCCCCATTTTTAATCAGACTGCCTGGGCAAGCTGGGTAAAAGCATCCGCTTTACCAAATGGCAAAAAGCTCGCCGTGCTGCTGGCTGCTGCGGCGGTGATCATCTTAGTGGTTTACGCCGGCCCGCAAGCTTTGCGTTACCCTGCTGCAATTCTTTCGGTTCTTGGTGTGCTGGCGGTACTCTGCTTAGCCTATACCACTTTAGCCCTAATCATCCTGAATCGCGAAAACATAGCTAACTCCTTGCGTGATCTGCTTCTGCCGCTGTTAGTTGGCATGTTGATGGCGTTCCTACAAATCAGCTTTTTCGCTTTCTTACGCATATACTTCCTTTAATATACATTCCTCCAGTGGTTGGAAATCAGATATAATTAATTTAGTTCACCCAATTGTTACCGAAAGGAAGGCATGGGCACGCTAATTTCAACGATTTTAGAGGCATTTGGTCTTTCGGCTTCGGCCGGTCTGAATGCTTACATCCCGCTGCTGGTGGTCTCACTGCTTGCAAAATTCACCAACCTCATCGATCTCACTTCACCGTGGGATGCCCTGACCAGCTGGTGGACCATCGGTTTGCTAACTGTACTCTGCCTAATTGAGGCGGTTGCGGACAAAATCCCCGCTGTGGACCACGTCAACGATGCGGTGCAAACCTTCATCCGCCCCACTGCCGGCGCGATCCTCTTTGCTGCCAGCGCCGGCTCAGCCACGAACGTCAACCCCGTCCTCCTGATGATCTGCGGGCTGCTGGTGGCAGGCAGCGTCCATACGGTCAAATCTGTGCTGGTGCGGCCGGTTGTAACCGCAGCCACAGCTGGGACAGGTGATTCTGTCGTCAGCTTTGCGGAAGATGTAACCGCCGGTTTTATCTCCGTGCTTTCAGTGGTGCTGCCCATCGTAACTTTGATTGTCATCATCATTCATGTGTTTGTCATAGCTTCCTGGATTCGCCGGAGAAAGCGTGCGCGAGCTGCGCTATAATTGATCTAACCCATTAACTTAACGAAAGGATAAACTTATGAGCACCGAGCCTATAACAACCCCAACGCAAACTACTTCCCCTTGGTCGGTCGTGAGTCTGATCAGCGGGATTGCCAGCTACATTGCCTTGCCTTTTTTAGGCGCAATTATTGCATTAGTCACCGGTTATGTAGCCAAAGATGAAATCCGAAAAAGCAACGGCACTATCGGCGGTGAAGGCATGGCGACTGCCGGTATTGTTCTCGGTTGGATCAATATCGCCTTGATTTTGATTGCAATCGCCCTAATTGTCATCCTCATTATTGGCATCATCCCAGCCCTGGGCACTTGGAGTGGATTTAATGGCGGGATGCCTTTTTGGGGCTGGCATTAAATTTATTGCACGAGAACTTTTAAAATCAACCTGCGAAAATCAGGTTGATTTTTTATTTGATCAACTTCTATTTCTGGCTTTGTGACGGCAGGCAGAGCACTTTCTCCGGCAGGAAGTGAAAGCCCAAGCCTACGCCTAATGGAAAAGGCTCACCGCTGTACATGCTTAATTTCTGCCCGCCTGCCTCAACTTCCAATTTGTAATAATCCCCCATAAAGACGCAATCCTGCAATGAACCTTCCAGTGTATTAGGGTCATCTGGCTCAGCCCCAATTTCTGCATCCTTTGGGCGCAGCAACAGGCTGCAGGGCTCCCCAATAGTAAAGCGGTGTCCATGCGCGTTAGCTTGCAGGTTGCCCAGCGCAGTTTGCACCGTGAATGGCGCGAGCGCGCTCACCACCCCAGGCACAAGGTTCCCCAATCCCAAGAACCCTGCGATCCAAGCATTGGCTGGCTGCTCGTAAAGTTCCTTGGCTGTGCCTTCCTGCACAATCACCCCTTGATGCAGGATCAGCAGGCGGTCTGCCACGGCAAAGGCTTCCTCACGGTCATGCGTGACGTAAATCGCGGGCTTGCGGCTGGCGTGCAGCACTTCGCGCAGCTCCTCCATCAGCTGCAGCCGCAGGCTATGATCCAACGCCCCTAAGGGCTCATCTAACATCAGTAAGCGTGGGTTTGGTGCTAGCGCCCTTGCCAGCGCCACGCGCTGCTGCTCCCCGCCTGAGAGCTCCGTGACCGGTCGGTCAGCAAAAGCTTCCATGCGGATGGCGCGCAGGGCTTCGAGCGTCTTAGCTTCTATGCCTTCCTTAGGTAGGTTTTGCATGCGCAGCCCAAAAGCGACGTTTTCCGTTACGGTGCGGTGTGGGAATAGCGCATAATCCTGGAACATCAGTCCAAAACCACGTTTGTGTGGCGGGATCGCGCTCATGTCTGTTCCATCCCAGTAAACCTTGCCGGCTTCGCAGGGCTCCAAGCCGGCAATGATGCGCAGCAGGGTGCTCTTGCCGCTGCCCGATTCGCCCAGCAGGCAGACAATCTCACCGCTGCGCACTTCAAAAGATACCCCAGCTAAGAGTGTCTGCCCTTCATAGGTTTTATGGATATCGCGCACTTCCAGCATTAGTAAAGTTCCTCTCCAGGTAAGTGGATTTTTTCGATCAAAAAGATGCCCGCAGCACACACGACCAAAAGCAAGCTAGACATCGCCAGGGCTTGCCCGTAATTAAGCGCCCCCGGCTGCGAAATGTAACGGTAAATTGCCACAGGGATAGTGGGTGTTTGCGCGCTGCTCAAAAAGCTGGAAGCACCGAATTCGCCTAATGATATCGTGAATGCGAAGACCATGCTCACTAGCAACGGGCGTAAGAGCAAAGGCAAGTCGACTTCACGAAACACCCGCTGCTCATTCGCGCCGAGCGTACTGGCAGCTTGGCGCAAGGAGCCGGGAATGCTACGCAATGCCGGCAGCAGTGTGCGTACCACCATGGGCAATGCCACCAGCGCATGCGCAATCGGGATGAGCAAGGGGAAGGGCATGCCGCTCCAAGCCGGCTGCCTGAAGGCAACCAAAAAGCCTAAGCCAAGCGTCACCGCACTGGCGCCTAAAGGCAGCATGAAAAACGGCTCGAGGATACGGTTGGCTTTCCAAGGCTGGTTGAGCGCATACGCACCGAGCAAGCCTAAAATTGTGGCAATCAGGACTGTGAGCATGGCATAGATAAGTGAGTTGCGTACTGCCGTGATGGGCGGCACGTAAAAAAGCGATCCAGTGCGGTTTTGGAAAAGCTCCTGGTAATAGCGCAAAGTGAAGCCAGTTTGGATCTGCCCGCGCTCGCCCCGAGCTGCTTCCAGGGTCACAAAGCTGCGTGTGATGAGGCTGAGCAGCGGCGTGAGGATAAGCAGTACCAAGAGAACCACCATCACACCTATGAAGGCTTTCTCCGCGGTGCTGCGCGGCGGGCGCAGGTTAGCACGCTCAGCGCTCAGGGCGGCCTTGCCATATCGCGGCTGGCTCACCCGGCTTTGCAACCAAGCCACGAGTAAGGTACAGGCTAACTGCACGAGCGAAAGCACGGCTGCCAACCTCAGGTTGAGCATATATAGTGCCTGAGTGTAGATTTCCACCTCAAGAGTTGCAAATTGCGGTCCGCCCAGCATCAGCACCACGCCAAAGCTGGTGAAATCAAACAGAAACACCAGCAAACTGGCACCGGTAATGGCTGGCAAAAGCAATGGCAAGGTCACCTCTCGGAAAGCTTGCCAGGGGCTGGCGCCCAGCATCTGAGCAGCATGTACTAGCTTTTTGTCCAGCCGGCTCCAGGCTGAGCCTACTAGCCGAATGATGATGGCGGCGTTGTAAAACACATGCGCCAGTAAGATCGCTGGCAAGCTCTGCAGCAGATGAATCGGCGGCTCGGAAAGATTCAGGAGCGCCATCAACCCTAAGTTTAGCCAGCCACGTGGACCCAGGAGCGTATTGAAGCAGGCTGCTACCACCACTGTGGGGAGGATAAAGGGCAGCAGGCTAAGCAAGCGCAGTGCCTCGCGCCCCTTAAAGTCAAAATGCGAAAAGAGGTAAGCAGCCGGCAAACCCACCAAAAGCGTCAGCAGTGTGGAAAGCGCGGCTTGCCAGAGAGTAAAACCTAGCGGCTTGAGCACCTGAGCCGTGCTCGCACCTTGCCAGCCCCCCTCAAAAGCCGGGGAAAACGCCAAGCGCAAAATCGCGAGTAGCGGTTGGTAAAAGAAAATCAGCAAAAAAGCTGCCGGCAGCAACCACAGCAGTCCTGCTCGCAACTCGCGTTTGTTCCCGGCGTGCTTCATTCTCTCCCTTACTTCAGCATCAGCTCTGTCCAGGCTTGCACCCAAGCTTCCCGCTTCTGGGCAATAAGCTCTGGGTCCAGAGTAGCCGGCTTTTGCGGCACTTCGCTCGCCTTCACAAAAGCTTCTGGCAGCTTAGCCGATGGCAGCACGGGGTAGACGAACATTTGCAGGGGCATATCCTCCTGGAATGGCTGGCTGAGCATAAAGTCGATGAACTTTTCGGCTAAACTTCGGTTGGGTGTGCCTTTGAGGATGCCGGCAAACTCCACTTGGCGCCAGCAGGCGCCATCAGCGACAATGCTCCCCGTCGGTGCTTCTGTAAGCGGTGTTTCAGTGTAGATCAACTCTGCAGCCGGGCTGGAAGCATAAGAGACCACCATCGGTTGAGCGCCACGCCCCGATGAGCCGGAAAAGTTAGTGTAATAAGCCGTCTCCCAATCCGAAACAACAACTACGCCATTATCCTTAAGAGCTTGCCAGTAGCTCTGCCAGCCTTCCTCCCCAAAAGTAGCGATGGTAGCGAGCAGAAACGAGAGCCCCGGGGACGACGTAGCTGGGTTTTCAACAACCAGCAAGCCGGCATATTCCGGCTTGGTCAGGTCCTCCAAGGATTGCGGTACGGGCAGCTGGTGCTCCTGGAACCAAGCTTTGTCGTAATTGATGCACACATCGCCGTAGTCCACCGGCAGCGCTCGGTGGCTCTGGTCCAGCTGGAATTCAGCCGGGATCTGGGCCAGCGCGGGGGCATCATAAACCTCGAGCAAATCTTGTTCGAGGGCACGCGAGAGAAAGGTATTATCCAACCCGTAAAAGACGTCTGCTTCGGGCGTGCCGCCTAAGCTTGTCAGGATCAGCCGATTGAGCGTGGTGCCGGCATCACCACCTTTTATGAAATTGACTTTTACGTTATTTTCGGTCTCAAATTGCTGCACAAGCTCAGCACTAACTGCGAAAGAATCGTGCGTCATCACTTTCAGCACTTGCGGCTCTTGGATAGGCGAAGGTGAAGCAGCTGGCGTTTGACCTACGCAGCCGCCAAGCAAAATTGCCGCAAGAACACTAAAAATGAGACTTCTTTTGATCATGCTTTACCTCCATTATCTTATTTTGGCGGGAATGGATGAGCAGGAGTGCGCCTTGTTCTAAGCTCACGCTGAAACTTTCGTCCGTGCAACGGTTGCTAATTCCGCGTGTCTGCCAAGGGAGCAATGTCTCACCCTCGAGCGCATATTCCAGCCCGTGTGTGACTACCCCTCCAGCTGTTCCGCCCCATGGCAGTAAGGAAACCACATCCCTTGGTTGGCAGGCAAGCGTAATCGTGTGGCGCAGCAGGGTAACCTCTGTCACTCCGTCGTCTATGCGCACTGTGCAATCGTTTAGGTCCGGTCTCGAGAGTAGCGCCAAATTTGCCAGGGTTTGATCCAGCCGACCGCCCAGCGCAAAAGCAATGAGAATGTTTCGATAGCCGCGCTGCAGCACCTCATCCAAAGCCAATTCCAAATCGGTTTTGTTTTTGGCTGGCGGGTAGCGCAGAATATCAACGCCTGCTTGCCGGCATGCTTCCACTTCCTGCGCAGAAAGCGAATCCATATCGCCAATGAGAAGTTGCGGGTTGAGCCTCAAATGCTGCAGATGATGCAATCCGCCATCCACCGCCACGAGGAAATCCTGCGTTTGGAGCTCGAGGGCAGTTAGATTAGGCGCTTCGCCATTAGCAAAAAGCACGGCACGCTCAGTTTTACTCATAAAAACACCCTCCTGCCTGTGGAGGGTGTGAAATGTGCTGTTTTCTCCCTCCGCCGGCATTATCCGGATCAGGTTATGTGGGTCGGAAGCTCACTGCTTCCCTCTCAGCCTGGCACACAGGCTCCCCAATATGCTTGATATGCTTTATTTTACCACTGACTTAGAAATTTTTTCAATTGTAGAGGAAACTCACATCGCTCCCAATATGAATAGGGATAGTCTGAATTTCTGCCTAAATATTCAACTTCAGGCTGACCGTAACGATGTCCGTCAGCCTTTTATTCCATCCGACCGCACCCAAAGCTACCATATGTACTACCTGCTCCTCCCTGGGCTTACCCAGCGCCAGGCATTCATCGCCCGCCTGAAAGAACAAGAGATCTTATCCGTGTTCCATTACCTGCCCCTGCACCTTTCGGATATGGGCATGCGCTTTGGCGGAAAGCCGGGTGATTGCCCGGTAACTGAGCGCATCAGCGATCAATTGGTGCGCCTGCCATTCTTCTATAACCTCACCGATGAAGAGCAGGATAGAGTCATTGAAGCGATCATCAGCCAACCCGTCTGAAGCTAAGGCATGGGTTACCCACCGATCCTGAATCCATAAAAGTGCACATCAGGGGGCAATCCCGCGGGCATAGAGCAGTGCCAGCCCGCCAAAATAAAGCAGGATCAGCAAGGCTGAATCGATTTCCAGGAAGAGTATCTTGCGCTCCAAGCGTGCCAAATCACTGATCAGTGCGACGACCGTCATCAGTAAACCTAACATGCCAATTAATAGAAAAGAACGATCAATGACACTAAAAAATCGTCCCTGGATATAAAAGAAATCCGCGATACCAATTGCAAACATGTTGAACATATTGCTGCCATACAAATTACTAATCGCCATATCATCAGCGCCGATGCGCCCCGCCTCAATCGTCGCTACAGTTTCTGGCAATGAGGTTACAACCGCCACGAGTGTGGACCCAATAAAAGTCGTGCCTAACCCCGTGATGTCTGCAATGCACGTGCTTACATTCACCATCCAAGGGGTAGCGAAAATCAAAACCCCCGCAGCACCAGCAAACCATAGGATGGCAGTTGTGAGCGATGGCAAATCCTCGGGAATCACCGTATCCACATGCCCCAAACTTTGCATACGGCTTTGGCGGCGCAGCAGCGCGATGGCAAAGAAATAAGCAATGATCATGGTCAAGCCATCGAAACCAACCTCGAAATTTCCGACATTTATATGCAGGGGTAGTTCTGCCACAATAAAAAACACCGCCAACACGCTCATTAATACGGCTAAGCTGCCAGTAAGTGCGTGCTTATATGCCTCTTTGCTGCTCATACGCCGGCTGGTATGGACCATATCTAATACTGCAATGAGAAACATGTTAAACATATTGCTGCCAAACAAATTTCCGGCTGCCAGGTTCGGTACACCACTTTGAATTGCACTGATTGTCGTAATCAATTCAGGTAATGAAGTTGCTGCTGCGAGCAATAATGTGCCGACAAACATGCCACCTAATCCAGTTCGCAGCCCAATCACATCTCCATATTTTGCCAGCTGCATCGCCGCAAATGTGATAACCGCTGCGCTGAGGATAAACTCGATCCACACCATCTCAGTTAGCTCGTTTCTCCAGCCCTTTGACCATCTCTACAGGCCAGGCTGTAAAAATACCGGTATTGCCGTCCTCCAGGCTCCCTACTACACTTTCCGCTGCTTGTAGGCTGGCATCCACCAGCTCTTTTTTCGCCACGAGAGCAAATAAGGTGAGGTGGTTCTCCTCCTGATTGAAAATTGCGGTAGTATAACGCATGGGCAGGAAGCGCCGCCGCACGCGGTGCATCCCGGTGCTCTCTATGATAGTTACACCGGTGATCCCAGCCTTTTCCCATGCATTGAGCATCTCAACCAATTTTTCTGGATCATCTAAGACAAACATGACCATGTACATCATAACCTCCTCGTCTTTACCTGCAATTCGTCTACTGAGCAAAAGAATTAATTAACCGCTTGCTCAATTTTGTTCCCCTTTTGGTTAATTTTACCAGAACGAATTTTGACAGACCCGCCGCTGTGGTAAGATTATCCGAAATGTTTTAGAAATAGGGAGAAAATATATGTCTGAAACTGAACAAACACCTTCTTTACAAGCCCCCTGCACTTTTATCCTAGTTCGCCACGGGGAAACAGCTTCGAATGTGCGTAACACTTTTCGCGGACGTACGGATGTGCCGCTTAATGAAACTGGTTTGGCGCAAGCCCAGGCTGTTGCTACGCGCATAAGCCAAGGCTGGCATCCAGCCGCACTGTATGCCAGCCCAATCAAACGCGCTATGCAGACTGCGCAGATCATCGGCGAGAGCTGCCAGCTCACTCCCATCCCTTACCAAACCATTATCGATATCGACTTCGGGCAGTGGACTGGGCTCCCATTCGATGAGGTAAAGCAGCGCTGGCCTGAGGAATTAGATAACTGGATCGCCCACCCAGGCGAGACGCACATACCAGGCGGAGAAAGCTTGGCAGAGATGCATCTCCGCGCCCGGCAGGCTTTGCGGGAGCTCTCGGTTCGCCATTCCGGACAAACAGTGATCCTGGTTGGGCATACTGTCATAAACCGCGTTCTCATCATGGAAACCGTAGACATCCCCGATGACTGTTTCTGGTACATTGGGCAAGATACCTGTGCACTCAATCTGATCCGCGCTGAGATTAATGGGCGTTACTCGTTGCTCAGCCTTAATGATACTTGCCATCTTTCGAGTAACAGTAAGAAAGCGGACTAAGCACAGATTGCTGAGTGCGCACATTAAAAAAACCGCTGAAAATTCAGCGGTTTTATGATTAAATGAAAAGTCTCTTGGCAATGACCTACTCTCCCAGGGGGCTGCCCCCCAAGTACCATCAGCGCTGGCGACCTTAACTTCCGGGTTCGGGATGTTACCGGGTGTACCTTCGCCGCTCCAATCACCAAGAGACGATTTTCTAAAAGAAGTTGAATAACATTTGTAAGCAAAGCCTTAAAAAAGCATCGAGTTCTCCACATCACGTTGGAAGCTCTCGATCATTAGTACAGTTTAGCTCAACGCATTACTGCGCTTACACATACTGCCTATCAAGCAGGTAGTCTACCTGCGATCTTACTCCCTTTACGGGATTATAGAGATCTAATCTTGAGGCAAGTTTCCCGCTTAGATGCTTTCAGCGGTTATCTCTGCCAGACGTAGCTACCCAGCAATGCCGTTGGCACGACAGCTGGCACACCAGAGGTCTGTCCACTCCGGTCCTCTCGTACTAGGAGCAGCTCCTCTCAAATCTCTTACGCCCACAGTGGATAGAGACCGACCTGTCTCACGACGGTCTGAACCCAGCTCGCGTACCGCTTTAACGGGCGAACAGCCCGACCCTTGGGACCTTATCCAGCCCCAGGATGCGATGAGCCGACATCGAGGTGCCGAGCCAGGTCGTCGATATGGACTCTTGGACCTGACTAGCCTGTTATCCCCGGGGTAGCTTTTATCCGATGAGCCACGGCCCTTCCACACGGAACCGTGGGATCACTAAGCCCGACTTTCGTCTCTGCTCGGCGCGTTGGCCTTGCAGTTAAGCTCCCTTATGCCTTTACACTCTCTGGCTGGTTTCCATTCAGCCTGAGGGAACCTTTGGGCGCCTCCGTTACTCTTTAGGAGGCGACCGCCCCAGTCAAACTGCCCACCTGGCACGGTCCCTTATCCGGATTACGGATAAAGGTTAGGGTCTAGAGTTCATCAGGGTGGTATTTCACCGGCGGCTCCACCAAGGCTGGCGCCCTAGTTTCATAGCCTCCCACCTATCCTACACAAATGAAATCCAAACTCAATGCCAAGTTGCAGTAAAGCTCCACGGGGTCTTATTGTCCTACTGCGGGTAGGCCGCATCTTCACAGCCATTTCAATTTCGCCGGGTCCTTCGTCGAGACACTGTTCTAGTTGTTACACCTTTCGTGCGGGTCGGAACTTACCCGACAAGGAATTTCGCTACCTTAGGACCGTTATAGTTACGGCCGCCGTTCACCGGGGCTTCAGTTCAAAGCTTCGTTCCCCCGAAGGGGAACTAACCTCTCCCTTTAACCTTCCGGCACTGGGCAGGTGTCAGCCCCTATACATCGCCTTACGGCTTTGCAGAGACCTGTGGTTTTGTTAACCAGTCCCTAGAACCATTTCACTGCGATCTTCCAGCGCTCATTATTCACTCACGCCAGAAGACACCTCTTATCCCGAAGTTACGAGGCCAAATTGCCTAGTTCCTTAACGAAGGTTCTCCCGTTCGCCTTGGTATATTCTACCCATCTACCTGTGTCGGATTGCGGTACAGGCACTTAAGAATCAACGTTTAGAAGCTTTTCTTGGCAACAAGGCTCAACTCACTTACGCCTCAGGGGCTCGCTGCCTTATCTCACCTCGGTCTGCGGATTTACCTACAAACCTCAACGGCTGACATAAGGCACACCTGTTCAACCAATCACAGGCTGGCCTACCTCGTTGCGTCCCTCCATCACTCATCTTAAGTGGTTCCGGAATGTTGACCGGATATCCATCGCTTACGCCTTTCGGCCTCAGCTAAGGCCCTGACTAACCCGACGCGGATTGACCTGGCGTCGGAAACCTTAGATATACGGCGAACACGGTTCTCACGTGTTTTACGCTACTCATGTCTGCATTCTCACTTCTGCCCGCTCCAGCCGTCCTTACGGTCGACCTTCCCAGCTGACAGAACGCTCCCCTACCAAACGTGCTTCCGCACGTTTCCATGGCTTCGGTATTAAGCTTAGCCCCGTTAAATTTTCCGCGCAAGATCACTCGACCAGTAAGCTGTTACGCACTTTTTAAAGGATGGCTGCTTCTAAGCCAACCTCCTGGTTGTTTCAGTAACCTCACCTCGTTTCCCACTTAGCTTAAATTTGGGGACCTTAGCCGATGGTCTGGGCTGTTTCCCTTTCGACCCCGAAACTCATCTCCCGGAGTCCGACTGCTATGCTTGGAGTAACGGCATTCGGAGTTTGATTAGGTTCGGTAAGCAATAAGCCCCCTAGCCCATTCAGTGCTCTACCTCCGTTACTAAACGCATAACGCTAGCCCTAAAGCTATTTCGGGGAGAACAAGCTATCTCCAAGTTCGTTTGGCATATCACCTCTAACCACAGCTCATCCCCTAATTTTGCAATATTAGTAGGTTCGGTCCTCCACGAGTGGTTAAACTCGCTTCAACCTGGCCATGGTTAGCTCACCTGGTTTCGTGTCTAATCCTTGCGACTGCACGCCCTATTCAGACTCGCTTTCGCTGCGGCTTCGGGTGTCACTCCCTTAACCTTGCCACAAAGATTAACTCGCAGACTCATTCTCCAAGAGGCACGCCGTCAGGCATAGCGGTGCGCACAAGCTTTCGCTATAGCACCAACCCGCCATTAGCCCTTCGACTGCTTGTAAGCTTACGGTTTCAGGTTCTTTTCACTCCCCTAACAGGGGTACTTTTCACCTTTCCCTCACGGTACTTGTTCACTATCGGTCGTCAAGCGTATTTAGCCTTGGAGAGTGGACTCCCCAGATTCCTACCGGATTAGCGTGCCCGGTAGTACTCAGGTATCCAGCGAGAGGTTCGACGTTTTCGCGTACAGGACTGTCACCTTCTGTGGTTGGCTTTTCCACACCAATTCTGCTAACGTCTCACTTTGTAACTCTCATATGCTGGACCCTACAACCCCGAACCAGCATGCTGGTTCGGTTTGGGCTGTTCCCCGTTCGCTCGCCACTACTTGGGGAATGGTCTCTTTTCCTCTAGGTACTTAGATGTTTCAGTTCCCTAGGTTCCCTTCATGTGACTATGTATTCATCACACGATGCTGATGGTTCGCATCAGCTGGTTTCCCAATTCGGAGATCCCCGGATATATCGCTTGTTCACAGCTTCCCGAGGCTTATCGCAGTGTCCCACGTCCTTCATCGGCACTTGACGCCAAGGCATTCACCGTAAGCTCTTAGTAGCTTCTCCACGTGATGCGGAGAAATCGATGCTTTTTACAGCATTCAATATTTATTAATTATTTACTAATTTTCGTATGACATGTATCATCGCAACACATGTCGATACGGCCTACAAATGTTATTCAGTTTTTAAAGTGCAGTCTTTCTCGCTTTTATCCAGCGATGGCCAAATCTAAATCGCTTTAGATCCGCCCATCCCCAGACAAACCTCCCAGAGCTTACAGTGGAGATGAGGGGACTCGAACCCCTGACCTCCTCCTTGCAAAGGAGGCGCTCTCCCGACTAAGCTACATCCCCAGGCACTCCATAAGTTAGAGTGGGCCTTTCAGGGCTCGAACCTGAGACCTTGCCCTTATCAGAGGCACGCTCTAACCAACTGAGCTAAAGGCCCATGAGTCAGCCTTGACAACTCAAAAGTGACAGGAAACTTGCTTCAAATATAGGTTTCGATCTTCGTTATTGACGCTCTGTGTCTCACCGTGTCAGAGCGATTCCCTAATCATAGGTATTATTTTTGTACAGAGTAAAGCGTTTGCCCTTAAGCATCCGCTTGGATCTCCATAGAAAGGAGGTGATCCAGGCGCACCTTCCGGTACACCTACCTTGTTACGACTTAGTCCCAGTCACCGACCCCACCTTCGACAGCTCCCTCCCTTTCGGGTTAGGATACCGGCTTCAGGTGTTGCCAGCTTCCATGACTTGACGGGCGGTGTGTACAATCCCCGGGAACGTATTCACCGCAGTATTGCTGACCTGCGGTTACTAGCAACTCCAACTTCATGCAGTCGAGTTGCAGACTGCAATCTGAACTGAGGCCAGCTTTTTAGGATTGGCTCCGCCTCGCGGCTTGGCAACCCATTGTACTGGCCATTGTAGCGTGTGTGTAGCCCTGGATATAAAGGTCATGCTGACTTGACGTCATCCCCACCTTCCTCCGACTTAATATCGGCAGTACCGTGTGACACTTGTAACACACAGCGAGGGTTGCGCTCGTTAGCGGACTTAACCGAACATCTCACGACACGAGCTGACGACAGCCATGCAACACCTGTAGAGGCTCCCCGAAGGGTCGGTCCGCTTTCGCTTCCCTACTACCTCTATGTCAAACCCAGGTAAGGTTCTTCGTGTAGCATCGAATTAAACCACACGCTCCGCTGCTTGTGCGGGGACCCGTCAATTCCTTTGAGTTTTAACCTTGCGGCCGTAGTCCCCAGGCGGTAGACTTATCGCGTTAGCTACGACACCGATGGCGATTAAACCACCGACGCCAAGTCTACATCGTTTAGGGCTAGGACTACCGGGGTCTCTAATCCCGTTTGCTACCCTAGCTTTCGCGTCTGAGTGTCAGGAGTGGTCCAGGAGGCCGCCTTCGCCACTGGTGTTCCTCCGGATATCTGCGCATTCCACCGCTACACCCGGAATTCCACCTCCCTCTACCATCCTCAAGCTTGGCAGTTTAGAACGTCCTCTCCCAGTTGAGCCAGGAGCTTTCACGCCCTACTTACCAAACCACCTACACGCGCTTTACGCCCAGTAAATCCGGATAACGTTTGCCTCCTACGTGTTACCGCGGCTGCTGGCACGTAGTTAGCCGAGACTTATTCTGAGAGTACCGTCCTTCCTCATCCTCTCAAAAAGTGCTTTACGACCCGAAGGCCTTCTTCGCACACGCGGCGTTGCTAGTTCAGGCTTTCGCCCATTACTAATATTCCCTACTGCTGCCACCCGTAGGTGTATGGACCGTGTTTCAGTTCCATTGTGGGGGGCCACCCTCTCAGGTCCCCTACCCGTCATCGCCTTGGTAAGCCATTACCTTACCAACTAGCTGATGGGACGCGGGCCCCTCCCGAAGCGAATTACTCCTTTAATCCAAAAGCGTCTAATCTCTTGGATATTATGCAGTATTAGCAATCCTTTCGAACTGTTATCCCACACTTCGGGGCAGGTCACCCACGCGTTACTCACCCGTTCGCCACTAAGACAGTATTACTACAGTCTTCGTTCGACTTGCATGTATTAGGCACGCCGCCAACGTTCATCCTGAGCCAGGATCAAACTCTCCGCTAAAAATTTATCACCTTTCGGTGTTTCGTTTTTACGGAAAACAATTAACGAGGCTTGTTCTTACCTATATTTTTGTTGCTTATTTCCTATCACTTTTCAGTTGTTAAGGTTCTGACTTCATGAGAGCAGGATTCTACTGAATCTCTCCAATCCTGTCAATGCTCGCTTCCGTTTTTATAGACGAAATCGCCGGCTCTCAACTTGCTCGCCGGCTACGGGCACTGCTTTCCTGGGTTTGTCTCTCATCCCTTGTTCTTTTTTCAAAGATCAGCTCCCAAGTTGGCAATATCTAACTATCTCCCTTGGGACTCTATTTATAATCGAATTTGTGCCGATTGTCAAGGGAAAAATGTGCTTTCTGACAATTTTCCGAGATTCTTATTTTCAAGGTGCCGTGCTTCACGAACAAACCGCAATTATAGCCGCCTGCTCGATTATGTCAAGGGCAAAAACCATCCAATTTCCATCAATCTGCGATTTGCCATTCTTTCTTCGCAGCAATATTTTTAATTTCGCTCTCGCATTTACAATTCTAACAAACTTATTATTTATTGCTTACATTGAACTTCTACAATACGACTAACTGGATAACAATATCCGAGAAGCTTTTAGCTTCTACAAAGGAGGAATTATGGATTTAAACAAATTTACACAAAAAGCACAGCAAGCCGTGGTAAGCGCTCAAAGTTTAGCCCGTGATTACGGGCACCAAACCATTGAGCCAGCCCATCTCTTGTTGGCATTACTCAATCAAACCGAGAGTACAGTCCCAGCTGTAATCAGCCAGATCGCTGGCAGCACAGAGGTACTGCGTCAAGAGGTTCAAAAGGAATTAGCTGGGCGCCCCAAGGTTTACGGCGCTGATACCGGCGAACCAGGCCTTTCACGTCCAGCCGCCGATGCTCTGGACGCAGCTGAACGGTACGCTAAAGGCATGGGGGATGAATACACCTCGACCGAGCACATCCTGCTTGGCCTGACCGACGGCCCCGAGGGAAAACGCTTAGCGGGTTATGGCGTTACAAAAGATGCCATCCTGAAAGCTTTGCGTTCTATTCGCGGGACGCAATCCATTACCACCCAAACCCCAGAGTCTACTTATCAGGCTTTGGAAAAATATGGCCGCGACCTGACCGCCCTTGCGCGCCAAGGAAAGCTGGATCCGGTTATCGGACGCGACGAGGAAATCCGCCGCACTATCGAGATCCTTTCGCGACGCACGAAGAACAACCCTGCCCTGATTGGTGATCCCGGTGTGGGTAAAACTGCCATCGTGGAAGGCTTAGCGCAACGTATCGTCAATAAAGATGTGCCAGAGGGACTCAAAAATAAGCGCATTGTTCAGCTGGACATGGCTGCCATGGTCGCCGGCGCAAAATACCGTGGGGAGTTCGAAGAACGCCTCAAAGCAGCCCTCAAGGAAGTGACCGATGCCCAGGGTGATATCATCCTCTTTGTGGATGAAATGCATACTGTGATCGGCGCTGGTGCTGCTGAAGGCGCCATGGACGCTGGCAATATACTCAAGCCGATGTTGGCACGCGGCGAGCTGCACATGATCGGCGCAACCACACTCGAGGAGTATCGCAAATACGTGGAGAAAGACGCAGCCCTCGAGCGGCGCTTCCAACCGGTTTACATAGACGAGCCCTCTGTGGAGGACACCATCAGCATATTGCGTGGGTTAAAGCCTAAATACGAAGTGCATCATGGCGTGCGCATTACCGACGCAGCTGTAATTGCTGCTGCCACTCTCTCGCACCGCTACATTTCGGACCGCAAACTGCCGGATAAAGCCATCGACCTGATCGACGAGGCTGCAGCGCATTTGCGCACTGAGATTGACTCCAAGCCGCAAGCGCTAGACGAGATCGATCGGCAGATTATGCAGTTAGAAATCGAGCGCCAGGCTCTTCAAAAAGAAAAAGATCAAGCCTCACTCGAGCGCTTGGAAAAGCTGGAAAAAGAGTTGGCTGATCTCCGTGAGAAATCGCAAGCCCTAACAGCGCGCTGGCAAACCGAAAAACAAGCTATTGCCGATTTGCGTGCGCTCAAAGAGCAGCGCGAACAAATTGAGCATGAGATTGAACAAGCCGAACGCGATGCTGATCTCGAAAAAGCAGCTCGTCTGCGCTACGGCACGTTACATGAGATTGAAGAAAAGATCAAAGCCGCAGAAGAGAAGCTGAAAACGCTGCAAAAAGAAGGGGCTTTATTGAAGGAAGAAGTGGATGCAGAGGAAATCGCCGAAGTCGTCGCCAAATGGACAGGTATTCCAGTAAATCGGCTGTTGGAAGGCGAGATGGAGAAGCTGCTGCATATGGAAGAGCGCCTGCATCAGCGTGTGGTTGGACAGGATGAAGCTATTCAGGCTGTTTCGAACGCCGTACGCCGCTCGCGCAGCGGCTTACAAGATCCGAACCGCCCAATTGGCTCATTCATCTTCCTGGGTCCAACCGGCGTGGGCAAGACGGAACTCGCACGCGCTTTAGCGGAGTTCCTCTTTGACGATGAGAACGCGATGATACGCATTGACATGAGCGAATATCAAGAACGGCATACCATCAGCCGCTTGTTTGGTGCTCCGCCGGGCTATGTTGGCTATGAGGAAGGCGGTCAACTGACAGAAGCCGTCCGCCGCCGGCCATATAGCGTGGTCTTGTTCGATGAAATTGAAAAGGCACACCCAGAAATCTTCAATGCACTATTGCAAGTGTTGGATGATGGGCGCATGACCGATGGTCAAGGCCGTACGGTGGACTTCCGCAACACCATTGTAATCATGACCAGCAACTTAGGCAGCGAACTATGGATGAATGCCAATGGCACTGGTATGCCCAAAGAGGTCACTCGGGAACAAATTACAGAAATATTAAAGAAATTCTTCCGTCCCGAGTTCCTGAACCGGGTGGATGAGATTGTGATCTTCAAACCACTCACCAAGGAGGACTTGGCACAAATTGTGGGTATTCAACTCGAACACTTGGCTGACCTACTCAAGGATCGCGGGTTTAAGCTTGAGGTTACTGAGGCTGCCCGCAGGCACTTAGCTGAAGTTGGCTATGACCCTGAGTTTGGTGCTCGACCGCTCAAGCGCGCCATCCAGCGCGAGATTCAGGATCCGCTGGCTAAGCAGATCCTTGCAGGTGCCTTTGCCGAAGGTGACACAATTTTGATCGACTACAACGGGCAAGAAATTACCTTCTCGCGCAAAAAGTAAGCCAAAAAGTTATATAAATCAGCCCTCATAATCAGAGGGCTGATTTTGTTATCGCTCACTTTTTTGGGGAACAGATCATTCCATAGGTCGCATACAGCGGAAGCCAAAACTGATCTTGCGTTCATTTTCATTATGATCACTATTGTAAGCTATCCGCATTGTGTAACTGTTATAATCAAACGAACCCCCCTTAATTATTCTTTTATAAACAACCCCTTCAGTTAATGGGTCTAGATTGATGAGATGACCAGAATAATCATGAACATAATAATCCATCACCCATTCCCACACATTACCCGCCATATCCATCACCCCATAAGGGGAAGCACCTAGCGGGTAAGATCCCACCGGTGCAGTATCGCCAACACAAGTGCCCATGCGGTCATCCCGTGAATTCGCCAGCTCACAACTGGGTTCCTCATCGCCCCAAGGATAAGCTCGCATCGTCTCTCCACGGGCAGCTTTTTCCCATTCAGCCTCAGTAGGCAGCCTGCCCCCCACCCAAGTGCAGTATGCATAAGCCTCATTCCATGATATCCCCGAGACAGGGTAGTTGGCATAAGCCGGATTGTCATAATAAGACTCACGCGTAGCAGAATAAGTGTAAACAGGCTCTTCACAGGCTCCATCTGCCACACAACGCGCATATTGCACGTTGGTTACCTCAAATTTATCAATTGCAAACATTTCCAAGTACAGCCTCTGGAGCGGTAATTCGTCTGGTAGGCATTCAAAACCACCGTTATGTTGGGGATCACAGCCAAAGAAAAATTCCCCAGCAGGTATAAGAACCTCAACAGCCCCATCAACTTCACGGAGGCGTTCGTTTTCTTCAATTTGCAATCCTTCTGAAGGCTCCATAGTCTCACTTGGGGTCGGCGATGTGACCTCGAGCGGTGCTTCTGGCAAATTTTCTGGAGCTTTTCCTACAAAAGCATCTAAGAGAACATTTACGCCTTGTTCTCCTATCCAAGCCAAGACAGCCGGATCCATGTAGAGTGCATAGATGCCCTGCAGTGCATAGGGTTTTTCAGCAAAGTCCGCATCTAAGGGTGAAACTTCGTCAATCCTCAGAATTTTATAATCCTCATTAACCCTGCTGAGTGGCACGATTGCCCAAACAGAAGCCCCTAGCTCTTCGGCGAGGCTTTCTTGGGAATTTGGAACAAGATGGACAATCTCACCCAATGCCCCTTCATCCCCTTCTTCGCCCAATAAGGCAGACAAGCTGTTGTAGTCCTCAGCGTAAATTAACAACTTTTCAATTTGACGTAAGCTCCCGCGCGGCTTCCCTTGCCACAGAGCGCTTAAATCTTCAGCGAAGACACCTTCCCGTGCGGACCACCTTGGTGCGACCAAAACGTAATTCCACTCTGCCTGCGCAATCACTGCTTGCCCTACTGGTATATATCGGGCTAAACCATAAAAGATCGACGCGACTGCTGGGTTTTCTGCCCAAGCCATATTTTCAGGTAGGATAAAACGTTTTTGTAATGGAGCGGGCACCTCCGGGAAAATCCAAACTTTTAAAGGGAGCTGCAGCTCCACGGTAGGTGTGGTCACAGGTGGCGTTTGCGCTTGATCTCCCTGACCGCCTACGGTAACCGAACACGCGCATGCTATCAAAAGGAAAATAATAAGAAGAATATACGTTTGATTTCGTTTCATCAAATTGAGCTACACGATATTTCCCGCCATTCTACCATTAAGTGCTTAAAAAGTTGCTTCCGGCAGATTTCGCCGCCGGAAGCATATAACCAATTAAGTTAATTGAGGCTCTCTGCCTTTTATTTCGCAATAAGCGGCAAGTAAAGCTTCCAAAGTTCAACAACGTGCAGTGTCACAGGGACATCTAAATTGGGTGCACCAACAAGATGAACGCGCAGCGCAGCTAGATAGTCGCCTGCATCAAGCCCAGTCGCATCGAAGGTCACGGTAATCGGGAGGGACCCGCCAGCCGGCACTGTACCCGCCACAGGGTCTTCCGAAAGCCAGGGCACATCTAGGCCTTCAACTCCATCCAATATTACCGAGTCAAGCCCTATATCTGCACCATCATTACCAACGTATTGGAATCCTATCCTCACTGGAACGCCAGGTAAGTAGGATTCCAGATCAATTGTGGTTAGTGTCCAAATCCAGTTATCAGACCAATCTTCTTCTACGTTCTTGACGAAAATATCATCTTCGCCACCTACTTCGTCAACAACCAGCCAGACATTCAAATCACAGTTATCATATGTATCACGGCACCAATGTATACTTCCCATTGAATGGAACGAGAGCGTACCTTCTGCTAGGGCAAGCTCAGGTGTCAACAGCCATTCATCTTGAGCGTAATTCCAAGGAACAGAAACACCATAGCTGCCTTCGTATGCATAATCGCTGGATTGTTCCCATGTGTAATCCGGATTCGTAATAAACTGAGCCCAATTCGTTGGAGGAAATACGCCCTCAAAACCTTCACTAATCAAGAGGTCTAATGGAGTGCTTGAATTCCTGGACATAGGTTGCTTTCCTGTCGAAGCAGACTTAGATTTATCGATACCAGGCAAATCTTTTTCGGGTGAATATTGATAACTTGGGACCTTTCCAACGTAAGCTAACTCTAAGGGTTGGAAGCCACAATCAATTTCTGACAATTCAAACGTTGCCTCAGCTGCTCCACTGTTCATAATCGTAAGAACCTTCATGTCGGTTGTGTTCATCACAAGAGTCTCTTCCAAGCTTTCTGGATCGACGCTCAGGCAGGGCGCCAGTAATCGCAATTCAAAGTTTTGTGTTACCGTTGACCCACCCACCAAATCAACGCCAGGGACCGTCTGGCTGACAAAGCCTTCAGCGATGACTTCAATGTCATACTCACCCGCTGGCATGGAGAAGCTATAGTAGCCGTTCGCTAAGGTGGTCGTCGTGTAAATAGTCACGTCTTCCTGCTTGAAGTTAACCGTCGCGCCTTCAATGGGAGCAGGGTTAATATCGCAGGCTTCTAAGCCGGATACCGTGCCATTGATTGTTCCATAATCTTCTGGCGCTTCCAGATGCAGAATTACAGGGATGTTGGGGTATGTGTAGGGCGTGTTGTGGTTCACCTTCAAAGCAGCCTCATAATCACCGGGTTGGCTTAAACTAGATGGATCCACCGTAATTGTAACATCTACGGTTCCATCCGCAGGCACCGTGCCGGAAACAGGGTCTTCAGAAAGCCAGGGCACATCCGCAGAACCGCCAGTCGGAAAAGCTAAGCAATCCACCTCAGCACCGCCCGGGAAGGCACCAATCAACGTGCTCGCGCCCGTGGTGGTATCGATCACGCGCAGTTCACCAGAAGTGGTATAGGCAGCCCAGTAGAGCACGCCGCTTTCTTCCTCAAAGTCCATACCCTGAGCATAGTTGGCACCTACTCCTAACGAGCCCACAAGAGTTGCTGCAGCTGTAGCTGGATCAACCCTAAACAAGCTGTCGGTCAGCAGGTCGACAACGTAAATCATGTCATCGTTGGTGTTATAGGCTAAGTCAATGCCGCAGCCAACGCCGGGGATTGAGCCAATGGTCGTAACCATACCAGAGGTAATATCTACGGTAACCAAGTAGCTCGTTGTACAGTCACCGGCAATACCATACATCGTGCCATCAGGAGTGCCACTCAAGCCATTCATTGTGCCACCAGGTGGGGTCATCGTGCCAATTAATGTTGCAGTTCCATCGGCAGCATCAACAGCATATAAACCATTATTGTCATAATTGGCAGCATAAATAGTGTCAAAATCTCCGCCTACAAAATCGCCTGCGAAGAAAGATAGGCCAGAGATAGAACCAACGACTTCCCAAGTGCCTGGAATGGAGGTATCTGGAATGTAGACCAGATTTTCACCTGGATAGACATCCATAGCATAAGCGGGAGCAGTGCTCAGAATTCCACCAAGATCATTCTTAGTGCTGCGCACTATTGGTCCACTCGTGGTTTTTGGAGCAGGACCTAATGATAATGTCTGATTTGATTTTGGCAGCTCACCAGTAAAAGCTGGGATATTCAAGGGTGTAAAGCCTTCATCCTTCTCTACCAATTCAAAAGTGGCATCGCTTGTGCCAGTATTACCGATGGTCAGCGTAGCTGTTTCTGGCGCGTCGCCCATTGCCATGGTAAATTCGAACTCGGTCGGGTCAAAGGTCAATTCGCCAGTGCCTAACGCGAAGTCTTGCTGCTTCACAGCATTCTGCACCACGCTTACCATTGCCGTTTCATCTGCGTACAGATCCTTAGAAGCCGTGAAGACCACATTTTCCGGATCCGTATCGGTCGGCTGGAACAGCCAGTAAATACCGGCATTGTCAGGGTCGTCTTCCAGAACAAAGCTTTGCGTGGCAGCTCTGTCACTATAAACATCCGCCCCAATGATCGGTTCATCCGTCATCTCATCCGTAACATAGCCAGCCACCGCTCCGCCAGGAATGACCACACATGGGGCAGCGATGACAAACGGTTCGGCGACCGATACCGAGACATCATCAATGTACCAGCCAGGGTAATTAACTGAACCATCTGAGTGGAAATGGAACCGGAACTGGAAATTGCTTACTGCGTAACTTGAATCTAATTGTAACGATTTTGGCGTCCATTCTGTGATATTTCCAAACTTTTGCCAGACAATATCCCAGGTAACACCGCCATCTTTAGTAGCTTCCACTGCACCCCAATCATAAGAGTTACTTTCTGATTGCATCCAGTGATAGAAAGAAATTGTAGGTGCAAGTGTCGGATTTGCGCTCAAATCAATGAGAGGTGAGGTTATATAGCTATCCTCAGAACTGTTATAGTCGCCAGCTAAGTTGGTTGCCCAAACAACCAGCCCAGAATGAGCAGCTTCTGGGCCGCTGGTAGGTTTGCCAACTTCCCAAGAGGGACTTGTCCCACCGACGACAAAGCCACCGTCATTCGATTCAAAGTCTGAAGAGTAAAGCACTGTTGGTAAAGGCGCCGCAATTTCGACGATCCCCACATCATCTACATACCAACCTGGATAAACACCTGAAACATCGCTGTGGAAGGAAAAACGAAATTGGAAAGTTGACACATTATAGGAGGGATCTAAGACCGCAGTTTGTTGACTATAGGCACTATCCTGCCGTTTGTCAGGTCCCCAAACCGTTGTCCAGTTCGTTCCATCTTTTGTCACTTGCAGAAATGCCCAATCCCAGTTGCTAGTAACGCTTTCCACGAAAAGCCAGTCCCACCACTGAAGAACGGGTGTGTTAGTGCCGAAGCCAGATAAGTCGATAACGGGGGATACCATCCAGCTCTCTTCATAATTGTTGTAATTACCAGCGGGATTTGTGGCGATGCCTTTGGTGCCGCTATGGCCTTCTCCAGGGCCGCTGGTAAAGTCACCCCAAGCCCACGAGGAATTTGTTCCTCCGGACGTAAAGCCCCCATCGCTCTGTTCAAAGCTCCAGAAGAAGTCGTAATCAGGTTGGTAGCCAGGCGCTGCGCATACTTCGCCATCAATTCCCAACCCAATATCATGAGTCAACGCATCAGTGGTCGGCGTGACGGTCTCAACGAGCGGTTCATATCCAGAAACCACCGAAGTAACCTCAAAGGTATGCTCAGTTTCGGAGACTAGATCAATGGAATATACCCCGGTAATCGGGTCGCTATAGATCGTCTGATCAAAGCCTAAGGCGGAAATCTGGATCGAGGCGTATAATGGATATCCATGGCTGCCCAACCCTTCCACTCCGGCATCGTAAACAACGCCAGAAACAGTTGTCATCCCCAAAGGAGCCAGCTCAAAATTCTGGGTTGTTGTCTGATCTTCAAGGATGACAATACCGGAAACAACCTCAGTGTCAAAACCGTACTTGCTGGCTGTCAACGTATAAGTGCCTTCCGGAAGCCCAGTACTGTAGCTGCCGTCAGCGGCGCTATAAACGCTCTTGGTATAACCCTCACCATTATCTGCAAAGATCTTAGCGCCTTCAATTGGCGTAGTGCCATCTTCAGTCACTGTACCTTCGAGCGTACCCATCGCGCACAACCCTGACGCTTGCGTGACTGCTGCCAGAGCGTCAATTTCACCCCAGCCGGTCGCGTAGTTCGGGAAGTCAGTGGGTGTAACGGGAGACCCGTCATTGTAAGTAATATTCACAGCTGTTTCTTCAATGATATTTTCAGTTGTGGCATAATCACCCACAAGGCATGGGGCTGCCTGCCAGATGAGCGCGACCAAACCAGTCACATGCGGAGCGGACATCGAAGTTCCTGTCCAGCCATCTTGATATTCCGTGTCACTGCCTGGGGTGGAGGAGCGGATACTTTCTCCAGGCGCAAGAACCTGGGGTTTCATATAAATAAAGCCATCCGTAGGATTGACCGTATCTGCGTTGTCGGTTGGACCCCAATTGGAGTGTGTAGCGTACTGTCCGTTCTGCTCCCCGGAAGAACCTACACCGGTGACATCCCCAGAACGAGCGGGGTTACCAACGGTGTTCAATCCGGGAGGAGAGGAATATCCACAGTTACTGGAGTTACCGTTAGAGAAAATCGGATAAATACCTCCGGCATGCCAGGCGGAAATAACATCAGCGTACCAATCATCGTAAGTCTGACCACAGTCACCCCAAGAGTTGTTAACTGCGTTGGGGCGCATGTCTGGATCAGCATTATCACCGGCTAAATCCGTCGGCGCTGCGATAAATTGGCCGCAGCCCAATAGTGCGGTATCCATACAGCTGCCGTCGGGGCAGCCGGCGCAAGCCATCCACTGTGCTCCTGGAGCGATACCGACTTGATTCGAGCCGCCGTCATCGCCAACCATGGTGCCCATCGTATGCGTGCCATGTCCGTTACCATCGCGCGGTGCATCATCCGTCAGATCATCGGGGTTGAACCAATTGTAATTATGGTCAAAAGTACCATCACCATTATTACCTCGGTATTGCTCAACAAGTGCTTGATGCGAAAAACGCACACCCGTATCGATATTGGCAACCACAAGCCCAGAGCCATCTATACCCATTGCCCAGACGTCGTCCGCATTAATATGCGTCAAGTTAGGCTCTATAGAATTCAAACCATTATCTATTACCGCGGCACTTCTGTCGGGTTCATACAGGATATATGTTTGCCGAGGGGAAATAGCTTTAATTTCAGAAAATCCAAGCAAGCCGTTTAGCGTGGTCAGGTTGGAGCTCTTGACCAAAATGGTATTCTTGATCCAGTAAGCTTGGTATTCAACCTTGGAGTCCGTCAAATAAGCCGCGACACGGGCTTGGGAAGCACTGGCAGTCTTTGAGAGAGTTTCGTAAACATACCAGCCTCTCTTGGACCAATCCATTGAATTTGCTGCGGAAAGATCCGCTTTGGCATCGAAATCAATCCAGTAGCTGGCAGAGCCTTTGGTTTCCATTTCCTGCATAACCTCTGGATCAACTTGAACGGAATTCTGAGGCTCTGATGAAAGAGCAAGTACTGAGATTGGGCTAGCAATTCCTAAAAGCAAGGCTACCATTAGGAAAAGTGCTAACACTTTGGAAGTTGACCTTTTTTTCATGTCTTTCTCCTTATTTAATTAACGAAAACAAAAACGAATGGTACTCTGTGGTACTAAGCGACAACAAGTTGGGACTTTAAGGTTATGTTTTTACAGTTTTACCTCCTTTTAGAGAGGTATGCACAGGGATCGTTATTAAGGTTAGTAGGCAAACACCATTAGGAGAGAGAAAAACGCTTACTAACGAACGATGAGATGCATAACTTAATTTGCTAGTCAAAAAATATTCTCTACTTAGAGCGAAATTCTATCACAATCACTAATTCACGCAAGGTAAATTTGTAAAAATCCCACTAAGTAAAAAATCACCCTGTACGCGTTTTTATTATATGTAGTAAAAAAACCACTAACGAAAATCAGAGGGTTTAAGTCTTTGCCTCTAACGCATGTTTGCTCACTGCCAAACTGTTATAATCTCTATATTATATAGTTCGTTGTAAGCTTATGCCCGAAGGGTATGATGCCCGAAGGGTATGATGCCCGATGGGTATAATGCCCGAAGGGCTGTGAGGTGCTGAGTGTAAAGCCCAAAAGGTATAATATATGCGCGCATGAATTCGTTTTATTCAACGTTGTTTTGCACTAACTACCGGTTGTTGGAGGTTTGATGGAGATTACTTGGTACGGTCATTCTTGTTTTCGCCTCGTGGAGCGGGGAAAGGCTTCAGTTGTCACCGACCCTTTTGACTCTACTAACGCTGGTTATCCTCCGCTCAAGCTCAAATCTGAAATCGTCACTGTGAGCTGTGATGATCCTGTGCACAACTATGTTAAAGCCGTCAAGGGTGACCCTTTCCTCATCACTGGCCCTGGTGAGTATGAGATTGGGGGCGTGTTTATCACCGGAGTGCAGACTACCCCACATAAAAAAGAGTATTCAGGTTTGCGTAATACCCTTTACCTAATCGAGTTTGGCTCTATCACCGTGGCACACTTAGGCAAGCTCGATCAAGTGCCCAGCCAATCTGATATTGAATCATTAGGCACAGTAAACATCGCCTTAGTTCCCGTGGGAGATGGGAATGGTTTAAATGCCTCTAAAGCTGCGGAGGTCATTAGCATGCTGGAACCCAACATCGTCATCCCGATGCAATATGATACCCCTCACTCCACGTTAGACCTCGATCCGTTGAGCAAGTTTCTCAAAGAAATGGGCATCACCCAGCTCGAAACGATGGAATCCTATAAAGTTACCAGCACCACTGCATTTGCAGAGGAAGAGACGCACGTGATTGCGCTTGACCCCAAACTGAGTTGAAACTTATGAGGGCAAAAGTTATCCTTACATGGAACATTAAGCCGGGTAAAGAACAGTTTTATTACGGCTTTATGGTGGGGGATTATCTCCCCAAAGTAAATAGTCTAGGGCTCGAGCTGACGGATGCCTGGGTGACCATCTATGGCGATGAGCCACAAATCTTGGTTGGTGCGGTGATGCCCAGTATAGAAGCTGCTCAAACACTCCTTTCCTCCCCAGAATGGCAAGCGCTCAATAATCAGCTGCTCGAATTGGTCGATCATTACGTCTGTAAAATTGCCCCCCAGAAAGGCGCATTTCAATTCTAATGAACGCGCTTGCCGCGGATTTGCTTAGATGGTATGACGCTAACGCCAGGGTGCTCCCCTGGCGTTCTGATCCCTCCCCATACCACACATGGGTTTCCGAAGTCATGCTGCAGCAAACCCAAGTGGAAACGGTCGTCCCTTATTTCGAGCGCTTTATGCAGCGCTTCCCCACTCTGGAGAGCTTAGCCAAAGCAGATCAAGCTGAAGTTCTGCAGCTATGGGAAGGTTTGGGCTACTATAGCCGGGCGCGCAGTCTGCATAAAGCCGCTCAGTTGGTTTGGCAACAACATCAAGGGCAGCTGCCCCACACTTATACAGAGCTGCTTCAGCTGCCAGGTGTTGGCGGCTATATCGCCAGCGCCGTTGCCTCTATCGCTTTTCATCAACCTGTTCCAGCTTTAGATGCTAACTGCCGTCGGGTGTATATCCGCTTGCTCAATTTGCAAACACCTCTCGGCACCCCTGCTCTGGAGCATACCCTTAGGGCTTATGCCGAGCAGCTGCTGCCCCAAGAACGCCCAGGTGACTTCAACCAGGCGGTGATGGAGCTGGGCGAACGCATTTGCAAACCCAAAGCCCCCCTCTGTAAGCAATGCCCCTTGCAAAATTACTGTCAGGCTTTTGCCCAAGGCACACAAAACAGCCTACCCCAACGCCAAGCCAAGCCGCCGGTACCACATTACACCGTCACCGCTGCGGTCATTACACAGGGTCAACACGTCTTAATCGCCCAACGCCCACCCGATGGTCTTCTCGGCGGGCTGTGGGAGTTCCCTGGCGGTAAATTAGAGCCAGAAGATCGCAGTTTGGAGGATTGCCTGAAGAGGGAAATATGTGAAGAACTAGGGCTGGAAATTGCCGTCGAAAACGAATTTGGTGTGTATCGCCACGCTTATACGCACTTTAAGATTACCCTGCATGCATTTCTTTGCACGCTTCTCCCAGGGCAGAGCACCGACAACCTCTGCCATGTGCGCTGGGTGCTGCCCGCACAGTTAGACGAGTTTGCCATGGGCAAGGTGGACCGCCAAATTGCCCGAAGGCTGCAACAATCAACTATTCCAACCCCTTAGACGAGGCGTACTCATCCCGTACCAAACATTCTGTCGCCAGCGTCCCCCAAGCCTGGTAAGATATACCCATGCTCATTCAAGCGTTCATCAATGTGAGCGATGTGAATAGGCACATCCGGATGGGCTTCATGCAACCTGGCGATGCCCTCTGGCGCAGCAATCAACCCTACAAACTTAATTTTGCGCACACCCCACTCTTTGAGGATGTCCACCGTCGCCACTGCCGAACCACCTGTGGCAAGCATCGGGTCCAGAATCAAGCATTGCGTCACGGTTGGCGCCACAGGCAGGCGGTTGTAATAAGAAACCGGCTTGAGCGTCTTTTCATCGCGATAAAGACCGATATGCCATACCTCAGCACCTGGCATCAATTCCCATACGCCTTCCACCATGCCTAAGCCTGCGCGCAATATGGGTATCAAACCGATTTTATCCACCAGCGTAACACCCTGTGTGGTTGCCAGCGGGGTTTGCACCGTAATTGGTTGCACTTCGATATCTAACGTCGCTTCATAAGCGAGCATAGCCGCTAACTCGCGCACGAGTTCGCGGAATTTCTTCGGTTCAGTATTCACATCGCGCAGGCGTGCCAGCTTTGCAGCGACCAGTGGGTGTTGCGATGGAAAGACGTTTTTCATTAGGATTCCTCCATAAAGCCAGATTTTGAGTGCCTCAAATTGATGAGGGAAAGGCTCCACAATAAGACGCACATTATCAGGAGCAGCCCAAAAATGCGCATATCCGCTTTCATCCGAAAGAACATCATCAACGGAAAAGTGATCAATGCCATTACGTGAGCAGCTTTTTGCCAACCCATGCGCGCTAAGCGCGGGATTTTGTTTGACTTCAGCCACACTAATAAATTCAGCGTCACTTCCAACACCCAGCCCAACCCTAAAAACCAAAGCGAAAGCTCATAGCCGAAGTTTATCAGCGCCAATACAGCCCCGGTCATAAAAAGCACATACGCTATCCAGTAAAAGAACATGCTCACCTGTGATTTTTGTCAAATTTTGCCTAATTATAATCCTCGCTCGCAATGAAACCACGAGCTGTGACTACTCGTAAGGTTTTTTCTCTTTGAGAGTATTTCTTACTAATTTCCAATAAAACTTGCAGCCTTAACGGTTTACAATAGGGGGGTGAATTGGATTATTGACGGGCACAACTTGATCCCTCATGTGCGCGGGCTCTCTTTAGCAGATCTCGATGATGAACAAGCCCTCATCGACTTGCTCATTCAATTTTGCCGTATCAAGCGCGATCATGTGATAGTCTTTTTTGACCGCGCTGCCCCAGGGCAGGCAGGAGAGCATAGCTTTGGAGCGGTGAAAGCTGTTTTTGTGCCCTCGCCGCGAACTGCCGATGCTGCCATCGCCACCCACCTGCGCAAACAGGGCAGCCGGCTCCGTAATGACACCTTGGTGAGCTCGGACCGTATGGTGCAAGCTGCTGCCCACCCGCTGCACATGCGTGTGATACCTTCCGACGTGTTTGCCCGCCAGCTGGCTGAGGCAATAAGCCAAGCACCTACCGTCGAAGCAGATAGACCCCTTAGCGAGGCTGAACTACTCCTCTGGGAAAAACTCTTTAACCAGAAAGACGACCCCGACAGTTGAGAGTTTATTATGGTGAAAATAAGTAAATGAACAGTTTAAGATCCATTTTTTGTGATTTAGCTTGCTGCTCAGGATGTCATCCTGTACAATTGAATTGCCAAGGATAATATTTGCATGACTTCTATAGGCACTTACTCAGACGAGCCGTTTTACACCATTAAAGTCGTCCAAGCACGCACAGGCATCAAACCAGTAACCTTGCGTGCCTGGGAGCGGCGTTATGATCTGCTCACGCCGATGCGAATGCCCAATGGTTACCGCCTTTACTCCGAACGCGATATCCAGCTTCTTCTTTGGGTGCAGCGCAAATTAGATTCTGGTAAGAGCATTAGTGAAGTGGCTGAGGAATTTAAACAAATGCGTGCCAGAGGGGAGTGGCCCGAGACGATCCAAACTGCAGCCACCCAGGCACCCAAGCCCAAACCGCCTCGACCAGCTCGAGACTACGCTGAAATGCTCTTTGGTGCACTGATTGCACATAACGAAGAGCGAGTCAATGCCATCTTCGATGAAGTCCAGAAATATTTTGACCTGCTGACCATTTTTCAGGAAGTAATTGCCCCAGCGATGGAACTTGTGGGTGAGGCGTGGTATCGCGGGGAAATCCGCATCGCTACCGAGCATATGGCATCGAATTTAATTAAAGGCAAACTGCTCAACATCATGCAGAATTTACCTGCTGCTAAAGAAGGCGCGCTTATCTTAGTCGGCTGCGGTCCAGATGAAGGTCACGAGTTAGCCGCGTTGATGTTTGCAATTCTGCTGCGTCAGGAAGGTTATTTCGTCGAATACCTCGGCCCAGACCTGCCAGTCGAAGATCTACTGGATTATGCTGCGCAGGTGCGCCCCAAGCTGATCGTATTGGCGGTCAACCAAGAGAGCACAGCCTATCAGATGCGCGGTTTTGCAGAAAAATTAGCTAACTTGCGCGGCAAACCACGCTTAGCTTACGCCGGTCATTACTTTGATGAAAACGAGACTGCGC
>BAABOD010000005.1:0-52518 GCA_040371255.1 Anaerolineaceae bacterium | reverse complement strand
AAGAGCGCGGGCTGCCCGCTAAACCCTTAGAATGGCGCGACATCCCCTTTAGCGGAGAATGGGGTATTGCTGCACCGCTTTTTTCTTTGGCAGCTACGGATCCCAATCGTCAAGTGCCGGTGCCGCAGCATGCCCAACTTTTAGCAGAGTCCCTGCGTGCTTATCTTGGAGATCTGCCTGGCTTCAGCCGAATTGAAGCTGTTCGCGGCTACCTTAACCTTTATTTTTCTCCACCAGAATATGCCCAAAAAGTCGTACAAGCTGTCCTCGATCATGGTGAGGGCTATGGAACCTGTGAACCTTCCGGGAAGGCAACCATGGTGGAATATTCCAATCCAAACACGCACAAACCCTTACACGTCGGACATTTGCGCAATGTCATTTTAGGCGGTTCGATTGCGAATATCCTCGAAGCCAGCGGCAAAGCGGTTATTCGGGTCAATTACATTGGGGATATTGGGCTGCATGTGATCAAGTGGCTGTGTAATTACGAAAAATACCATCAAGGTGAAACGCCGAGCGAAGATAAAACACGCTGGATGGGGGATTTGTTTGCTGAGGCTGACCGACGCTTCGCCTACGAAGAAGGCTTCGAGGCGGAGGTACGGGCTTACTTTGCCCGCTGGGATGCGCGCGACCCGCACATCTTAGAGCTCTGGAAGCAAACCCGGGAATGGTCAATGGAAGGTTTTGCGCAGGTTTATGATCTGCTAGGCGAACATTTCGACCGCATTTACTTCGAGAGTGAGGTAGAAGAGCCAGGTAAAGCCGTTGTTGATCAGCTGATCAAATCCGGTTTGGCACAGGATGGTAGACCCGAAGAGCCGGTGATCATCAATTTGGATGAATTGCTGGGCACAAAAGAGGAATACCGCGTGGTGATTATTTTGCGCTCGGATGGAACCTCGCTTTATGCCACCAAAGAAATTCCCCTTGCTATCCTCAAGTTTACTGAGTATGACCTTGAGCAATCCATTTATGTGATTGACGTGCGGCAAAGCTTGCATATGAAGCAAATCCGCAAGGTTCTGGAGCTGATGGGATATCCCTGGGCGGAGCGTATTTACCACTTAGCTTATGAAATTGTGAACCTGCCGGGGAACGTCACTATGTCTTCACGTGAGGGGACGGTGGTGCTCTTGGATGACCTCATTCGGGAAGCAACCAACCGTGCGCTGGAGATTGTGCGTGAAAAAAACCCGGAACTCGATCCCCAAGAAATGCAAACTATCGCCGAAGCTGTAGCTTTGGGGAGCATCAAGTATCCGATGTTGGCACGGGAAAACACTAAAATGGTTACATTTGATTGGGAGAGTGCTTTAGACTTCAACGGGCAATCTGCACCCTATATTCAATATGCACATGTGCGCGCCAATAGCATTTTGCGCAAGGCGGGTTTGGAGCAGCCCGAGGTGCCACAGTTTAACTACGACCTGCAGACTAGCGAGATAAACCTGATTGAACTGCTCGCCAGGCTGCCCGATGAAATTCAACGAGCAGCCAAAGAGCTAAAACCTTCATTGGTGGCAAATTTTGCTTATGACCTCGCTAAAGCATTCAATGATTTTTACAATCAGTGCCCGGTTTTGAATGCCGAACCAGCAATTCGGGCAGCTCGTCTGGCATTGGTGGCTGCAGCGCGTACTTGTTTGGCGAAGGTTTTGACGCTTATGGGCATCCGAGCCCCAGAAGTGATGTAAAATAAGGCACAATAAAAAATTTAGCAAAAGGAGAAAAATTTTATGAATCGTATCCGCACAATCATCATGGGAGCCGCTGGCAGGGATTTCCACAATTTCAATACCTTTTACCGTGATAACGACCAATATGAGGTGGTTGCTTTCACGGCAACCCAGATCCCCAATATTGAAGGCAGAAAATATCCTGCTGAGTTGGCGGGTAAGCTCTACCCTAACGGCATCGATATTTATCCCGAAGATGAGCTACCCAAGTTGATTAAGGATTTTAAGGTTGATGAAGTTGTCTTTGCTTATAGCGATGTTCCTCACACTTATGTGATGCACAAAGCCAGCCAGGTCAATGCACTGGGTGCAGATTTCTTTGTGATGGGCACCAAACGAACGCAGGTAAAGTCTACAAAGCCCGTCGTTGCTGTTTGCGCCGTGCGTACAGGCTCTGGCAAGAGCCAAACCACGCGCAAAGTTGCCCAAATACTCATGGAAATGGGCTACAAAGTTGCTGCAATCCGCCACCCTATGCCGTATGGCGATTTGGTCAAGCAAAAAGTGCAGCGCTTCGCCACGTATGCGGATCTGGATAAGCACGAGTGCACCATTGAAGAGCGCGAGGAATATGAACCCCACATCGACCAAGGTGTAATTGTCTATGCTGGCGTGGATTACGAAGCCATTTTGCGCGAAGCCGAGAAGGAAGTGGATATCGTCCTCTGGGATGGGGGGAACAATGACTTCTCATTCTATGCGACTGACTTGCTCATCGTGGTTGCGGATCCGCTGCGCCCGGGGCATGAGGCTAATTATTACCCGGGCGAGACAAATGTGCACATGGCAGACGTCTTTGTGATTAACAAAGTAGATACCGCCAACCCAGATGATGTCATTGCGGTGCGTGAAAGTTTGTTTGCGCTCAACCCCACAGCACAGGTCATTGAAGCAGCTTCCCCTATCTATGTGGATGACCCTGATGCCATCCGTGGGAAGCGTGTGCTTGTGGTGGAGGATGGTCCCACGCTTACGCATGGGGGTATGGCTTTTGGGGCTGGGTATGTGGCTGCGCGGCGTTATGGCGCGGCAGAAATTGTTGATCCGCGGCCGTTTGCGGTCGGCAGCATTATAGAAACCTACAAGAAATATCCCGGTACGGGCAAAATTTTGCCGGCAATGGGTTATGGCGAGCAAATGGTGCGCGATTTAGAGCAAACCATCAATAATGCTGATGTGGATATGGTCGTGATTGGCACACCGATTGACCTCAACCGCATTATGAAGATTAAGAAACCCAACCAGCGCGTACGCTATGCGTTGGAGGAGATCGGCAAGCCAACCTTGACGGATATTTTGCAGAAGAAATTCGGCAAATAAGCTGAAGTTCTCAAGCACAAGACCTTCACAGGGGTCAGGCAACCCTGACCCCTGATTTATAATTAATTGTTGAATACATTGAAGTATTAAGGAAAATCATGTTTAGCGATTCAGTGGTAATAAAAGTAAAATCCGGCAAAGGCGGGGACGGCATGGTGCACATGCACCGTGAAAAGTACCGCCCTAAAGGTGGTCCGGACGGCGGTGATGGCGGAAAAGGGGGGGATGTGGTGTTACGCGTGGAGCCGACCCTGAATACTCTGAGTAGATTTCACTATAACGAAAATTTTGCTGCTGAGAATGGCCGCAACGGAGGACCAAACAAGCAGTCCGGCAAATCTGCTGACGACCTTATCATTCCGGTTCCGCCGGGCACACTGGTTTATAACGACGAAACCGGTGAACTGCTCGGGGATTTGGTGCTGCCTGGGCAAACGCTCGTGGTTGCTAAAGGTGGGCGAGGCGGACGCGGCAATCAGCACTTTGCGTCCTCGCGCAACCAAATGCCACTCACTGCCGAGCGGGGTGAGCCAAGTGAGGAGCTGACCTTACGCCTAGAGCTCAAACTGATTGCGGATGTGGGATTGGTCGGCTTGCCGAATGCAGGCAAATCTTCTTTTTTAGCTGCAACGACCAATGCTCAGCCGAAGATTGCTGAATACCCTTTTACCACGCTCGAACCGAACTTAGGCGTGGTGCACTTGGATGCAGAACACGATTTGGTGCTTGCTGATATTCCTGGCTTGATTGAAGGGGCGCATGAAGGTAGTGGCTTGGGTTATGAGTTTCTACGCCATATCCAACGCACGCGCGTGCTTATTCATATTTTGGACGGTCTTTCCGATGATCCTTATGAAGATTACCTGATGGTTAATCAAGAATTAGAACTTTATGATGAGCGCTTGGGCAAGCTACCGCAGGTGGTTGTGCTCAATAAGATAGACCTTCCAGACGTTGCAGAGCGTTTTGAACCCCTGCGGGAAAAGTTTGCCCAGGAAGGGGTGGAACTTATGCCAATTTCAGCGGTAGGGCATACCAATTTAGATAAAGTGCTTTGGAAAGCCTATGAATACTTGCAGCAAGCGCCGGAAGAAGAGCCAAAAGAGGAAGTCCCAGTCTACCGCGCGGAAGAAAACCCGCGTGCTTTCACGATTAGCCGGGAAGGCGATACTTGGATTGTGAGTGGGAAAATGATTGAAAAAGCTGCCGCCATGACATTTTGGGATCAGCCTGGGTCTGTGCGCCGATTTCAGCGTTTGATGAGCCGCATGGGGATTGATGCCGCATTGAAAGAAGCTGGCGTTAGCGATGGGGATACCGTTGTGATTGGGGATTATGAGTTGGAGTGGCAGGAATAAAAAGTGTTCGCGGACTGGGTGAGGGGGGCACCCAATCAGCGAACAAACAAATTTAATCATAACCGTGTTAAATTGTCAAGGTCTATGTCCGAGTTTTTGGACTACTGTTTAATTATTTATTCTAAACACCAAAAATGATTATCTTTTCCCTATAAGTATGCGAGAATGTGAAGGTTTAGATTAATAAATTCACTTCTTCGATGAGTTGCTTTAGGTCTTGGCAAGCTTCTAATAAATTAAATCCGCTCAAATAAAAAATGTTATCAATTTTCTTTTTATATGAATCTGGACGAACATTAAATGCATCAATCATTATTACAGCTTTTTTCTCATTAATGCAATATTGTTCATTCAAGGCAAAGAGCACTTGGTTGAGCGCAGAAACAGAACGAATGAGATGAGCGACCACATAATAAACGTCGTCTCTGGCGGCATTTTTCGCTGCCAGCTCTTGAGAAAACATAGCCTCAAAGAAAAACTGTTGAATTATTCTCTCTTTTAATTTTTGTGGGTATTTTTCTGCGATGGTTTTCAACTGAGGTATATCTTCATCTCGAGACCACAGCAATTTACTCACAGCTAACTCCCCCATATACATAATGTTGAGATACGCATGAGGATGACCAACCTGATAGTGGGGAGTAACTATGCCTTCCTGACCTTCCTGAATCGCTTTTTTTACACGTTCGATATCTCTTAGAATGAGATCTACATGCTTATTATCTATCATCAGCCAACAGCCACCATTTACCCACTCTCCCCATTCGCCAGGCTTTGCAAGGAGGTTTTCTCGGTGCTCTTGATCTAATTCCTGGGCTTGTTTCTCCACTTGCGACCAGTCAATTGTTTCTTGGTGATAATACAAGCCAATGTCGATGTCAGAGTCGCTATCTTGTGAGCCTCTTGCCTGAGAACCACCAAGCACAATCGCTTCTAAGCCACTGATACCACTTAATAAATCCACTATTTTTTCGAGGATAGCATCCATTTTTTCTTTCGTGTCTATTTGGGTACTCAACATTACAATTTAGCAAATCATCAAGGCTGGAAATATCTGATTATCGATGAATGAATGCTGATTATTCTAAAAAGAGTTTGTTGATAATTAGTCCAGCACAATCTTTTCACTGCCCATTAAGCGGTCGAGGACGTGGGACATAACTATCTCTAGCTGCTCCTCACGGTTTACAAAGTCGACCGCGTCGCTCTGGATAGTCAACACTGGGCAAAGGTAAAAGCTGCTTGTCCATTCCTCGTAGAACTGGTCGAGCAGAGAAAGGTAGGCTGCATCAATACCAGCTTCAATTGCCCGGCCGCGAATTTGGATGCGCTGGAGCAGCACAGGAACGGGCGCTTTGAGGTAAATCAGCAAATCCGGTTTAGGTAAACTGCTGACGACCACTTCGTATAGCCGTAGGTAGGAATCAAACTCGCGATCGGTCATATTTCCCATCTGGTTCAGGGCACGGGCGAAAATATGGGCATCTTCATAAATGCTGCGGTCACTGATGGCGGAGTTGGGTGCCTCAGCTAACTCACGGTGTTGCAGAGATCGCTTGCCTAAGAAGTAAATCTGCAGATGGAAAGCCCACTGGCGCATATCAGCATAAAAATCAGCCAAGTAAGGGTTGTCGATCACTGATTCATAGGCGGTCTGCCAGCCCAACTTATCACCAAGAAGGCGGGTCAGGGAAGTTTTGCCGCTTCCGATGTTGCCCGCCATTAAAACGAATTTTTTTGAAGTGATCTTATGAGGCTCGCTCATGCCTTTTTAACTGGGTATTTGCGTTTGAGGAATTCCATCACGGTTTCGATGTATGGTACAGGTTTATCGTAGTGAACAAAATGCCCAGCGCCAGCGATGTTCGACCATTCTGATTCAGGGATTATCTTAAGAAGTTTAATCACCACTGCGGCGGAGAGTATGCCGCCATAGGCAGCCTGCCCGCTAATAATCAGGGTTGGGCAAGTAATCTTTGCTGCAATTTCTTGCCAGTTGGTTTGTGGTTTCCAGCTTGCCTTGAACCATTCGGCATCGAATCGGGTTTTTGAGCCTGCCCAAGCGTTATGCGCAGCTTCATTCCAAGTTGGATGATGTTCTTGGCTGTAGGATAAGGCTTCCTGTAAATTTGACCCCGATAGGTTTTTAATGGCGGCGGAGTCATTAGCCCCTAAAGCTTGTTGAGGGTTTTCTGGCGTTGAGGCTGGGTCGAACCAAGGGACCTCTTCTAACACCAATACAGCTACTTTTTCCGGGTTTTGGGCGGTAAACTCTGCTGCGATGGCTGCACCCATAGAATGCCCAATTATGGCGGTCTTTTGCAACCCCAAGGCTTCGATAAATCTCGTCAAGTCCTGCAGGGGGTCAATATCGCCATCCGCTGGGAGGCGGCTAGACTCACCATGCCCGATGGTATCAGGCATGATCAGGTCATAGTTAGCCGCCAAAGCTGTTGCTACCTCTTGCCAAGTGGAACGATCTTCGCTGAAATCGTGCAGTAGAATGATAGGTGGTTTATCTCCACCGGTGCGCAAATAACTTATTTGGTGTTGGTTGATTTCGACTTGAGCACGTTGCCAATCAGACATCCTTACTCACCTCCGTCATTAACACTCGCTATATCCACAAGTATAACACTTACGGCAGCCTTCTTCGTTAATAAAAGTTGCCTGCCCGCACTCTGGGCAGAGTTCCCCAGTCCGGTAGTTATCCTGGGAAGGTTTTGGGATGGGAAGCTGTTCTGGGGGGATAACAGCTTGCGCTTCTTGTTCGTTGTGTGCATTCTTCTGAAAAAGATATTCTTCTAAAGCCTTTGCAATGCCATCTGGTAAAGAGCGTACCCGGTTAGGTCCAAAGCCCAGCGAACGTCCTCCCCCGATCCCTGCGAGCTGCTCCACCACCACTTTCAAGCGATCGCGCGGCTCTACGGGTGAAGCGATGCGTAATACATAAGATATCAGCCGCCCGATGGCTTCAGAATGAGCGGCTGTTTCGGAGCCAGCTTTAGCGGTATTGATAAATACTTCGAAAGGTTGATCGTTGCCATTTTCGTTGATGGTGACGAATGCCTTGCCTAAGGGTGTTTCAATTACAAAGGTGTAGCCTTTCAGGATTCTTGGCCGTGGTTTTTTAGTGTCTTTCCAGAACTTAAGTTGCGCTTCGATATCGACCCCGAAGAGTTGTGGCTCAGGGGTCTGAACCGCCGGGGTGGTTTGCTTAGCTTGCATGGTGCTCTTAGTCTCCAAGACCACTTTCTCGCGCGAACCCGTCACGTAAACTGTCAAGCCTTTGCACCCCAACTCCCAAGCATAGCGGAAGGCATCCGCAACGTCTTCCTCCGTTGCATCCGCCGGGAAGTTAATCGTCTTGCTCAGGCTGTTATCAACAAAGCGCTGCAACGCTGCTTGAATGCGGATGTGTTCACGTGCCGTTACATCCGCTGAAACCACAAATACATCGCGGATTTCTTCGGGCAGCTCAGCGATATTCTGGCAGGTGCCCTGCTCAATCACCTGGGTAATGATTTCAGCCTTAATCTCTGGGCTGAGGTCAGTGCGGTCAAGCGCTGCTTGGAAGAGCGGGCTGACATAATTCAGTTGCAGATCCTTGCCGTGGTCATTTACATGGCGCACGTAAGCCAAAGCGAAGACCGGTTCGCAGCCATAGCCTTCGCACCCAGCCACTGTGCCGATGGTACCAGTAGGTGCGATGGTTGTCTGGGCAGCGTTGCGGATACCGTGGCGCTTGATGCCATCGACGACCTGCTGCCAGTTAACTTCGGGGCGCTGCCAATCGTTTGTATAGGGAATTAATGGCTCTGGTGGAGTCCATTTCAGCGCTTCCGGGTCATAAATGCTGCCTTGAATAGCCGGGAAGGGACCGCGCTCGGCGGCTAAGTGAATACTCGTGAGCATGCAATGGTAACGGATGAACTCCATCACTTGTGAGGCAAACTCGAGGGATTTATCCGAGCCATAGCGCACCCCACAGTGATACATCAGGTCGGCTAAGCCCATGATCCCCAGCCCAATACGGCGGGCTGTTAAAGCAGACTCTTTCAGTTGCGGAACGGCAGGGACGTAAGCATTTTTATCAATGACGTCATCGAGAAAGCGGGTTACCGTCTGTGTAGTTTGCTCTAATTTTGCCCAATCAACGGATCCATCTGGTCCAATGTGTTCGGCTAAATTAATGGAGGCTAAACAACAGTTTTCATACGGACCTAACCATTGCTCGCCACAGGGGTTCGTGGCTTCCAGGTCATACAAGTGCGGGACGGGGTTAGCGCGGTTGGCTGCATCCAGGAATAAGGCGCCTGGTTCGCCATTGTGGTGTGCCTGCGCAACGAGTTTATTGAAAAGCTCACGGGCAGGTACTGTTTTATAGGTGCGGATCGGAATGCCAGCGCGCTCTGCGCCTTCCAAGGTGCCACTAAAGGTTTTATAGAGCGGGGATTGTGTATCCGGAAAGCGCAGTTCCCAGGGTTCATCGGCGTCTACTGCGCGCATAAATGCATCGGTGATGGCGATGGAAATATTGAAATTGGTAATGGCATATTCATTATGTTTGCAGGTAATAAAGTCTTCGATATCAGGGTGATCCACCCGCAAGATGCCCATATTAGCACCGCGGCGCGTGCCGCCTTGGGCAATTTCACCAAAGGCGTTATCGTACACTTTGAGGAAGCCTACAGGACCGGTGGCTTGACCCGATGAAGATTTAACGAGTGAACCCTTAGGGCGCAGACGCGAGAAATTGAAGCCGTTCCCTCCGCCAGTTTGCTGAATGAGCGCAGCATTACGCAGGGTAGAAAAGATGCCATCGGGAGAGCGCCCCATATCATCTGAAATGGGGAGTACAAAGCAGGCTGCCAGCTGACCTAAAGGTGTGCCAGCGCCGGTGAAAGTGGGTGAGTTGGGGAAGAAAGACTTTGAAACGAGCGCTTTATAAAAGCTAATCGCAGTTTGCATACTTTGTTCATCTTCGCCTTCGGCAGAAGCGACGTGCCAGGCAATCCGCCAGAACATTTCGTCAATCGTCTCCGCTGGCTTGCCATCATCGCCATGGCGTAAATAGCGCCTCTCCAGGATCTGACGTGAGTTCTCGCTCAACGCGATGGAAGGTAAGCCTTCTGGTAAGGGTGGTGTGGGTAAGAGCCCCGCACGGGGGAGATTGATGGTTTCCATAATAAGTCCTTTAAATGGTTTCTTCTTCAGAAAGCAGCCGGTCAATTTCATCCCGAACTGCATGAAGGTCATCTAAGCGTAGGTAAACAATGGCATAACGAATGTAGGCGACATGGTCTAACTCTTTGAGCCCTCTTATGGCTAAGTCGCCCACAACCCGGGAGTTTATTTCAACCCGACCCATTTTTTGTAACTCAGCTTCGATATCGTCAACGAGTTTTTCCAGCGAGGCTGCTGGGACAGGACGCTTTGCACAGGCGATGCGCAAGCCTTGCAGCAATTTATCGCGGTTGAACTCTTCGCGTGCCCCGTTTTGTTTAATCAGCATTGGCGTGGTTAAAATCGGACGCTCGTAGGTACTAAAGCGCTGGTGGCAATAGAGACATTCTCGGCGGCGCCGGATGCCTCCGTGGGCGTCTTTGTTGGTGTCTATCACCTTTGAATTTTGATGCTGACAAAAAGGACAGTTCATGCCTCACTCCAGAATGCTGCTCCCATATATGGGGGTTAATAAAAAATAATCCCCTACCTGTTGGATGCTTCATTTTAGCACAGGCGGGGAGAGCTTTCAAGGTTAATTCTGGTTCCTAATCTTAAAGATTGAAGAGCTTTAAGAATTGGGAGAGAATGCAAAGGTAAAAGCGAGAATCCCTCATAATTCTAACGATTACAGGCACTTTTCGACGGTTAAAATTGCACCTTGAAGCCCTTTAAGGAATTAGATGAGGGTATAATTTTTCCACCGCAGCTTTTGCGAGAATATCTAAAAGAAGGATCTATGGCTGAGACACGCGTTCTAAAAGGAATCCCCGCAGCGCCCGGACTAGCGAGCGGTCCGATTTTCAAGGTTCAAAAACAATCCCTGAATATTCCCCATTACACTATCGAAGATTCAACGGTAGAAAAGCAGCGTTTGAAAAAAGCCAGAGATGCAGCAATCGAAGAGCTCAAAGGTCTTCGGGATTCAGTAAAAGCGCAAGCTAAAGAGAAAGAGGCTGAGATATTTGATGCCCACATGATGTTCTTAGAGGATGACTCCCTAGTTTCCCTGGCAGAAAGTGATATTTCAGCTGGAAAAAACGCCGAAGCTGCCTGGATGAATGCCATCGAGACGATTGCCCAGCAGCTTGAAGCTATTCCTGATCCAACCCTTTCAGCCCGGGCTGTGGATCTACGCGATGTGGGTCAACGAGTCTTAGGGCATTTGTTAGGTTTGCAAACACGCGGGATTAAGCCAGATAGACCATCAATCATCGTCAGCCGCGATTTGACCCCATCGGATACAGTAAGCTTAGAACGCTCGGTAACTTTGGCTTTTGTTACCGCAGAAGGCGGACCTACCTCGCACACGGCAATTTTAGCTAAAGCCTTTGGGCTCCCTGCTGTGGTAGGGGTAGGGGATGAGCTGTTGGCGATTCCTGATGACGCATTTTTACTTGTGGATGGAAATACGGGTGAGGTCATCGTAAACCCGGACGCGCAAACTAAAGCAGATTTTGCGAAAAAACAGGCTGCTTCATCAGAGCTTTTTCAGGCAGCGCTTTCAGCCGCATTTGAGCCAGCGGTAACAACAGACGGTAAAACCGTGGAAGTGGTTGCAAATATTGGTAATGAAACGGATGCCCAAATGGCAAATCAAAATGGTGCCGAAGGCGTTGGTCTCTTCCGCACCGAATTCCTTTACTTAGACCGCAAAGCCATGCCCAGTGAAGAGGAATCAATTCAAGCCTATCGTAAAATCTTTGCGCATTTTGAGGGGCAACCCATTGTTGTGCGGACGCTCGATATCGGCGGGGATAAAGAAATCCCATATCTAGATTTTCCCAAGGAGCTCAATCCCTTCTTAGGGTGGCGCGGTGTGCGCATGCTGCATGGTAGGGAGGATATCTTGCGAACACAGGTGCGCGCTTTACTGCAAGCTGGCGTGGGGGTTGATTTACGTATCATGGTGCCAATGATTGCGCTGCAAGAAGAGATTGATGAAATGAAGGCGTTACTTGAGCGCGAAAAGGAAAATCTGCACCACGAACAGAAACCCGTCGCGGAGAAAGTGCAATTTGGCATTATGGTTGAAGTACCTTCAGCGGCGATCCTTTCTGATCGCTTAGCAAGAACTATCGACTTTTTCAGCATTGGAACGAATGATTTGACGCAATACACGCTTGCCGTTGACCGCACCAATGCCAAGGTGGCGCATTTAGCAAGCAGCTTTAACCCGGCGGTGCTCTTCCTCATTCAGCGTACCATTGAGTCCGCTCACGCTGCCGGCAGATGGTGTGGGTTATGTGGCGAATTTGCTGGGGAACCGGATGCAGTTCCCCTCTTGCTGGGTATGGGATTAGATGAATTCAGCATGTCCCCTGCTAGGATTCCGACCGTAAAGCAGCTCATTCGCCAGCTAGATTCAACTGAATGCCGGCAATTAGCTGACCAAGCCCTGAAGGTTAGCACAGCAGAGGAAGTGAAAGCGCTCGTCAAGGCATTTTTTGCCGAGCAGCAAATTGGCATGGATTAGTGATTGAGGTTGAAGATTTAATGAATTAGCGCGGAGCGTCTGAAATAGCCCAGATTGGGGGAAAGAGGCACCTTACCAAAATGTAATGATTACACATGCTCGAAAAAGCTGAACAGTCTTCCCCCCAGGCTTGGGGGGAAGACTTTGCTAACAAAAACAAGTGCGAGAGAGGTTCAGCAATCCTAATAATCGCGGTTGATTTGTAGATCGCGGCGTTTGCGTATAAAGGTCGGAACGTCGATATCCTCATCCATGGTTGCGTAGTTATAACTCTCACTGCGTTGCGGCTGAGCCTGCTTTTGACCGGGCTCATGAACGCGGTTAGCGTCAGATAAATCTACCCGTTGATCTGTCTTGCTGCTGGTTGCGCCTGGAAAAAAAGCACTAGGCTCCACCTCATTGGGAGAGTGGTTGTGATCAAAGCCGGTAGCAATGACGGTGATGCGCACCTTATCGCCCATAGATTCATCGATGACAGCCCCAAAGATTAAATTGACATCCGGAGACGCTGTTTCTTTGATGATCGAAGCTGCCTGATTAACCTCAAATAGCGAGAGGTTAGAACTGCCAGTGACGTTGAAGAGGATGCCATGAGCACCATTAATGGTCACATCGAGCAGCTGGCTGGAAATCGCTTTCTCAGCGGCAACCTTCGCGCGGTCTTCTCCTGAAGCTTCGCCCACAGCCATCAAAGCCGCACCGCCTTCGGACATAATCGTGCGCACATCGGCAAAGTCGAGGTTAATCAACCCTGGAACGGTGATTAGCTCAGAAATGCCCTGAATTCCTTGACGCAAGACATCATCAGCAAGGCGGAAAGCGTCGCACATGCTTACGCTCTTGGTCACCATCTGCATCAGGCGGTCATTGGGGATCACTATTAAGGTATCAGCATGTTCCTTTAAGCGCAAAGCACCTTCTTCTGCAGCTATTGCACGCCGCTGACCTTCGAAGGCAAACGGGCGAGTGACCACACCAATGGTGAGTGCGCCGATTTCTTTGGCGATCTGTGCTACGACTGGCGCTGCGCCCGTGCCGGTGCCTCCACCCAAACCTGCGGTAACGAAGACCATATCGCTGCCTTTAAGCACATCATAGAGCTCTTCAGCCGATTCTTCTGCGGAGATTTTACCGATATTGGGATCACCGCCAGCACCAAGCCCGCGGGTGGTTTTATCCCCGATGCGGACACGGGTGGGTGCGCTGCTCTTGAGCAACACCTGAGCGTCAGTATTAATGGCAATGAATTCTATTCCTGATAATCCTTCAGCGATCATGCGATCGACAGCATTACAGCCGCCGCCGCCAACGCCTACTACTTTTATGCGTGCACTTAATTCAACCTGTTTTGCATCCATTTTTCTCCTCTCATGGCTTGAATAATTGATTATGGTAATAACTTTTTGAACCAGGAAGCAAACGTCTCCGTGCGCTCGCCTTCTGATCGTTTCCCTTTTCCAGGTCGTTCTGATCCGATCTGGTAAGTTTCACTCATTAAAATTGCCCATTGTAGTAAGCCTACACTTGTGGAAAATGCCGGGGTACTAATCTGGTCTGTCAAGCCGACCATTTTCTCGGGTTTGGCGATGCGGGCTGGTAAACCGGTTACTTGCGTCGCTAATTTACGCATGCCAGGCAGCTGGCTTCCACCGCCGGTCAGGATCAGCCCAGCGGGAAGCAAACCTGAAACGCCAGAACGCTTGATTTCCTGATGAACTAAGGACAAGATTTCTTCGGCGCGCGCTTCGATAATATTGACCAGATCACGCCTAAGAACCTTGGTGCTTTCTTCGGCACTAAAAGGCACCACATTAAAGCTCTCTTCCTCAGAAATATCATCCAAGACAGCATAGCCATGGTGGAGTTTTACTTCCTCAGCTACATCAACCGGCAAGCGTAAGCCTTGAGCAATATCGGTGGTAATGTAATTGCTGCCGATATTGATCACATTGGTGTACCAGACGTCACCATTGAGGTATATGGCTAAATCGGTAGTGCCGCCGCCCAGGTCGACCACAGCTGCACCCATGGTGCGTTCGGTCTCGGAAAGCACCGCTTCGGCAGATGCCAAGGGGCTGAGTACAAATTGTGAGACCTCAATCCCTGCCATGGAAACGCACTTGCGTAAGTTTTCAGTGGTCGAAGCGGAAGCGGTGATGATGTGTGCTTCTACCTCCAAGCGGAAACCATGCATCCCAACGGGCTGACGAATGCCATCTTGTCCATCGACCAGGAACCCACGTTGAATCACATGGATAATTTCTCGGTCGTGGGGGATAGCCACGGCTTGGGCGGAATCTAAGGCACGCAAAACGTCTTCCTGGTCGATGACGCGACCAGAAATACCCACAACGCCGCGGCTGTTCATGGAGGAAACATGCGAGCCAGCTAAGCTGACCAAGGCGCTATTGATTTCATAGCCTGAGGTGCGCTCTGCTTTCTCAATGGAACGAGCTATCGATTGGGAGGCAGAATTGATATCGATCACAACACCTTTGCGGATGCCTTGTGAAGGCTCAACCCCAACCCCCAAAATACGCAGATTGGCGCCGTTTTCAATGCGAGCTACCAAAGTGCAAATTTTACTGGTTCCAATATCTAATCCGACAACAATTGGCTCTTCCATAGTTACTACTCCAATCGATAATAAGGTGCGTGTATATATTCAACGCTGATTAATACGGGTTGCAAGTTTTGCTCCAGGAGCGCAGTGACAATTTTTTGGTATTCAACTAACTTCACATCAATCTGAGAGACATCCGTACCCAAATAAACTTGCCAACCCTGTGCATCAGTCCAGCCTAAGCCGTTCTCTGGATCATAAAGCAACGCTGCACCTGCGGGAATGTAAGTGCGCAGCTTGAGCACAGAGGCGACAAACTGCGGGTCAACGCTTGGGGTTGGCAGAATAGGAGTTTCGGTTTCTTCAGCCGGTTCAGAAGCTGGATCAACGTATCCCAAAGGTCTTGGTGGATCTCCGTTTGCCATCACTTTGAGCGGTATGGTTGCTTCACCGCGGATGGGGAAGGCAAAGCCCTCATCGTCTACCCAAGTGGTTGCTTCCCCGTCGATGATCCAGGTGATAGCAGGGATGCGCTCTTGAATGCTGATAGTGAGATTTGCCGGCAGCTCAACGCGTACCGTTGCAGACTTGATATCTGGGAATTCTGCTAAGATTTGGGCTTCGACTTCTGACGGAATCACGCTGATGATCGGCTTGCCAGAAAGTTGGAGTTTATCCAATATTTCTTCGGCAGGAATGCGTTGAGCTCCGCTCAAGTTGAGTGTGGAAATCTCGAAGCGGTCCGAGAAATTGAGCATGTAAATGCCAATGCCGAGCAAGATGACGAGAAAGGCTGAAAGCAGCCGCCAGCCGAGTTTAACTTCTGGCATGGCAGGCAGGCGGATTTCGCTGCCAGGAGTATCGGTAGGTAAGTAAATACGGCGTTGGGGCTTGGCTTTGCTCCTTGCTTCACGTGCCATACCGGGGTATGTGTGCCGTGAAATTACCCGGGAAGCGCTTTCTGCCTCACGCGTGGTGGACCTGGGAGCCTGCGGGATAGGTATACGATGCGCTGGCTCAATTTTGCGTCGTGCTCGCACCTGGTCGGCTCGGCTTAATTGTTTATTTCGGCTTGCCATCTTACTCCTCATACTTTCGTATGGTTTGATCTTGTTCTGCTTTGCGCTCCAACGCCAGTTCGATCAGGCGGTCTACCAAGGCAGGGTAACTCAATCCACTAGCTTCCCACAGCTTCGGGTACATACTAATGGAAGTGAAACCGGGCATGGTGTTGATTTCACTGAAATACAGCTCTCCGCTGGGTTTATCCACTAGAAAATCTACGCGCGCCAAGCCGGCACCATCGATGGCTCGGTAAGCCTGCAAGGCATAATGTTGGATGCGCTCGATCATCGCCTGGTCAAAGGGGGCTGGGATTAAGACTTCTGGGTCACCATGGTGATATTTGTCCATATAAGTGTAGAAGACGTCTTTAGGGATAATCTCACCAGGAACTGAAACTTGCGGGTTTTCATTCCCTAAAACGCTAATTTCGATCTCTCGGGCGTCCAAACCGCGCTCCACGAGCACCCGGCGGTCAAAGCGGGCAGCTTTTTGTAGTGCTGCATGAAGCTCCTCACGATTTTGAGCTTTACTAATGCCGACAGATGAGCCTAAATTGACTGGCTTGACGAATAAGGGATATGGCGCAACCTCTTCAGCTTTGTGCACGACCTCAGCGAGATTGGTGCGGATTTCGCTGCGGGAGAAGACCATATATTCGAGCACCGGGATGCCGGCGTTCTGCACCACATGCTTGCAAACAGCCTTATCCATTCCTACAGCCGAAGCTAACACGCCAGCCCCGACATAAGCAAGATCGAGCATTTCAAAATAGCCTTGAATGGTCCCATCTTCACCAAACGTGCCATGCAGCACCGGGAAAACGACGTCCAACGGGGAGATTAGCTTCAGCTTCTCGCCCTGGCGGCTAAATAAGCTTACTTTCCCAGCAGTGTTGAGCAGCAGAGCTTCATGTAAGCTCTCCTGCTTGCCCTCCTTAAAAGCTTGTAAGGCGTTGGAGCCCGTGAGCCAAGCGCCTTCTTGTGTAATGCCAATTTCGAAAACCTCGAATTTAGACTGGTCCAAGACTGATCTAACTGAAGTTGCAGACATCAACGAAACCGCATGCTCGCCAGAGCGGCCGCCAAAAATAATTCCAAGTTTCAATTTAGTGTTCGTCATTAAAATCACCTAAAAGTTCAATTTCTAACTCAAGCTCGATGCCAAATTGCTCTTTCACGCGTTTCTGCGCCAAGCGGATGAGGCTGAGGTACTCTTGAGCAGAAGATTGTCCATCATTCACAATAAAATTGGCGTGCAATGGGCTGAACTGGGCATGCTCAGCCTTATAACCCTTGAGACCCACCGCTTCAATCAATCGGCCAGCATAATCCCCGGGTGGATTCTTGAAGGTGGAACCCGTAGAATTACCTATAGGTTGGGTTTGCCGGCGCTTCTCGGCATAATCCGAGAGGAGCTTCCAAGCAGCTTCGCGGGTACTATGCTGTGCTTTGAAGAGTGCTGAAAGAATCACTGCAGGTTGTTTTTCGCGCTTGAGAATGCTGCTGCGATAAGAGAACGCCATTTGATCAGCTGTTAGGGTGACTTCGCCTTGCTCAGGGGTAAGGATTTGCACCGTCAGTAAACATTGAGAAACATCCGATCCGAAAGCTCCGGCGTTCCCATAAATAGCGCCGCCAACCGAGCCAGGAACACTGCCAGCCCATTCCATTCCCGTCAGCCCGCGCAAAGCGGTCATACGGGCGATGTTGCTTAGGTTTGCGCCGCTCTCTGCATAAATGGTTGGCGGCTCTTCCTGGGAGTGGATCTTGATATTGTGGCAGCGGTTGAGCAAAATCACACCTGCGTAGCCTTTATCGCTGACCAAAATATTCGAGCCGCTGCCAATCAGCTTGAAGGGCACACTTTCACTCCACAAGAACGAGGCTGCTTTGCGCAGCTCTTCGAGTGTATTGACCGGCACCAAACCTAAGACCGTCCCGCCGACGCGTGCTGTGGTGTAATTCGCCATCCGCACGTTTTCTTGCCAGGCTTGACCGAAGAAGGCTTGCAGCTTGCGCACTGGGACGCTCATGCCTGTGCCTCCTTCTTTGGGCTTGAGATGTGTGCTTGCAGCAAGGCGCTGATTTGCGGGCCTTTACCGGCTGAAAGCACCACAATCACGTCGTCGCCCCTTAGGTTTTTACAGACGTAATCAGCCAATGTGTCAAAATCGGGCAAGTAGCGGGCTTTACCGCCTGGGATGTGCGCGGCAATCTGGGAGGGGTCAAAGTTGTGCTCGGCTTCGCGGGCAGCATAGACGCGCGTAATGACAACCTCATCAGCTGCTTGCAAGCTGCGAGCATAAGCATCTTGCAGCATTTCTGTGCGGCTGTAGGTGTGCGGTTCCCAGATAGCCCAAAGCTTTTTCTGTGGATAGCGCTGGCGCAATGCTGCGAGCGTGGCGGCAATTTGGGTGGGGTGGTGACCGTAATCGTTGATGATCACGATGCCATTTTGATCAAAAACAACTTCCATGCGGCGCTCGGAGCCATGAAACTCCGCTAAAGCTTCTGCTGCATCCTTAGGCGGTATCCCTAATATATCGATGACAGCTAAAGCCGCAGCAGCATTGCTGACGTTATGCTTACCAGTCATTGGCAACTTAAAGCTGCCCAAACTGTGAGGTTCTTCGTCAGGCAGCTGGCGGGTGAGCGTAAAGGTATACTCCTCGCCAATCCAATCGGCTGACGCAATATGATAGTGGCTCTTCTCCGCAAAGCCGTATGTGCGCAAAACAAAATCCTTTGCCTCGAAGCCTTGCAACAACTTCTGTACGCCTGGGTCATCAGCGCAAAGCAGAGCCGTGCCGCTGGGTTGGGTGCGCAGCAGGAATTGGCGGAAGGCTTCTAGGTAACTTTCTGGGGTAGGGAAGCAATCCGGATGGTCGTATTCGATGTTGGTGATCACGCTCACTGTAGGGTTAAGCCCGAGGAACATATTGTCGTATTCATCAGCTTCGATAATAAAATAAGGACTGCTGCCTGCGCGGGCGTTTGCATGCAGGTCAATAATTTCGGCACCTAAAATGAAGCTAGGGTCGAAGGCGAGGTTATGTAACAAACAAACGATCATGGCAGTGGTAGTTGTCTTGCCATGTGAGCCGGCGACGGCAATTGTTCGTTTTCCCGCTGTCAGCTGGGGTAAAAAGTCTGTGCGCTTAAGCACGGGGATTCCAGCCGCTTGCGCAGCTTGTACTTCGGGGTCATCGTCTTTAATTGCGGAGGAGCGCACGATCACATCAGCTTGTGTAGCTAAAGTTGGATCATGTCCGAGAACTGTTTTAGCACCTCGCCGGGTGACCTCTCGGAAATAGGTGGAATCAGCAATATCTGAGCCAGTCACCTGATACCCCTGCTCGAGGAGCACTACGGCGATGGCTGAGATGCCTGTTCCACCTATGCCGATTAAATGAATATGCTGCATCACACAAACGCTCCAATAATGCAAATAAAAGCCAAAACGATACCCACGTAAATATATGTGCCCTGCAAATGAACTGGCACTGCATAAGATAAGATCTGCGCGGCAGCTTGACCTGCTTGCGTAGCAAGGTCTGGCGGGGTAATTTGAGCAATGGGATAATTGGCTTGAGCCATATAGTGAAGCACGGTACTCAAGTAAAGATAGCCATTTATTGCGCCAACGAGTCCACCGAGGAGCATGCTGTGGCTCACTTTTCTCTCAAAGAGACCGATTTCTACAAAATGCCGAAAAGAAGGCGTTTGATAGGCAAGAATTGCAAAGGCGCCCATCACACCCAAGCTTGTCCAAAATAGTTGGGTTGCTGAAAGATCTTTTACGACCATAGGGACGACAATTTTCACTGTAAAGACCCCCATCACACCAGCTGCAGTAACCAGCAGCTCTTTTTTGAAGCCGCGCAAAGCTCCGATGATGGCGAACAGAGCAACCATGATGTAGAAAAAGGCGTCTAGTGTAATCATTTCGAATGCTTACCTTTCATTCCCTGCCATTTCTAAGAGAAGTTCAGCAATTTTTTCTGCAGCAGCTGGTTGCGCCAATGCCGCCATGGCTTGGCTCATCTGAGCTAAGCGCTTAGGATCTTCCAGCAAGGTGGTCACCGTAGAATAAAGTTCTTTTTCTAGTTTCTCATCCTCGAGCAGCACAGCTGCCCCGCGCTCGACCAAGTAATCAGCATTAACTTTTTGGTATTGCCAAGCGTAGGGGTAGGGGACCAGGATTGCTGGCAAACCAAAGTGCGCATATTCACCCAGTACCGAAGCACCTGCGCGAGAGACGACTAAGTCCGCTGCTGCGAGCGCCGCGCCCATTTCGTGTAGGTATGGGAAGGCTTGGTAGCGAGGTCCGAGTTCGTCGGTTTGATGGCGGAGCGAATCCCAATCTAAATGTCCCGTGAGATGGATGACCTGATAACGCTCAATAAGCTTTCCGGCGATTTTAACCACCGCGTTGTTAATCGAGCGGGCTCCGCTGCTTCCACCCATAAAAAGTACAGTTTTGAGGTTAGGGTCAAACTTAAAATACGCTAAACCTTCGGCTTTATTCCATTTTTTTAATTCTTCTCGAATAGGATATCCACTCACAGTTAATTTCTCCTGGTGCTTAAAAAACTTGCGCGATTCCTCGCTGGTGATGGCAATACGGTCAGAATACCTTGCCAACACTTTTAGCGCTAACCCTGGCTCAATATCGGGCACATAGAGCAGCGATTGGCGTTTTTTGCCAGCCAATGCCATGGGGATGGCTACGTAGCCGCCTGTAAAAAGCAGGACGTCTGGGTCGAACTCTTTGAGAATCTGCTTCGACCTATGGTAGCCTTTCCAAAGCTGGCTCAGGTTACCGGGCAGCTTCTTGAGCGAAACCCCATGGACGCCGGCGGCAGGAATGGCTTGGAAAGGCAAGCCGGCACGTTCTACCAGTTCTTTCTCCATGCCTCCCTCACTCCCAACCCACAACAAGGTGTGCCCTTTGTGGTTAAGAATCTCCGAAACGGTTAGTGCCGGATACACGCCGCCACCCGTCCCGCCCGCGCAAATTAACAACCGCACTGGTCTGGCTCCTTTCTGCAATTTCTTTGGCAGTTCCCTGCCTGGCAACATTCATGGTGATGCCGATGGCAGCCATGGTCGTTAACATGCTGCTTCCACCAGCGCTGATCAACGGCAGGGCGTTGCCCGTGAAAGGCATCAAGCCCACAATCACCGCGAAATTCATCAAAGCTTCAATCACAATCCAACTTATCAAGCCAAAAGCCAACAAGCTGCCAGCCTGATCAGGAGCACGCTTAGCGATGGTTACGCCGCGCCACATGAGTAAAACATAAAGGATAATGACCACAAACGATCCAACCAAGCCTGTCTCCTCAGCAATCACAGCAAAGATGCTGTCGGTATGGGGTAAAGGCAAGCCGGTAAACTTGGTATCCGCTTGACCAATCCCAACGCCGAAGAAACCGCCTTTGATGATGGCTTCATAAGTGCGCTGGACGTGGTAAGAGCTGTTGATAGGATCTTGCAAGCCTTGCAGGTAGTCGTTAATCCGCGCTTGACCAGTGGAGGAGATTGCAATTACGCCACCGCCAACGATAGCAACAAGCAAGAAAAGGATTAGGGTCTGCTTTAAATCAGCTCCAGATAGGAAGAAGAGCATAATCACCAGAGCACCAACGGTAATTGCAGCGCTCAGGTCGGGTTGGATGACAATCAAGCCAGCTACCAAACCGAGAATGAAAACTAAGGGAATAAAAACAGTATCTTTATCGTGTAAGAGGTCTTTGCGCTTGGAGAGCCAGAAAGAAAGGTAAAGCACAATCCCCAACTTCGCAAATTCAGCTGGCTGGACTGAGCTGTTTAGCAGCGAGCGGCTCGAAATGCCTTGGAAGCTGTTGCGAATAACCACAGCTGTGAGCATAGCAATCACGCCCAGCATCAACCAGGCGACAAATGGCTCGAATTTGTGATAGTCAAAGTAGCTCAGTCCAACAGCTACGGCGATTCCTAATACTACCCATAGCACCTGGCGGGTGAAAATATAAGTCGGTGGTTTCTCCATGATTAAGGAGGCATCCCAGCTGGAGGAGTAAACCATTAACAAACCAATCACTAACAAGGCTGCTATGATAAGGACTAAAGGCACATCAAAAGGCAACTTAGTCATGCCGCGTCTTTTCGTTTGAGGTTTTGCATTTACGTTATTCATAAAGCATTTACCAACTTCCTAAAGTATTCGCCGCGCTCTTCGAAATCCTTGAAAGCATCAAAGCTGGTGCAGCCTGGAGAAAGCAAGACGGTATCACCAGGTTGAGCCAACTTCGCGGCTGCTTGTACGGCTTCTTCCAGCGTGTTGCATCGGGAGATGACCTGTAAAGTTTCTCCTTTTTTCACCGCCCCTAAAGCTCTTTCGATCAAGCCGGCTGCCTCACCAAAGAGCACCACGGCGCGCACACGTTGGTGAATGAGCTGGGAGAGGTCATCCCAGGGCAGATTTTTATCGCGCCCGCCCAGCAGCAAGACAAGCGGTCCTTCGAAGGCTTCGATGGCAGCCATTGTCCGCTCTGGTGCGGTGGCAATCGAGTCGTTGTACCAGTCAGCTCCATTAATGTTACGGATAAATTCCAGGCGGTGCGGAATGCCTGTGAATTCCTCGATGGCGGTCTGGATCGCAGGCAGAGCTAATGAAGCAGCGGCTGCAATGGCGCAGGCAGCCAAAACGTTAGCGAAATTATGTCTTCCCGGTAGCTGGATCCACTCTAAAGGCAGCATCTTGAGGCTTTCGCGACCGAGCTGCAGCCAAATAGCGTCTTTATAGATGTAGGTACCATTCTGCTTAGAATCTGGCTTCTGGAAGCCAAAGCTGATCAAATCACTTTTGAGGTGTTCAGCCAAACTCCAAGAGCCTGGATCATCGCGGTTGAGAATAGCGACATCCCCAGCATGCTGGAAGCGCAGGATGCGGCTCTTCGCTGCAATATAAGCTTGCATGCTTCCATGCCGATCCAAGTGGTTGGGGGTAATGTTTAGGATTGCGGCAATCTGCGGGGAACGGGTCATCAGCTCTAATTGGAAACTGGAAAGTTCGAGCACCACAAGGTCATCTTCATCAATCTGATCGACTTGTTCAATCAAGGGGTTGCCGATATTCCCGCCCACCCAAGCACGATGACCATTTTGTTTCATTTCGAAGTACTTTTGAGCCATTAAGCCCACCAATGCCGTCGTCGTGGTTTTGCCGGAGGAACCAGTGATGCCAATAACCTGAGCTGGGCATGCCTCTAAGAAAATCTGCGAATCATTACTCAACGGGATGCCCCGCTGCAGCGCTGCTTGAATGAAGGGGATAGTCAGAGGCACACCGCCGGAAACACAGACAAGGTCTGCACCCTCTAACAGCTCCAGCGGGTGACCGCCTAAGCGCAGCTGGATACCTAATTTCTCTAAATCGGGAAGATTTGCAGGCAGGTCATCCAAGGAGTGCATGTCGGTGAGGATCACCTGAGCACCTTTGGAAGCAAGGTAGCGCGAGAGAGCCGTACCTTGCCTGGCGGCACCAATCACGATAACTTTCTTTCCAGACCAATTTTCCATCTTTATCCTAAAAACGTTAAGGCTAAGCCGAGCATCCCGGCGATGAGCCCGATTATCCAAAAGCGGAGCACGATTTTATTTTCTGGCCATCCCAACATCTCGAAGTGATGGTGAATGGGTGCTTTTTTGAAAACACGCTTTCCGTGGGTGGCTTTAAAGTACGATACTTGAATAATTACACTGAGAAGCTCTGCCACGGGGATGATGGCAATGAGCGGCAGGAAGAGCCAGCGACCGGTCATAAGAGCGACAACTGCAAAAGTGGCTCCAAGAGCTTGGGAACCGGTATCGCCCATCATCAATTCAGCTGGCTTGACGTTGAACCACAAGAAGCCAGCCAGCGCGCCAACGATGCAGAAGCAGAAGCGGGCTAAGTAGACCTGCTGCTGGGTCATGGCGATAATGCCATAGATACCAAATAGGGTTAGCGAGATCATACCAGCCAACCCGTCGATCCCATCGGTAAAATTGACCGCATTTGCCATTGCGACGATAAGAAGCGCTGCAAATGGGATGTACCACCAGCCAAGATCAAGAGCAGTAGGCGCTGAGGGCCAAAAGAGATGAGGGACATCTAATACTTCTGTTAATCCGTAGGCAACGACCAAAGCAATTATTGCCTGTAATATAAATTTCGTCCTTGCGGTCATGCCTAAACCGCGCCGCGGTCCACGAATGCCCTCCCAATCGTCCACTGCACCTATCAGCGCAAAACCCCACATCGTCAAAAGCGGCACAAAAATCGAGGAACCAAAGAGACGCGAGCCGAATAGGGATACCGCATTAAGGATCACCGTCAGGATGGTTATCGGAATGAGGAACATGAACCCGCCCATGGTAGGGGTGTTCATCTTTGCTAAGTGCGACTCTGGCACGTCCATGCTGATGATCTTACCGATGTTCAATTGCTTAAGCAGCTGGATGAAAGGAGGACCCCAAATAACCGAGAGTAAGAAACTAAAACCGCTGATAGCAATTGCCAAAGTGGAAGCGTTCATGAGGCAACGACCTCCAAGGCGGAAACGATTTGATCCATGCGCATAGCGTTCGACCCTTTGATTAGAGCAATATCACCATCCTTAAGGATCTTGCGTAAGTATTGGGTTGCTTCGGAAGGCGTGGCAAACCAATGTGCTTTATGGGCTGGAAAGCCAGCTTCTAATGCGGCGTTTAAACTGGTTTTGGTACGCTGCCCAACGAATACCAATTCATCTGCCACTTCAGCTGCTCGGATGCCAATACGTTGGTGCCCGTCTTCTTCATATTGTCCCAATTCGAGCATATCGCCTAATACAGCCACTTTGCGCCCGTCCAAATCTGCCAGCAAGTTAAGCGCTGCGAGCGTCGAGTCAGGCGAAGCGTTGTAGGTATCGTCAAGGAGGAGTGCCCCGGAAGCTGTTTGTACTGTTGTGATACGCAGCTGAAGTTGGCTGTTTTTAAATGCGTCAAAAATGGCAGCCCAATTAAAGCCTAAGCAAAGTGCTGCTGCAGCAGAGCGCAGCAATGTATATACGGAGTGCCTGCCGATTAAAGGAGCGGTTAAATAAAAATCTTCCCCATGATAGTGCATGCGGCAGCGAATGCCTTCTAACCCCATACTCTCAATCTCATCTGCCCAAAGGTCTGCTTGTGGATCGAGCCCGTAAGTGAAAACCGAGGCGCGCGTCTGGTGTGCCATTGCCAAAACGCGCTCATCATCATAATTAAGGATGGCAACACCTTCTGGCGCTGGAGGTAAAGCTTGGACAAGTTCGGATTTTCCGGCGGCAATAGCCTCTATTGAACCAGCGCGTTCTGCATGCACCGTGCCTATGTTGGTAACGATGCCAATTTGCGGTAGGGCAATGTTGCAGAGTTGGGCAATATCCCCTGGGATGTAAAACCCCATTTCGAGCACAGCCACTTGATGGCTTTCGTTAAGTTGTAGTAATGTCAGTGGCAGCCCGATTTCATTATTCAAGTTGCCTGGGTTTTTGAGTGTAACGTAGCGCTGAGAAAGCACACTAGCGGTAAGTTCTTTGGTTGAAGTTTTGCCTACGCTGCCAGTAATGCCAATGACCTTTAGGTTAAATTGCCGGCGCCAATAAGCAGCTAATTTTTGCAGTGCTTGGAGGGTATCCTCGACGAGTAAGCTGAAGGGCGGTTGAGAGGGGAGTGCTGCAATTCCTTCGCGGATATCCACAACCGGGAACTCGCTCTGGATGGGATGCTCGATGATGGCTAAGTTGGCTCCCTTGGCAAAGGCTTCATCAACATACAAGTGTCCATCTGTGTTTTCGCCTTTGAGTGCAAAAAACATACTAAAAGGGGGCACGTGGCGCGAATCAATGCAGCCTTCGGTGATCTTGAAATCAAGATTGCCGATGCTTTTTCCGATTAACGCTATGAGAACGTGCTGTAAAGTCAGCATTTCTACTCTCCGTTCGTAGTACTAGCAGACTGCAGGCGGATGTTATCAGGTGGGATATCCATCAGAACCACGAGATTTTTCACAATGTCGGAAAACACTGGAGCTGCCACTTCCGAACCCCAAATTGATATCGTTGGTTTTTCCAGCCAGATGTAGACGAGGAACTTGGGGTCTTCTGCTGGACCCCAGCCGACAAAGCTCGTGTTCGTTACCGAACTGGTATAACCAAATTCTGTCGGGATCTCAGCCGTGCCAGTTTTGCCTGCCACAGAGTAACCTTCCACCAAGGCAACTGAGGATTCTTCTTCGAGAGATGTGACCAACATAGAGGTGAGCGTTGTTGCTGTTTCGGGTTTGAGCGGTGTGCCCACAATTACAGGATTAACCTCATACTGGCGTCCATCGATAATCATGGATTTGACCACATGCGGTGCCATCATTTTGCCCTCATTCGCAACTGAACCGATTGCCATGACCATCTGGATGGGAGTGAGGGAAATACCCTGACCGAATGAGTTGGTTGCCAGGTCTACTTCGTACCATTGGTTATCCCCAGGGACCTTGAGGGGGAAGTGGACCTCGCCACCCAAATCTATGCCAGTGTTGCGGTCAAGGCCAAAGTTTTTTAAGTAGGAATAGAATCGGTCAGCGCCTAATTGCATAGCAATCCAGGAGAGGCACACATTCAGCGAATGCTGCATACAGCCGGTCATATCCTGGTCGCCCCAAGCGCCATAGTTCCAGTTGGTGATCGTGGTGCCGCCAACCATGATTGAGCCTGTGTCATGAAAAACAGTTTCCGGCGTAACCGCACCAGCATCTAAAGCGGCTGCCATGGTAAGCACTTTAAAGACCGAACCTGGTTCGTAAGATTTACTGATAGCGCGGTTATAGGGGGTTGGGTTGGGAAAGACTTCGCTATACTTCCAATATTCGTTCGGATCCAACCGAGGCGTGGTCGCCATCGCCAAGACACTGCCATCTTCGGGGTTATAGACCAAAATCGTTCCAGCTTCCGCGCCAGACCAATCGATGGCTTCACTGAGTACGTTTTCGGTCATGGCTTGGATATCGCGGTCTATCGTGAGCACTAAACTCGCGCCTGGTGATACCGTTTCGGTTGTGGGAATTTCTACCGGGTCGTAGTTTTTGAAGACTTGTTTTGGTGTGCCAGCAAGCAATTCGTTATATGCTTCTTCCACACCAAAATACCCCTTGCCTTCGGTTTTATCTAAGAATGAATAGAACCCGATAATATTAGAGGCGAGGTCACCCTCTGGGTAGCTCCGCTTGTTTTGGGCTGTCCAGATTAAACCACTTAAGGACGGTTTGGTTTCGTTCCGACCAACCTTCCTATCCTCATATTCTTGATTGATTTTTTCGAGCTCGTCGATTTCCTCTTTTGTCGCAAAACCTTCCAAGACAACATAATAAGGGTTCCCGTCACCAGGCGTCATTTGAGCACTAGCTAAAACTTCGGCGTAATCCAACCCCAAGACGCTCGAAGCAACCGCGGCGATGGTCTCTGGCTGGGCTACACTCGCCAAATCTAAACCTACTTCGAAGACAGCTTCATTGCCAGCTAAAAGATTGCCTTCGGCATCATAAATACTGCCGCGTTCCGGATAGATCGTCTCGATAAATCCGCGATAGTTTTCACTTTGGGCTAAAATTTCAGCTGCGGCGGGAATATTTTGGATGCGGATCATCTGAATGCCAATCGCGCTGCCCACTAAAGAAGCGATGACAGCGACGATGATAAACCGCGACGAAGCTTGACCCTTCATGGCTGCACCTCGCTCGGAATCTGAGGCTGACTGAGCTTACTCAGGAACCAATCCCATAATGAGGCTGTAAACTCGGGGAGTAAAACTGGTGTTTCTCGGGTTTCGCTGCGCGCTGGTGGGGCGAGAACAGCAGCTTCCTTTGGGACGTAGCCGGGAATCTCGAGGTATAAGGCTTGCTGTGGATCTACCCGGACCATGTCTAGATCTTCCACGCGCGCTTGCATATTCTTAATCGACTTAATGGAAGCTAATTGAGAAGCAAGATCATTGTTCTCGATTTCTAACAAAGTAATCTCTTCTTCTAAGTTTTGAATTTGCCTGCCTGTGGTCGCAGCTCTTTCACTTACCGAAAGGTACACCCCAGCGATAGCAGCAATAATGACCAGGATTAGCAGGAAGATGCCGATCCACTGCAATTGCGTCCGCCAGGGTGCTTGTTGATATGCGTGTAGAAAGTTAGTTTTCATAGGTCTTAAGCTGCAGATTCTATGCCAATTTACAATTTTTGTGCCACACGTAGTTTTGCACTGCGTGAGCGCGGGTTTAGAGCCTTTTCTTCTTCCTGTGGAACCACAGGATGCGGCGTGATAATTTTGATACTCGCATGATGGCCACAAGTACAGATAGGCTGCTCTGGCGGGCAGATGCAATCTTTGCTCTCCCGCTGGAAAATTTGCTTTACGATGCGATCTTCCAGCGAGTGAAAAGAGATTACAGCCAGGCGGGCGTTTGATTCTAAAAGTTCTATGAGCTGCGGAAGTGCTTCTTGTATATTTTTCAGCTCGTCATTGACAGCGATACGCAACGCTTGAAACGTACGTGTTGCTGGGTCTTGCCTCTCGCTGGTTTTGCCGATGGCAGATCGCACAACAGTGGCTAACTCTTGTGTTGTTTGTAAAGGTCGGGCTTGCACGATGGCTCGGGCGATCCGGCGGGAGTAACGTTCTTCACCATAACGCCAAATCAAGTCTGCGAGTGCCTTTTCATCCAAGTTGTTCACCAAGTCTGCAGCGCTAGGACCACAGGTTGGATCGAAGCGCATATCCAGCGGTCCGTTCTGCTGGAAGGAAAATCCTCGCTCAGCCTGGTCGAGTTGCATTGATGAGACGCCCAGATCGAGCACGATGCCATCCACCTTTTGCCACCCGATTTCCGCCAGGATTTGTGCACTCTCGGTATAAGAAGCATGTTTGACGATCGCACGGGAGCCAAAGGGAGCAAGTGTAGCGCGAGCCAGAGCTACGGCATCCGGGTCAAGATCTAACGCAACAAGTTGACCATCGGGAGCACTGGCTTCCAGGATACCCTTAGAGTGTCCGCCAGCTCCTGCAGTGCAGTCTAAATAGCGCCCGGGACTGAAAGGTGCCAGGTATTGAATAATTTCTTGGTAAAGTACTGGACGGTGCGGTACTCCCGTCTCCATTAATTACCTCGAGCAGAGATATTAATGGCTGCCCAACGGTTGCTGTTTTTTTGAGGGTCATTGTGCGATTGTGCTTCCAATGACCAAAGTTCCACTGACCAGATTTCGAAACTATCTCCGATGCCGATGATCATACAAGTGTCGTTAATCTGCCCGGTCGCTCGCAGGAAAGCGGGGATCAGAATGCGGCCAGCAGTATCGTAGGTGAGCATTGCAGCGTTAGAAAAAATCAACCTGCGCAAAGCGCGTGTTTCCGGGTCGGTAATGGAAAGCTCGCTGAGATTGTTGGCAATTTGCTCAAAATGTTGCTTTGGGTAAGCAATTAGGTTAGAGTCAAACCCTTCAGTAAGATAAATTCCCTCTGGAGCTTGCTCTCGGAAGCTAGCCGGGATAGTTAATCTTCCTTTTGCGTCAATGTTGTGTTCGTACTGCCCAAAGAACATTTGTTCTATTCCTCTTTTAATGACAGAACGCTGGAACTGACCAGCGTTCTTATGCCACACTTTCTGACACTCTTTGACACTATTTGTCACATTATAGAATAAAAATGGTTGAAAATCAAGGGCTTGGCACACTAATTGCAGATATTTTAAGGTTTCTCTTTGGCTGGAAATAAAAATGGGAACACAGTTCGATATGTAGGGATCCGAGGTTACCTCTATGGGTTTGAAGAGCTCATTGAGCAAATGGATTTATCTTTTTTTGATTTATAATCATCTCACATGGCAACGCCAATGATACTCAACGATCGCTATCAGTTAGAGCAAACCTTGGGCACTGGTGGCATGGCTTTAGTCTATAAAGCTAAAGACCTGATGCTTGAGCGCAGTGTGGCAGTTAAAGTGCTGCGCGAGGATCTTTCCACCGATATGTCCTTCCGTGAGCGCTTCCGCCAGGAAGCACGTGCTGCCGCCAATCTCAGCCATCCCAATATCGTCACGGTGCACGATTTTGGTTTGGATCAAGGGCACCTCTTCATCGTGATGGAATACGTGCCTGGCACGGATCTGAAAACTCGCATCCGCGAGAAAAGCCGCTTTTCTGTTCAGGAAACCTTGGAGCTCATGATCCAAGCCTGCCAGGGCGTAGGTTATGCTCATCGTGCGGGCTTGGTGCATTGCGATATCAAACCGCATAATATGCTCGTTTCGCCGGATGGGCGCTTGAAGGTCACCGATTTTGGGATTGCGCGTGCCTTAGCCAGTATTTCTCCAGAGGAACGCAGCGAGGTTGTGTGGGGCTCGCCGCACTATTTTTCCCCAGAGCAAGCAGCCGGATTGCCGCCTTCACCAGCTTCGGATGTCTACTCGCTGGGGGTAATTTTGTACGAAATGCTTACGGGTCAATTACCTTTCAACGCAGGCGATGCTGAGGAACTGGCACGCATGCACCGCGAAGTGCAGCCTATTCCACCGAGAGCGATTAACCCTGCTATCCCTTCCCAACTGGATGAAATCATCCTGAAAGTGCTCTCAAAGGAGCCTTCCGCCCGTTACCGCACTGCGGATCAATTAGGGCATTTACTGCTAGGCTTGTATGAATCCGATCCAAGCCTCAAGAAATCCAACTTCTTCCTGCATGAAGGCGGACGTGCAGCGCCAGTCATATCGCCGATAGGTGTTGCAGTTCCCTCAGCGCAGCCTTCAACGGCATTTCTACCTGATGATGAGGAGGGTTATTACGCTGCCCCTGAAGAAGAGGCTGAAGAAGAACCAAAGAAGATCGACTGGGGCACTTGGCTATTGGGCTTGCTTGCGTTTGCTTCGCTCTTTGGTCTGATCCCTTTCTGGCTGTACGTTTACATGAACTTGAGACCTTAGGAGCTGCTATTGAATACTTTGATTTCACCTTCTATTCTTTCAGCCGATCTGCTGCACTTGGAGCAGGCGCTGCGTGAGTGTGAAATAGCCGGCGCAGATAAGATTCACATCGATGTGATGGACGGCCGCTTTGTACCCAACATCACCTTTGGTCCGAACATTGTGCGGGCTTGCAAACGCGCGACCAAGCTTCCCTTGGATGTGCACTTGATGATCGTCGAGCCCGAAAAGCATCTCGAGGCTTTTGCGGAGGCTGGCGCCGATATTATTACCGTGCATTACGAGACTTGCCCACACCTGCACCGCACTCTGCAGCAAATCCGCAGCTTAGAGGTGCATCCAGGCGTTACATTCAACCCTGCCACACCGGTGGAGGGTTTGCGTTACTTAAACGGGATGTTTGATCAGGTGCTGATCATGACAGTCAATCCTGGCTTTGGTGGGCAAAAGTTTATCCCGGAAATGCTGCAAAAGATCCGCGATACGCGCAAACTGCTAGATGAAATTGGCTCAGAAGCGGTGATCCAGGTAGATGGTGGCATCGAGGCAAGCACGATTGCTGCGGCTTATGCTGCCGGAGCACGCGATTTTGTAGCTGGCACAGCTATCTTTGGTTATCCTGAGGGGATTAGGGCAGGGATCAAGAAGTTACGAGAAAGCCTCACGACGTCATAGTGAGGCTGTCTTTTCGTGATTTATGATTTAGTCTAGAGCTTTATTTTTTCTTGAATAAATAAATTATTCGCTCGCTGTTTGGAATGGGCTCTTTCTTTTCACATGTAAAATAAGCAGAAAAAGCTTTCTCAAAGCCTTCCACCGTATATTGATCAAAAATATCTTTGCGCGTAGCCAATAAACGCTTTACCTGCGAATCGCTTTTCGGGACGAATTCCACAATCGCCCAGTTTGCTAATTCGGAAAAGAGTTCCGCAATTGAATCAAGGGGAACGTTATTTGAGATGGCTAAGTGATGAAGCAAGGCTAATGCGAGGACCAGGTCCACAGGGCCGCGGCTAATAAAAGATTCACGTTCGGCGTTAGACCAACCGAGCGCTGAGCTTGGATTAGTCAAGTCTATGACCAATGGGAGCAAGTTTTTCTCGTTGTTCTGTTTGATGGCGAGATAATTTTGTTCGACCGCAGCGGGGTCGATGTCGCTTGCAACGGTCATCACACCCCGGCGCGAAGCCTCCCGGCTGAAGAGACCGTTATTGGCTCCTAGGTCCCAGGCAGTTTTGGGCGCTACTTCTTCGATGAATTTTCCAACGATTTCGCCCTTTTTCTTGAGCGAATCATCGGAATAATTGGTGATGTTGTAGTAATTTCCCCATTCCGTTCCGGCTGGTTCCCATTTTAAAGAAAGAAGAGTTTTTTCCAGAGAGTCATAGATTCTGAGCAGGGAAGCTTTATCCATTTTCACGCCAGCGGTGGGCAGGGATTCGCTTTGAGCGTAACGTTTTTCAGCGCGGGCATGCATGTGAATATGAATATTTAAACCACCAGTACCAAATTTTGTCTTGCCGGGGAGCAGCTCACTCGCCAAATCGAGCGGGATCCCATCGATGTAAACGCGCATCAATTGAATCAGGCGGATATCTACCAACGAGGCTAACGCCAAAGGTGCCAAAAAATGCTGACAAAATTGTCGGTATCCATCCCATAGCTGCCCTTCGTGATAAATATCGAAGGAAAGCGTATCAATTAATATTGGTTTACCGTCTAGAAATTGAATATTGTAGGCGCTAGCGTCTTTCAAGATCATGTTCTTCAGTAGAGCCATGCGTCCGACTTCGAGGGTGAGCAGCGCTGCGTCTTTTATCTCCGAGAATGACCACTCATAAGGGTAGGAGATCATCGGGATAAGCTCCGGCTGGATCACCTTATAGGCGCAGTCCGGCTCAGCAGGGTGATCATTCGTCTCCGTGTGAGCGACCATCTTCTGCGACGCAGCCAAGGCATCATAAAGACCACTGGAAATCAAATGGTCGTATGCTTTGCGATAGGATGTGTTAACTTGTCGGTAGAGGACCCCATTACGTTTGAATAGAAAGCCGCTCGGATCGCGAAATGAGGCCCCAATCCGCTCAAGGTTATTCATTAGACTTATCTTCCTCGTATGCAGGGTCGGTCGTTTCGGGCTGTGGCGGGACGTATTTTTCGCCCTTGAAAAAGGCTTTGATGCGTGCCCAGAATACTTTAATCAAAATACCGATGCCACCCAACACGCCAGCTGCTAGTAACTGCACAATCAGGCTGCCAGTGCCGGGGTTGAGATAGTAATGCACTTTAAATAAGATATTAAACATAAACCTTCCTTTCAGGTTTTAGTTAGCTTTTCAACGAGCTAGACTTATAGTCTAAAAAAACAGTTTTGATTAATTTTTAAACTTACCATTACTCTGAAAAATGTCAAACTAAATAAGCCGCACGAAGGCGACTTTTATTAGGCAAAATTAAGGTCAATATCAATTGTACTGTTTCGTCAAGGACTTAATACAACGTGTGCAAAGCAGCTTGCGCACCTTCTTGCCGTTTTCGTAAACCGTGACCCGTTGGAGATTGGGGCGGAATTCACGTCTGGTGGCGACAAGAGAGTGGCTGCGATTATGCCCAAAGTTGGTGGTTTTTCCACAATTTTCGCATTTTGCCATCTCGATTTCCTTTCATGTTGCAGTATAATGTCGAGGTCTGAGTGGTTGGCACCTCTCAGGCAAGGGCTTATAATATCACAACAAATTAATTGAATCAAGGTACTTTGTAAGAAGAGAGAAAAGAAAATGACAAGCCAACAGAATCCTTTAGGACGAATTTATATTTTGCCCCAAGCGATCAAATCTGTCGCTCGAAACTCTGCTTTACAATCCTATGGTGTTATCAGTTTGGCACCAAGCAACATGATCGAAGCCATAGGACAGTTTTTTAATCGTAACAACAATTACGGCATCACGGTTTCTTCAGATAGCGGAGGAATTACCATCGAATTAAATTTAATCATAGAGTATGGTTTGCGCATCAAGACTGTTGCCGATTCTGTTGCTGAAAGTGTTAAATATAATGTGGAAAAAACCATGGGCATCCCAGTCACACGCGTGGATGTTCACGTCCGCGGACTGCGCATAAGCAATCCCGACTAAATTGATTGAATAATAGAGGACTCATGAATGAAAAGCTAAGCGCTATGCTAAGCGAGGCTGAGCGCCACAAGCTGGTTGACTCACCTGTAGATGGAAAAGGATTAATGCTGCTATTTGAAGCTGGTTTGGTGCGCTTAACCGCGAATCAGCCTTACGTCAATTCCCTGAATGTTTTCCCTGTGCCAGATGGGGATACAGGTACGAATATGGTCCTGACTATGCAGGCTGCCTTAAAGGAAGCGGAAATTCGCCAAAGTGAGAATATCGGCGAAATGGCACATGCTATTGCCCAAGGCGCTCTGATGGGTGCACGGGGGAACTCCGGGGTTATCCTTTCCCAGATCTGGCGAGGTTTTGCCCGTGCCCTCGATCATTATGACACAATGGATAGCGCTTTGTTTGTGCGAGCGATGCAAGAAGCGCGAAACACAGCATATAAAGGCGTTGTGCGCCCTGTAGAAGGGACGATTCTCACAGTGATTAAAGATATGACAGCGGCTGCCGAAGAAACTGCCAAGCGAGGTGCACGTCTGCACGAGATTTTGGCAGAAATTGTTCGCGCCGGTGATGAGAGTGTCCGCCGCACCCCAGAGTTACTGCCTATCCTGAAACAAGCCGGTGTTGTCGATTCTGGTGGGACCGGACTATATTACATTTTCGAGGGGATGTTACGTTTCATCGAAGGGCAGCCTTTGGACGTTTCTACTGTTGTAGCTAAACCGCTTTCAGAGATGGATCTGCAAAACACCTTAGAGAATATCGAAGAAGGCCAAGACTACGAAGTGGTAATCGACTTCACTCCTACGGACAAGTTTTCACTAGAAAGTTATTATAGCGGGCTAAGTGAAATTGGCACGAGTATCCAAGTAGGCGAAGGCGATGGGCTTTATCGCATGCATATTCACGTTCCACTGGAAAAACGATTTACGCCTATTGAGTACACTGAGAGTTTGGGTACGATTAAAAAAGTCGCAATGGAGAATTTGCAGGATCAGGTTAAATCTCGTAAAGATGAGAAAGAACCAATTAAGCTTGCTCCTGTGACCCTGGGACAAATCGCGGTGGTGGCAGTCTCCCCTGGGGATGGGATCTCGCGCATTTTTGCCAGTTTGGGGGCAGCTGCCATTGTTACTGGCGGTCAAACGATGAACCCCAGCGTGAGGGAAATTGTTGCTGCGTTTGAGAACTTGCCGACTGATAAAATCATCATTTTGCCTAATAACAAGAACATCATCTTAGCAGCACAAAATGCAGCTAAGGTAAGCGTGAAAAACATTGTTGTGATTCCGACGCGTAACGCTCCGCAGGGTTTTGCCGCCATGCTGCGCCTGATTCCCGATGGCACACTCGAAGAGAACGAAGAAGCAATGCTTGAAGCTATTCAGGAAGTGCACACTGGCGAAATAACCACAGCCACCCGCGACGTTACCATTGACGATGTGGAAGTGGAAAAAGGCAATGTCATCGCAATGCTGGATGGAAAGTTAGTATATTCTAACCATACGCTTGAGGGTGCGCTCTTCGGTTTATTGGAAAAAGCAAATTTAGATGCTTTCGAACGGCTGACTTTCTTCTATGGTGAGGAAATGGCTCCAAACCAAGTTAATCAGCTTATTGATCAGGTGCGGGAAAAATATCCTGACCTTGATATCGAAGTACACGAAGGCGGGCAGCCCTATTACCAATTAATTATCGCGATTGAATAAAATGACCCCATGCTTATAGCCAGCTTACTTGCTGGCTTTTTTGATTCTGAGGCTGTCGTTTGGGTTATCTTGTCAGTGTAGTTCGTTTGCGCCTAATTCGGGTATGATTAACTCAGAAAATGACGCTTATGAACGCTTTAGCTGAAAAGTATGCCAAAATCTTTAAATTAGAAGCACAGTTAGGGTACACTAACCGCGCTGTTTATGGGGGGATGCAAAAATTGGCTGTTACCCTGCTTAGTGATGCGCGTGAAGCCGCTCTAGCCGAAACGCTGATTTCTGAAGTGAGTGCAAAACTCAAAAACTACGAAGGGTTGACGGTAGATCAGCGCCGGCAATCCTTGGTGGAGGTCGGCAAGCTATTAGGAATTTCTGGTATCGAAAAACTGCCAGCGGCGGCAGCTATGCAGCGGGTGTCCTCACCAGCGGCTGATGAAATCAAAGCCCAGCCAGAAAAAACTTCCCAAGCTCAGCCTCCTAAACGGCGGATGTCTACCAGTAGCCGCGTACCGGCAGCTTCGTCTGTGGGGTTAGATGCACCGGTCAGCGTTATTCGTGGCGTTGGTGAGAAGCAAGCAGCTAATCTGGAAAAGCTTGGTGTGAGAACTATTCGCGATTTGTTGTATCTTTTCCCACGGCGGTACGAAGATTATTCCCAGCTCAAGCCCATCAATCAGCTGCATTATGGAGAAGAAGTTACCATTATTGCCAAAGTTATCGATGTACAAGTCTTGCAGCCAAACCGGGGTCGTTTGATGACCGAGGTCATTGTTTCGGATACAACTGGGATGTTGCGTTTATTGTGGTTCAATCAGACCTACGTTACACGCTATTTAAAACCTGGGATTTTCATTTCTATTTCCGGGAAAGTGGATAACTACCGTGGAAGACCCGTCCTTTATCACCCGGATTATGAACCTATCGATCAGCAGCAACTTAATACCAACCGCATTGTGCCGATTTACCCACTCACAGCGCAAATCACACAACGCTGGCTGCGCAAGACGCAATTTAACGTCGTACACTATTGGGCAGAGCGCGTGCCCGACTATCTCCCCGAATCCCTCCAAAAGCAAGCAGAGGTCATACCCTTGCAAGAAGCTCTTGTGCAAATTCACTTTCCTGATTCTCAGGAAAAGATTAAACAAGCACAATACCGATTGGCTTTTGACGAGCTTTTCTTGCTCCAGTTAGGTGTGATCCAACAGAAACGCCAATGGCAAGGCTTAGAAGGAACACCGTATCATGTGGATGATGGGTGGTTAACAGAGCGGATTGAAAACCTACCGTACGCTCTTACCAACGCGCAAAAACGAGCAATCGCTGAGATCCGCGCAGATCTTGCCAGCCCGCATCCGATGAACCGTCTTTTGCAGGGCGATGTTGGCTCTGGTAAAACCATCGTGGCAGTTTTAGGTATGTCCATCGTGATTGAGGGGGGTGCCCAAGCTGCCTTGATGGCGCCGACGGGCATTTTAGCCGAACAGCATTATCAGACTATTCTCAAGCTCACCACGCAGCCAGGCAAAAAAGGGACAGCTTTTCTCGAACCAAATCAGGTACGCTTGCTCACTGGGGATACAAGCTTAGCGGAGCGCCGTGAGATCTTGGAAGGATTGCAGGATGGCACTGTTAAACTGCTCGTCGGGACGCATGCATTAATTGAAGAACCGGTTACCTTCCAGAACTTGCAAATGGTCGTGGTGGACGAGCAGCACCGCTTTGGTGTGGAGCAACGTGCTGCCCTTCGAAATAAAGGGAATAACCCGCATTTATTAGTAATGACTGCCACGCCGATCCCGCGCTCCTTACAGCTAACCATCTTTGGAGACTTGGATGTGAGTGTGATGGATGAGATGCCTGCCGGCAGACTCCCCGTTGAGACGCGCATTGCCTATCCTTTTGAGCGCCAGAAAGTGTATGAGCTGATTGAAGAACAAGTTCGGCAGGGACACCAAGCTTTCATCATTTATCCACTGGTTGAGCAAAGCGAGAATGAAGAAACAAAAGCTGCTGTGGAGGAACAACAAACCTTACAAGAAGAAGTTTTCCCACACTTAAGAGTAGGTTTAGTACATGGACGCATGAAACCAGCAGAGAAAGACGCGGTGATGCTGGCTTTTCGCAATGGAGAGTATGATATCTTGGTCTCTACTTCGGTGGTAGAGGTAGGAGTGGATGTGCCCAATGCCACTGTAATGGTGATTGAGGGAGCAGACCGCTTTGGTTTAGCGCAACTGCACCAATTCCGCGGCAGGGTTGGGCGCGGGGAGGCGCAATCCTATTGTATTCTCATTCCAGAGCGGGAAGATGCTGCTGAAAATGAGCGCTTAGCAGTGATGACACGAACTAACGATGGATTTGAATTGGCTGAGGAAGATCTCCGTCAGCGCGGACCAGGAGATTTCCTTGGGACGCGACAAGCCGGTCTTCCCGATTTGCGTATGGCGAACTTAGCCGATATTCACTTGCTGCAGAAAGCCCGCAGCATAGCTGAGCAAGTCTATGCGGCTGACCCTGAACTTGGATCGACCGAGTTTCAGTCGTTAAAAGCAGCGATCAATCAATTTTGGCCAGAACTACCTGGCCGTGGAGAGGTGAGTTAAATGACTAAAGTAATTTTCCCCGGTTCGTTCGACCCTATTCATTTTGGGCATATTGATATTGCGCGAAGGGCTTCGCTGTTATTTTCTGAAGTGGTGGTTGCGGTCTATGATAAACCGATTAAAACGCTGTTATTTTCACCAGAGGAGCGCATAGCTCTGGTGAAAGAGGCTATGGATGGCTTGCCCAACGTTAGCGTTCTAGGTTATCGTGAACTGACTGTTTCCTTTGCACGCAAGGTTGGGGCGCAAGCGATCGTGCGTGGTTTACGCGTCTTTTCTGATTTTGAATACGAATTCAGAATGGCATTAGCCAACAAACGCTTAGATCCGGATATTGACGTCATTGCCTTAATTACTGATGAACAGCATACTTTTTTATCCTCCTCAACAGTTCGAGAGATTGCGGCTTTGGATGGTGATGTTTCCAGCATGGTGCCAGATTTTGTGGAGAGAGCGTTAAAAACAAAATTCAAAGCTTTGGGTGATAACCAGACCGTCGTGCCAACCTCTTCTCTCAAGGATTGATAAACACCTTCTTTATTTTCTAGTTTATGAAAATCAGGCATAAAAACTGCACGGATAATAAAAAATAATGATAAACTTTATTTAGGTGTTATATACGATAAAAGGAGATCATCATGGATATCCTCCATTTAGTTGACCGTTTAGAAGAGCTATTCAATAATAGCAAACCCATCCCACTGAGCCGTAGTGTGGTTGTGGATGAGGATTCTTTTATGGATATCATTGATCAGATGCGCATCTCCATTCCCGATGATATTAAAAAAGCGCAGCAAATTATTGCCCAAAAAGACCGCATCTTAGCTCAGGCTCAGGAAGAAGCTAACCGTACATTAGCCTTGGCACGTGAGCGCAGTGAGAAAATGATTGAAAAGAGCGATATTTATGTTGCTGCGCAGGCGAAGGCTGATCAAATAATAGACCAGGCGCGCAAGGAAGCTGCCCAAACGCAGTTAGACACCGACCGTTACGTAATTGAAACGCTCACCAACCTGGAGGGTGAATTGAACCGCATTCTGACGCAAGTGCGCAACGGCATAAAAACCTTGCAAGCAAGCCAGGAACTCACTCCGCCTGTTGAAGACGAGAAATAAAGCGTAAACCCAAGGTTTATTCAGGCGCTTCTTCGGCTGAAGGAGCGCTTTTTCTTTTTTCTTTTCTGCTGGGCGGCTTCATCTGCTTATTGATCGGCTTGTCCGCTAAGGCTTGCGCTAAAACTTGATCCATATGGTCAACCGGGACAAGGTTTAACTCTTTGAGGACTGCTGGCGGAATTTCAGCGAGATCTTTTTCATTCTTACGCGGAAGTAAAACCGTCTTGATGCCGGCGCGATGCGCGGCTAAGACTTTCTCGCGAATGCCGCCAACCGGCAGCACACGCCCCCGCAAGGTGATTTCTCCAGTCATCGCAACGTCATGCTTTACCGGTACGCCCAGCACCGCAGAAGTGAGAGCTGTAGCGATAGTAATGCCAGCGCTTGGTCCATCCTTGGCAATGGCACCTTCGGGGACGTGAATATGGAGATCGACGTCCTCAAAAAATCCCTCAGGTATCTGGAAGATCTCGGCTTTGGATTTGAGGTAGGAGAGAGCTGCCTGGGCGGATTCCTGCATAATATCGCCAATCTGGCCGGTAATCTGTAAATTGCCCTTACCGTCAATCACCAGCACCTCGATGGGCATGATCTCGCCGCCGTTTTCCGTCCAAGCGATAGCCGTAGCCAATCCAATTTCATCAGCTTGTTCTGCAACGGTGGGGTAAAACTCTTGCGGACCGAGGTAATCCGAAATTTGCTCAGGCAGGATCTCTTTAGGCAGGGGTTTCCCCTCAGATTTGAGCCGGGCAATCTTGCGGAGCACAGTCCCAATTTCACGTTCTAAATTACGCACCCCAGCTTCGTAGGTGTAACCTTCGATGATGAGGTGCAGCGCTTCAGGCGTAAAGTGAATCGCTTCTTCATCCAGCCCGTTTTCGAGCAGTTGCTTTGGGATGAGGAATTGATTTGCAATAGCAGCTTTCTCCTCTTCGATGTACCCCGGGAATTCGATCACTTCCATACGGTCTAGGAGAGCTGGCGGAATCGATGCAACTGTATTGGCTGTGGTAATGAAAAGCACCTTCGAAAGATCATAAGGCACCTCAAGGTAGTGATCCGAAAAGGCATAATTTTGTTCTGGGTCCAGCACTTCGAGGAGCGCAGCAGATGGGTCACCTTGAAAATCCGCATTGAGTTTGTCAATTTCATCGAGCATGAAGACGGGATTGATGGTTTTGGCTTTGCGCATCGTCTGCAAGATTCGGCCAGGCAGAGCGCCCAGGTAGGTACGCCGATGCCCGCGAATCTCGGCTTCGTCGTGCACGCCGCCCAAGGAAACGCGCACAAAATTGCGCTCTAAAGCTTCAGCAATTGACTTCCCCAAGGAGGTTTTACCCGTCCCAGGTGGACCAACAAAGCAAAGAATCGGCTGCCGGCTGACCTTGGGTTTAAGGCTGCGTACAGCTAGATATTCTAAGATGCGGTCTTTGGCTTTTTTCAGCCCGTAGTGGTTTTGGTCGAGAACCTGTTGGGCGTGGATGATATCTAAGTTATCGGTTGTTTCCGTTGTCCAAGGCAAGTCTAACAGCCACTCGATGTAAGACTCAATCATGCTGCTTTCTGGTGAGAGGGAACTAATCCCAGCTAAGTGTTCCAGTTCTTTTGTGGCAGCTTCCTTTGCTTCTGGCGGAAGAGCTGTCTTTTCGACCCGATCAGCGAGCTCCTGCCATGCAGGGTCAACCGGTTTGCCATCATTGAGCTCTTTTTGAAGCGTAGAAATCTGTTCTCGAATGTAAATCTCCCGTTGGGAGCGGTCGAGCTCGGACTGAACTTGATTGTTGATATCTTCTTCCAATTTAAGGATATTGATTTCGCTGGTGAGGGTACGTAAGAGCATATTCAAACGTTCAACCCCGTTGGTTTCTTTTAGAAAAGCAACCCGCGCGGAATATGGGAGGTCTATGGTCGAGGCGATGAAATCCGCGAGATCGTCGGGATCGTCGGTGTCTTCGATATAACGAGAGACATCGTCGCTGATAAAATCGACGAGGTCAACATATTCTCCAAATTGGTCGATAACCAAACGTTTGAGTGCGGTCAGATGCTCTGTCTGTCGATAGCGATGCCGGATAGGCAGCGCGGTAAGGATAACCTGGTCACCTTTTACAGCGATTTCTACAAATTGGACACGGCGGAGAACCTGAAAGAGAACACTATAACGATCGGAATCTAATTCAATGATGCTCCCAATAGCCAACTCCACGGCAATATCAAGAAAGAGGGGGCTTTCTGCTGGACTTTCGGGATCGGTAAACAGACCAAAGATGGTCTGATTGTGCTCATACGTGTCTTGGAGAAAATTAAGTAATTCATTGTTATTTAATATTAAGGGGGCTAAAGATTGCGGCAGCAAAATAATGTCCTCAAGATCGATTGCTGGACCTTTGATGTAACCATCCTTATTCGGTTTTCGTGGGTGGACATTTTTAAGGCTGCCAACGCTGGCAAATTTAGTTAAATTGAAAGGTGCATTGCCTTTAAATGGGTTAAAAAATTGGTCTCGATCCACGCTAAAATAAAACTCCTTAAGACTTGAGGGTTTTGAAGAAATTATAACCTTTAATAAACTTGTTTTTCTGGAATGGCTTTCCATATAGAACGTAAAGCAGCGGCAATAAAAATGCTGCCGGCAACGATGATTCCCTTCTCACTTCCAGCAAGTTCCAAGGCTTTTGATAAGGCAGCTTCGGCGGGGTTGATTGCCTGAACAGGAACGTTGTAATGAGCAATGCGCATAGCGAGTTCTTGTGGATTTGCAGCGCGTGGGTGCAAGGATTGTGTGGTAATCACACTTTCAACCCGAGGTAAGATTTCTCGGAACATATCATCGAGCTCTTTATCTGCTGAAGCGCCGAAAATCAGGATAAAAGCCCTGCCTGGGAAGTACTCGTCCAATGTCTGGCGCAGCCTGCGCATAGAATCACCATTGTGTGCTGAATCAATGACCAGCGGCGGCTCTTTGCGCAAGATTTCGAACCGAGCTGGCCAGGTAACTTGGGCAAACCCTTGGGCTACTGCCTGAGGGGAGAGCGCCATGCCATTTTGGGCGATAATATCCAAAGCTGCAAAGGCAGTCGCCGCGTTCTGTACTTGGTGCATGCCTAAGAGGGGCAAATGGAGCCTTAGTGGTTCCGCAGCTAACGAAAGGGGAGCGTTAGCGTTATTCGTGAGCCGGCGGGTGATAATCATCTCTTGTCCATCGAGGTTGTGTGCGACCTTGGTGTATGTATAGGCTTTCTCAACCTGTGTAATGGGTGCCTCGCGCTCTGCCGCGATGCGCAACAATTCCTTTTCAGCCTCGGGTTGCTGCGGGGAAAGCACCACTGGCTTACCCGGCTTGATGATGCCGCCTTTTTCGTAAGCGATTTCTGTAAGCGTATCGCCCAAGACAGCGCGATGGTCATAGGAAACGGGGGTAATCACCGAAACCAAGGGGTTGATGATATTGGTAGCGTCTAATCTGCCCCCAAGCCCCACTTCGATTACGGCGATATCGACCTGCTGCTCAGCGAAATAAAGAAAGCCTAATGCTGTGGTGAGTTCAAAGGTGGTGATTTCGGGCACCTGTTGGGTAAGCGGGCGCAGACGGTTCACCAAAGCAACGAGCTCGGCTTTATCGATTTCCATACCATTGATTTGGATGCGTTCAGTAAACTCCTGCAGGTGAGGCGACGTATATAAACCCACCTTGTAACCAGCGGCTTGCAGGGCGCTGGCACAGAGCGAGGCGACCGAACCCTTCCCTTTAGTCCCAGTGACGTGAATACTGAGGTAGTTATCCTGAGGGTTATCTAGCAGCTCAGCAAACTTGCGCATGCGGTCAAGCTTAAAGAAATGATGACTGTCATCTACGTGCCGCTTCATACTGAAGTCGACAAAGCTGTAAATAAAATCTAAAGATTCCTGGTAAGACTGTTCTAGGGCGTTCATATGGACCTAATAATGACTGATTATATCGCTGTGAAAAAGAAAAACCCGGATTCCTGTACACTACAGACAAAAATCCGGGAGTAACAATTTTTCGGGTTTTACTGGACAGTTACATCTGCCATTAACACGTAGCCGATAATGGCAAAATCACTCCCGCGGAATTCTACCAGCACGCATTCGCGGTTGAACTCATCGAAACGACGTTCTGCCATCGGCAGGAGCGTCAACGTTGTGCCTTGGGGGATCAACCCGGTAGCTTTATAACCAGCGTAACAATCACTGCGGGCATAAACGTCGCGCAGTGTGACTACCATAACGACAGGTGTAGGTGTGGCGGTGCGCGTAGGCGTTGGTGAGTAATCCGGAGTGGGCGTCAGGGTTTTGGTTGGAGTGGGCGTAACCGTGGGGGTTAGCGTTATTGTGGGGGTATAGGTAATTGTAGGCGTGCGTGCCAAATTGCGGGCATAAATCGAAGCGCTAATATTGCGCGCTGCGAAGCTGATCAGAAACCCCAGGAGAATGATAATGATGATTGATCCACCACCAGCCACGAAATAAGTGGGGGTGAGCCCGCGCTTGAGAGCGAGCACTTGTGGGTCATTAGGGAAGCGCTTGCGCACGTTACGGCTGATGCGGTAAGCATCTAAAGCAAAAAAGCGGCTGCCAGTTTCAAGCGCCTCTTTTGCACGCTCGATTTCATCCTGAGCGTTGTTGATCTCAGTTTCCAGTGCACTGATTTCGTTTTCCAGTGCCAAGCTTTGCGCATCATAGGCATCTAACTGACGCAAAAGATCGAGGTTTTCCCGTGCGCCGGCAATTTTCTGTAGAGCTATTGCTAAGGTAGGAGCATTTGCAGCTTCTTCTTTAAGGCGCTGGGTATTATCCAGGAGGTTCTGTGTGGCAGCCGGGATAAGTAAATCCAGTCGGTTTTGCAACCGCCCAATTTGTGCAAGGCTGCCATATTTCATGCGTAAACGCTCTAACTTGCTTTTGGCATCGGCAAGCTTATTCGGAGGTATCTTGCCGCTCATACTGACGATGTCGCTGACCTCATCTAGCATGGCGATGTCGCCCTTGACCTCGGCAGCTTTATCGATGTATTCTGGAATCGCCACGGCGCTTGCTGCGGTTTGGATCTTGCCTAAGGCTGCGACCAACTCTCCTTGGGCGAGCAAGTTCAAGCCTTCTTTGTAGACATCATAAGCTTGCATCTGGTTTTCCAGGTCATGGCGCAGCTCTTCGCCTTCACGCCAGCGCTTGATCCCGGCTTCCTCTAAGTGTTCGAAAGCCTCATCAAGGTAATCCAAGGCTACTTTGTAGCGGAAGACCCTGGCTGCGCTTTGGGCTTTTCCGTAAGCTTTACCGGCTTCTGGTGGCAGGGCTACAGAAGGAATATTGCCGGAGCGCAGGTATTCCTCGGCTTCAGCGTGATGCTCTTCTGCGCGCGTCCAGCCTGGTTCCAACTGCAGCACCTTCTCATAGAGAGGTATTGCAGTTTGATAATTGCCTTTGTAAAAAGCCTCTTCGGCTTCATCCATCAGGCGTTCAGCTTCTGGGTCGTGGCTGGATTGAAAAAACTTGCGTAATGGATCGCTGCTATCTTCGTCACCCAGATCTGGGCTGCGAGTAGGCGTTGGGCGGGATGGGCTATTCTCTGCTGGTGATTCTGGGGGCGTGCTCTTCGTTGTGCTAGCAGGTCGGGGCGCTTCTGGGCTGCTCGCAACCCGCCGGCTGCGCTCACGGCGCAGTTCACGTAGCAGGCGATTAGCCTCATCCACATCTTCGAGGTCGACTTCATCAACGATTCGGCGCGTTGCCAATGCCTCTAAATAAGTTGAGAGCGCATTCTCGGCTTGGAGCAACTCTTCGTCGCTAGGGTTAGCTTGGTTCAGGATGTTATTAGCCTGGTCAATGAGATCTTGAATCATTGAGGGCTCCTTTCAGTTTTTTTACGTAGTATGGGTGATTATAGCCGTTTGTTATAAAGGACTTCTAGCTGCGCATGCATTTCTGCAGCGCTCTTAAAGGCGCCATCTAAGGCTGCTTCCAAAAAGCGCATTTCCTCGTTATTCAGGCGCCGTTGGACTTCATAAGAATAGGAGGCTTCGAAGTGGCGAGGGGAATTAGCGATATCTTCTGGGCGGTTAGGTCCAACGGCAACGGAACCGGGTGCTTGTCTGCCGGTGAATAAGTGGTGAAGTGCACGGGCACTAAATTGCAGCAGGTCAAATTGTTGCACCTCAGGCTGGAGTTTTTCTGGCTGCCAATGCCCAATGTTCCAATCCACCATGATCACCTTTTGGCGGGGTTCATTCCAATAGTAATGCAACAGTTTGTGATCTAAATAAGTCGCACCGCGTTGATGCGCTGCTTCCATCAGGTCTGTGATTTGCAAAGCAATATCCAGGACCTGTTTCATCGTCAGGTTATGGACGAAATTGCCGCGTGTGTAGCCAGCATCGCTAAGCATGTAAAGGTTATCCTCCCAGCGCCGCTCGAGCACGACGAAAGGCAGCCATCCATCGGCTAAGCGCTGCTCATATTCTGCTAAGAGGTCTTCGATCTCATCTGGTTCGAAGAAGATCAGTGTGCCAGTGATGTGGGCTGCTTCAGCTTGCCGCACTAAGTCTTTAGAAAGCGGTGCAATTTCAGCAGGCCAAGCCGTACCTGAATCGGGTTTTAGGTAGCCGGCAGCCAGCATCGGCGTTAGGTTGTTTAGTCCTTGTAAGCCAGCTAGAATATGGTACTCTTCCAAGAAGAGTGGTTTAGCGTAAGCCAATTTATCATGGCGCATCACCTTAAAGGCAGGCTCACGCTTGAAGGGGCGCTCGCCATTAGCGCTTTTGAGCAGGAACACGCGGGCGCTGGAGCCGGCAGCTTCAGGGATTGCATAGTCATGCTGACCGGCGCTAAGCCAGGTGTCTAGAGGTTCAGCTAAATAAAGCCCATTACGGGCATCTAATTTTTGTTCTTTCATAGTCTTTCCGTTTGCGCTGCCTATTCTACCATTTTTGGTTAGGGAAGGCAGTGAAGATGTCGATATCCCGAGAGACGAGCTCATTTGCCCAAGGCAATAAAGGATGTAGAGCATCTAAGTCTTGAACCGCTTGCCTAAACGCTTGCCAGTTATTCTGCTTCAGCAGCTGGTTGTATTGCTCCTGCCATAATTGCAAGCGCGCTGATGGTTCGTCTCGAGGCTCAATGAGTGCCGCGAGCTGGGCGAGGGAAAACATGAGATCCCCTGCGCTTGTGCGGGCTAACCGCGAGGCGGCTAAGTCCGCTTGGTTGATTACATCTAGAGCTCTGGCTAACTCTCTTAAGTGGCGGGAAATCTGCAATAAAGCTTGGTTGACGCTACTGAATAGCGACTGATGCGTTAAAACCAACCAACGCAAGGCAGCGTTTGAGGTTTGCTCCAGCTGCTGCCAAAACTTAAAGAACAGCTCTTGTGCCTGATCGCCTAAGAAAATCAGCTCACGTGTAAGCTCGGGGTAAATGCCGCTCTCGGATATGCGCTGCCATTGTGCAGCGAATTTACTTAGGTAAGCGCAAGCTTGTACAAATGTCTCGGGAAGTTGGCTCGTGGATGAAAGTTTTAAACTCTCCCACTCGCGATGGCGGATCGCTTGGAGCGCCGGCAGGAGCTGCTTCTGCCAGAGTTGCTGAGCGGTTTGAGCTTCTTGGATAACCTGCCAGATGCGCAGATTATCTGGAAAATCTGGATTATCGATAGGATCTGTGCTGGAGAGTGCCTCTTTCCAGCTTTGTAAAGCCGAGAGCACTTCCATTGCTTCCTGCACATTGGTTCGATCTTGCTGCGGGAAGGCAGAAAGTTCGAGGGGTTTTGATTGCAGCGGCAAGGTGCTATATATCGAATCAAAATCCTGCGCTAATGCCTGGTAAAGTCCATAAAATTGAGGTAAGGTTGTGTGCACTGATTGTAAGGCTGAGGTTAAATCTTGATTCAACCGCAGGGCTGCATGGAAACCTTGCAAAGCAGCGGCTTGTGCTGCATTCAATGTCACTTTTGAACCTAATTCCTGAGGCACTTCAATCGTGATGTAACTATAATCAGTCCACGCGATAGGCCAGTTTTCCTGTTGGGCTTGCGCGCGCACTGTATCGATATCCGTAGCATTCTGCAAGACTTCTACACAGGCATATAAGCTGCCCAGCCAGCCTGGCTGGCTGAGCAGCGCAGCCACACGGGGCTTATTTGTTTGAAGTTCCTCCGCGAAACGCGTCAGCGTTTCTCCAGGTTCGGGACCTGCAAAAAGTTTATCCATCCAGCCTTCTAGGGCGCTGATTTCCACATCAATGGAATGGAGATAAGTTAGGGAAGGCTCCAGCAAGAAAAGCTCCCGCAAGGCTTGCCGGCACGGCTCAAGTTCACCTTCAGACCAAGCAGCGAAAAACTCGCGCAGCTTGGAAAGCAGCAGGTTCAAAGCTTTGGGCAGCTCTCGGGGTATGGAGAGCAAGCCAACTGCCGGAGAGCGTAGGAGCTCTCGAAGAGTGAGCAATTTGTCTCCTAATATTTCACCAGTGCCAAGTTCGTGCCAATTAGCGAGCAAAGCGTCAAGTTGCATTGAAAATCGCTCCAGCTCTTTAGTAAGCGAATCATCTACATCCTGAGAGGTATGCCGGTGAATAAGCTGGAGATGCGCATCATCTCTGAGAGGGATTAGGAAGTCATAAATAGGTGAAGCATAAACACTAGGTATATTAGCAGCTTTACGCATCTGGCTTTGCATTGCATTTAGCCGCGCTGAATTATTGGTTTGCTCGCGAATACCCTCAAGCAACCAAAGGGCACCAGCCCAATCCGCTGAAAGCACACGAGTGAGTAGTTCTGTAAAAAATGGGCTCTGATGAGCATCTGTAAGCCTCAAAAGGTAATCAGTTATTTTCCAGACGTCACCGAAATCAGCTGGCAGGTATTGTTTGAGCAGTGCAAGCAACTGGTTAAGTGAGGTAAAACTTTGTTTTTTTGCATAATCTACAGCTAAGCTTTGGATTGCCTCCAATGCAGTCTGTTTGTCAATAAGTACACCTAACGCTTCGAGAGAATTCTTGAGCTCGAGCAGGGCACTAAGTTCATCCAGGTTATGGATGGATTGCACTTGTTTGCGGAAGAGAACTTGATAGTCGATCACGCGCATGGATAGTGAGCTGAGCAAGTATTCCGTGCGCAGCTGCAGCTGGGTAAGGTCTTCTTTTGTCAATTGAGCTGCACTGGCAGGCCAATCCAGCTCTGCGATAAGCTCAGGCGCGATTTGGTTAAGCAGCAGGTTACCCTCGCTGATGAACTGTTGGTAGTCCAACCAAGCTGGGTCCTGACCATTCGTTGGGGATTGAGCAGACAGGAATAAACCATTCCCCCAGTCAATAAACGATAGTCTTCCGCTGGTTTCATCCCAAAAAATATGTTCCATTTTGACGTCGTTCCAGGCGATTCCATGCTCGTGCACACGCTCGAGCAATAAAAAAAGCCCGGAGAGTACCCGCAACACTAGCACATGCGAGAGTGAGACGTCCTCCTGGAGCCGTTGCTTGAGGAGGTTAGAGATGGCGACACCGGGTACTTCTTCGCTCACGATGAAGAGAGAAGCGGTTTGCGTGGTTCCTGGGATGCTTTGATCGAGCAAGAGGGGTGTGTGCACCAGCAAACCATTACGGCTGGCATCTAACCCGTTGAGGCTAGCAAGAATCTGACCTTCGTTTTCAATTTGTACTGCTTGGCGTAAGATCGTACCGCCAGAGGCATTTTGAACTGGTCGCTTCATTAGAGCGGTCAGGCTGCCTGGTTGGGCTTGCACGCGCAATACTTCGCCGGCATCGCCTTTGCCCACTTGTTCCAGGAGCTGCCACTGAAACTGGCGCCCATTTATCGTTCTTGGCATATCCTGATTATAAACGAGGATGGAATGAGGACATTTTCAAGCTGATATTCGACAAAAACAGGCAAAGCCTAAGTTGACTTTGCCTGTCTGTTTTTGTGAAAGAAGCGTGATTATTCTAAACTAATTCCCTCTTACCTCTAAGAGCTTTTCTTCGAGTTTGGGGAAGTCTAAATAACATTGATTAGAAATATCATAAACGGCATTAAAAGTCTCATCTTCTTCTACACCAAATATAACCACGTAAGGCGCGTACCAGTTTGGAGTCTCAATATTAACCATCGAATCATCATAATTTTTCCAAAAAGTATCGTAAGTTACGGTAAGGTCACTTTCACTGACGTTATATTCGCTGATAAGATACTCTTTCAACTCTGACGTTATTGCATCGATGCTGGAGTAATTAAAATCGTTACTTTCTGCATCTGGACATAAAACTTTCAAACCTTCGCCTTCTTCACCACCGTAAAAAATTGCGCGCATAGTTATCATCGCGTTTGATATTGAAGTGAGATATTCATCGCCTTCTGTAGATTGAGCTTCCAATTCGGCAACTCTTTCCTCTAGGGCAGCCTTATCAGCCTCCAATTGGGCAATGGTTTGTTCTGCCTCCGGGTTGGGAGCAGGCTGCGCTTTCAATTCCTCGATCTGCGCCTTTAATTCGGCATTTTCCTCTTCAAGCTTTTGCTTCTCCCACGTCAATGAGGCAATATCCACTGAGTATGATGTAACAGTAGCTTGATAATCAACTTGTGGAGTCGGTGAAGATTGGGAAGAGCAACTCGAGAGAATAAAACTAAGGACAAGTAAGCTAATAACTAGAGCTTTTTTCATGGTACTCTCCTGAAGTAAATGAACCGGGGATTTGAATCTATTATAGCAGTAAAAAGCCAAACATTGACGATTTTTCAAATCTATTTTTTTGGCTTTAATAGTTACGCAATAAACCCTCAAACCAAGGCAAACTCAGCTTTTGGTGTCTTATTATTGATTATGGCAGTTTATTCCCGGCAGCAATAAAGATCTCATACCACTCTTCACGGCTGAGGGAGACATCAGCTGCTTTGACGCAATCTTTCAGCCGGTTGATGTTCATCGTGCCGGTGACCGGTTGCATCTTGGCTGGGTGGCGCAGCAGCCAGGCTAATGCAATCGTGGTATTTGAAACGCCATGTGTTGCAGCAATGCGATTAATAACCTTGTTGAGTTCCGGGAATTTGGGGTTATCTAAGAACACACCTTCAAAGAAGCCATATTGGAAAGGCGACCAAGGTTGGATAGTGATTTGGTTCAGCCGGCAATAATCCAGGATGCTCCCGTCACGGTCTATGGCACCCTCATTTTCCATATTGACGTAGATCCCATTGGAAATCATCTGCGAGTGCGGGATGCTAAGTTGCAGCTGGTTGCACTGAATATCTTGGTGTAAATACTTACGCAGCAGCTCGATCTGCATCGGTTTCTGATTGGAAACGCCAAAGTAACGCACTTTGCCGGTGGAGTGTAAGATGTCGAAAGCCTCAGCTACTTCCTCAGGCTCGACCAATGCATCCGGGCGGTGCAACAAGAGGATATCGAGGTAATCCGTCTGCAGCCGCTTGAGCGAGCCATTCACGCCTTCTAAGATGTGCTCTTTGGAAAAATCGAACATGTTGGCGCGAATGCCGACCTTGGATTGCAGGATCATCTGCTCACGCAGAGCTGGGGTCATACCAATGGCTTTGGCAAACAGTGCTTCACAGGCGCCATTGCCATAGACATCCGCATGGTCAAAGAAATTAGCGCCCATTTCCAGGGCACTCCTAATAAACTTCTCTGCAGTAACTTGGTCTAGTTTTTGGATGCGCATACATCCCACTGCAATGACCGGCACTTGCAGCTCAGATTTACCTAATGGAATGGTTCTCATTGTGCTCCTTTCTTTTAGGTTTATTATAGTAGCTATTAGTGAGGTTGATTAAAACTCAAACTCTTTAGCGCGATATTGCAAAGCCTCAGCCAGATGGACCTGAGTGATGGCTTCGTTGCCGGCTAAGTCTGCTATGGTGCGGGCAAGCTTGAGCACACGATGGTAACCACGCGCGGTTAGCCGCATCTGGCGCATTGCCACTTGCATCAGCGTTTGCGAAGCAGCATCCAGCACGCAATATTGGCGCACTTCCGCGGGTGTCATGTCTGCATTCGAAAACAATTCGGTACCGGCAAAACGCTTAGTTTGTCTCTCGCGCGCTTTGATCACGCGCTGCCGAATATCTGCAGAAGATTCGCCCAAACGCGCGCTGCTCAGCTTTTGATATTCCACACGCGGGACGTGCACGAGCATATCGATACGGTCCAACAGCGGTCCGGAGATGCGTTTTTGGTAAGTAGTGATGGCACTGGGTGAGCAAGTGCATTGCTTCTGCGTATCGCCATAGTAGCCACAAGGGCAGGGGTTCATGGCGCCGATGAGCATAAAATTGGCTGGGAAGGTGAGCGTGCCATTCGCGCGGCTGATGGTTACGCGTTTGTCTTCGATAGGTTGGCGCAGCACTTCGAGGATGCGCTGACCAAATTCAGGTAGCTCGTCCAGAAAGAGCACCCCGCGATGTGCCAGCGAGATTTCACCGGGGTGAGGCATATTGCCGCCGCCAACCAAGCCGGCATGGCTGATGGTGTGATGCGGGGAGCGGAATGGCCGCTCTCGCATGAGCGGCGTATCGCTGGGCAGCATATCGCTGATGGAATAAATCTTGGTCACTTCCAGCGCTTCTTCCAGGCTAAGCGGAGGCAGAATGGAGGTAATGGCACGCGCAAGAAGTGTTTTTCCGGCTCCGGGTGGCCCGGACATGAGCACATTATGCCCGCCAGCCGCCGCTACTTCCAACGCCCGCTTGACGTGCTCCTGCCCTTTGATTTCGCTGAAATCCGTTTGGGCTGCAGGCGGATCGCTGAGGGCGACTGGCACCGTCTGGGCTGGAGCGATGGGCTGCTCACCGGTTAAGTGGGCGTAGAGTTCTGCTAATGAACCAATGGGGATCACTTCCAGATCGGGGATGAGCGCTGCTTCGGCAGCATCTGTCGCTGGGACATAAAGGCGCTTGAAGCCTTCCTGCCGGGCGGTTGCCGCAATCGCAAGAACGCCGCGCACATGCCTAACGGAACCATCCAAGGAAAGCTCGCCGACAATGAGAGAGCCATCGACTTCTTCTTGGCTGACCTGTTCGCCGGCGATCAACACGCCTAAGGCAATAGGCAGGTCAAAGGACGGACCTTCTTTGCGGACTGAGGCGGGGGCTAAGTTAACAGTAAGAGGTTTACGCGGATAGGCAAGGTTGGCATTTTTGATGGCGGAGTAGACACGCTCACGGCTCTCTTTAACGGCTTCATCCG
>BAABOD010000004.1:0-54044 GCA_040371255.1 Anaerolineaceae bacterium | reverse complement strand
TTTTTTGGAGCAATCCATTTAGTGTATATATCAATTATTTTAATAGACTTAAGCCATTTGTCAAGATGATATTTACGGTTTGTAAACAATATATTAAATTCTCGGTCAGGATAGAAAATAATGCTCTATCAACCCCTCTGATTCGCGAATATAAAACTTATTGGTCTTTCTTTGGATTGGGTACTTATTGCAAGCCAGGGATTGTTACAGGCAACCGCCCCCTAAATTCAGCAAAGCCGAACATCGCTTTTGCCAATGCCTGCATCGAAGGCTCAACGATGCTATAAGTGCAAAGATAAGTAGAAACCTCTGGGAATGCGGCTAAATCGTAAGGCAAGCGCATTGCCACTACAATTGTGGGAACATGGCGTTCCATCACTTCATGCACAAGCGCCTGCTGGCTGGGTTGGCTGTATGCATTTAGTGTCCCAATGATTACCAAAGCATATTTTTCCACTTGCTGGAGTAATGCAGCAATATCTTTTTCCTGAGGGTTAAAGGGGTAGGCGAACTCGTCCACATAGGGGTGATATTCTCTAAGTGCATCTGCTAAGTTGAGCTTCAGATAAGATGAGGTATCAGCCGGGGTTAGATCTTTTATTTCTGGAACAAGCAAGGCAATGCGTTGGTTAGCGTTCAGCTGAATCGGGAGGATTCTTTGGCGGTCCCGTACCAAAGTGATCGAATTCTCAGCAATCTCTTGCGCAACCTGAGCATGCTCAGCGCATCCGACCACACTTAATTCCGGCATAGTAGCATGTATTGAGAGCCAGCGTTTTAATTCCAAGATGCGCTTGATTGAATTTCGTGTCTCCACTAAATCAAGCTCTCCCGATTTGAGAGCCTGCGCGAGTGCATTGGCAACCCGCTCTTGATCTTTGGGGTCTGCCGTGAGCAGGAGCAGATCTGCTCCAGCCTGGGCGGCTCGGATAGCCTCCTGACCAAGGAACTCTCCTTGGCGGATGGCGCGCATATCCATAGCATCCGTCACGATAACTCCCTCAAAGCCAAGTTGCCGGCGCAATAGGTTTTGTAATATATTCCTTGAAAGCGTCGCTGGAGGTGCATCAGGTCCATCCAAGGCTGGTAAGCTGATATGCGCCGTCATGATCAATTTTGTGCCTGCGCTAATGGCTGCCTGAAAAGGAGGTAGTTCCACCTTTTGCAGTCTTTCTAAGGAATGTGGTAAAGTCGGCAAGCCATAATGTGAATCGTTAGCGACATCTCCATGACCAGGGAAATGCTTAGCTGTCGCAGCGACTCCTTGGGATTGGATGCCTGCGACCATTGCAGCAGTTAGCTGGGCAACTTTTTCGGGATCCTCTCCAAAGGAACGAATACCAACAACTGGGTTGTTTGGATTGACGTTGACATCTGCGCATGGGGCATAATCGACGTTAATACCCATCGCCGCTAACTCCCTGCCCAGGACTTCACCTGCACGACGCGCTAAGTCCACAGATCCACATGCACCGAGCGCCATGTTCCCTGGCAAGTGCGTTGTCCCCTCCCCAACCGCCATAAGCTGCCCGCCTTCCTGATCGGTAGCGATGAGCAGAGGAGGTAGTCCAATCTCTTTGGCTTGCCTCTGGAGTGCCTCGGTAAGGCTGCGCACCTGAGGCGGGTTTTCGATATTCAAACTCCGAAATAAGGTTATACCGGCAGGCTGAAAGCTTTTTAGAGCTTGAATGATTTCCTTTGAAGGGCTTTGTTTGCCTTCAAAAGCTAATAACAGCTTTTGCCCCAAGGTCTGGCTCAGGTCCATGCTAACCTTTCATCCCAGTGACCACAACCCCTTCCAGGATGTACCGCTGCGCAAAGAAAAAGACGATGATGAGCGGGACTGTTGTGAGCACGGCTGCAGCCATAATTGTTGGCCAGGGTTGAACAGTCTGGTTGATGTTATAGAGCGTCGAGGTATAGACAGGTAAAGTGTACAGACCAACGCTTTGTAAGTACATCAAAGGACCTAAAAGGTTATTCCATAAGCCGACAAAAAGGAAAGTGGAGACAGTAGCGAGTGGCGCTCTCACCAAGGGTAAGACAATATTCCACCAAATCTGAAAGTGACTTGCGCCATCCACAAAGGCGGATTCGTCTAATTCTTTGGGAATCTGAGACATAGATTGACGCAATAGGAAAACCATCGATGCCCCGCCAGCAAAATAACCTGGAATGACGATAGGGTTAAAGGTACCGACCCAGTTGATTTTGTTGAAGAGCACATATTGAGGTACGATGAGCGCCTGAGGTGGAATCATCATAGTGGAAAGCATCACAAAGAAAACGATATCTCTCCCGGGCCATTCAATACGGCTAAAAGCATAAGCAACCGCTGCGATGGAAATGAGAGTGCCCACAATTGCTAAAGTGGTCGTGAATACAGAGTTAAAGTAGACGCGTAAAAAAGTAGGATTCTGTAATAAATCGAGGTATGCTTGCAGCGATGGTTGGGCAGGGATCCAAACAATTCCGGGTGAATTGGTCTCGCTAATGGTTTTCAATGATGACGAAATCATCCAGAACAACGGAAAACACATCATGATGGTTGCTGCAGTCAATAAGATATAAAGCACAATACTTTTGACGATCTGCCAATTTCGCTTCATTTCAAAATCCTAATAGATATCATAAGTAACCCAGCGGTTTTGCAATCGGAATTGGATGAGCGTAATAATCAGAATGATGATCATAATCACCCATGAAATTGCTGAGCCATAACCGATTTCGAAATGGCTGAATGTCTTTTGCCACAGGTAATAGACCATAGAGATAGCTGATGGCACCAAGGGTTGATTATCACGATAAAGCACATAAATAGGTTCAAAGATCTGGAGGGTAGAAATTAGCCCTACAATCAGGTTATAGAAAATATACGGACTAAGCAATGGGAAAGAAATCTTCCAAAAGCGCTGCCAGCTAGAAGCTCCATCTACCTCGGCAGCCTCTTTAAGTTCTCTCGGAATATTATTCAAACCTGCCAGGAAAATCAACATCATCGTGCCACAGCCCCAAATCATAAGCAATACGATGGGCATCTTCGACCAAAGCGGACTCTGCACCCAAAGCGGCACCCGGTTAGCCGCCGGAAATCCTGTCTCGATAACTTTGTTCAATAAATTAAAGTTCCCGTTCGTGATCCCGAGGAAAAAGGCATTGATAACTTCGTGAACGTAAATTCCCGCTCGAACCACATATCCAATAGCAGGAACAGAAGTGGAAATCGAACGGATGATTTGATTGATAATGCCTGTGCCTGTGTTGAGCATCAACCTCCACACCAAAAGCACCGCGGCATTGAAACCTAAAACAACGGGTAAATAGAAAGCCATCCGGAAAACGCGCTCACCTTTCATCTTTTGATTGAGCAAGACGGCTAAAAGCAAAGCGATGCCCATTTGGAGTGGTAGACCGATGATGGTGTAATAAAGCGTGTTCACAATCGAAGCGCGAAAACCACTATCTTTAGTTATCAAGTGGATATAGTTTTCTAAGCCAACCCAATCGGGAGCATGAGTGAAAGTCACGCGGTAATCCGTGAAACTCCAGTAGAGGGAGAGCCCCAAAGGAACAGCCACGAAAATCAAAAAGCCAATAATCCATGGTGCAGCAAAAAAATAGCCAGCGAAGGTGTTTTGTTGATGCTTTGGTGTGCCTCCACGAGCTCGCACAATCGCTCGGGCTAATGCACCCAACCCATAGCTGCTGCCAATGATAAACAAAACTGTCAGTGTTGCAGTGACTAATAAATTTATATAAGGATTATCCGGCATAATTTTTCCTTTAGTTAGGATAGGGTTGAAGAGAGTAACCTCTTCAACCCTATCAACGAGGTAAAAACTATTTGAGCGCGTCGCTATATTCTTCTTGAATCTTAGCGACGACTTCTTCTGGGGTTAATTCTTCGGTAATCAGTTTGCCTAAAGCATCCTGCATAATCGTGGAAAGTTTAGCTGATTCCTTAATGCCAGCAAAACCAACGCCATACTGTGCTGCCAGCTCTGCTTCGCGTTTCAGCTGCGGTGATTCAACCACAAAACCGTATTGCGAATCGTTTCGAGCCGGGATTAGACCCATGGTTTCGCACCACTTATTATCGCCCTCTTTGCTCAGCGCCAACTTCAACCAGTCAGCAGCTAACTGCTTGTTTGGGCTATATTCTGGTACCGCAAGCCAGTCATTGAAGCCTAAAACAACGGGTGTACTTTCGGGGAAGTTCGGGGGATCCCCATAGAAGGGATCAATGCTGATGCTTTCCCAGATGGGGCGGTCAAACGCAGGCGCAGCCCAGCCAGAATGAGCCAAGCAGACGGCACCGTTATCTTTCCCTGTGGCATCATCACGGTCAATCACTGAACCCTGACCAGTCGGTAGTGTTCCGACCGCATCAGATGCAGGTCCATAGGTAGCCTGGCGCATATCCAGCATGAATTTGGTGGTCGCCAAGGCTTCTGGGGAGTCGAAATTAGGAGTGCCATCCTCTTTATAGAGTTCTCCACCCAGAGAGTAGAACACAAGCAGCCACCACTGCCAATCTGCCATCGAGGCAGCATCCACTGGGACAAGTGCTTGCTGCACCAATGAATTCGTGGCAGGATCCACAATCGAGAACTTATCCGCAAAATCAACCCACTCGGCAAAGTTCTTTGGGGTTCCGGTAGTCCAGCCACCTGCTTCCATGATGTCCGTTCGGCAGAAGACGTAACGCGGCGCGGTGAAAATAGGCAGCCCACGAATCTTGCCATCATATTTAGCATTTTCCAGTGCGGGTCCAAAATTGGTGATCTCTGGCCAGGCAGCCTCCCCTAAGTAGGGGTCCATATCGGCTAAGCTCTCGCCATAGAGCGTGTTCATTTCCGACCCAAGGTTAATGATATCGGGACCTTCGCCTGCCGCAAAGAAGCCACTGAAGGTTGTATCCCAGCCGGACCAGGTACCCTCAGTGATTTCAACGGTTACGCCAGGATGTGCGGCTTCAAAAGCAGGGTTGATTTCGCTCTTTAGCCATTCAATCGTATCCGGCGTATAGTCTAAGAGGTAAATTTTCAGTGTGACTTTTTCGGCAACGGGCTCTGTAGGTTCAGTTGTTTCAGCAGGTTCTTCGCTTTCTTCCACTGGAGTGGTAGGAGCCGTTGTTTCCGTCGGTGTAGCGGTGGTTCCGCCACAAGCTGTCAGGATCAAGCCTAAGACTATGAACACTGACAATACTAAGTAAATATTCTTTCGCATCTTAATTCTCCTTTTTAGTGTGTTTGATTAAAAGTTTTAAAGTTTAATTTAGGCATAACAATCTAAAAACCTTCCTTTATCCTCCTTTCATCTTTCTTCCGAGGAATTTGCGGACGCACTAAGACGCCCTATCCGTGAGGTTACATCCTGGCTGAAATGATCAATGTACTCCAAGACATAACTGGACACATCTAAGCTAGGATCTTGAATAAGCGGGGTTAAATCCATCCCAAAGATCAAACCATTGGATTTATCCACTGCATGGGATTCAAAAAAGGTGGCATTTGCCAGCCGCCGGCCTAGCGCAGCTGCATCGTAGCGCTTACCGCCTGCAATTTGCGAATCGAAGACTCCGAGCAAAGCAGCTTGTAAGTTTTGATGCTCAGAAACATCCATAACGATTTTCTCTGAGTCCACCATCCAATCCAACGAGCGCCAAATTTCACAGCCGATGACCTGTGCAGGGCGCTCGTCAGGAGCCAAGCTTCGCAACGCTTGGATCAGCCTAAGCGAGACTACCACATGCGTATCGTGCTTATCAGCTAAGTTGTGGGTGTAAACAACCTTGGGTTTGGTTGCCCGCAAGAGCGAGAGTAAATCTTCCACGAGCTCATTATGGGTAGGGTCCTTAACCATTTTACTTGGGTAATCGAGCAGCACCATAGCAGCATATTCACCCACATCAGCTGCTTTGCGCTGCTCGCTAAAGCGGATCAAACGCATCGCTTCATCCGTGTAATCTTTATAGAGACCGTCCCGAGGTGAGCCGCGCCCGTCAGTGACAACTACACCGGTGAAGGCTTTATCTGCTTGATGGAAACACGCCAATATCGGTTGAGCTGCCATGATTTCGATATCGTCTTGATGCGCAGCAATGCAAAGGTGTGTGGTACGGGCTAAGGCTTGCTCAACGGGCAAACCAGTTGGGATATAAATTTCAGCGGTTTCAGAATTAAATTTCATTGTCTACTCTCATCTCAAATCTGGCAAACTGGCTGCTGCAACCGCCTGACCAAGCCGGCGGAATTTTTCATTGGGGAGATGCAGCGTGATACTTTTATATAATTCGGGAAATTCCGCTTCCAAGACTGCTTTTGCGCCTTCCACGAGAAGTTCACCTCCACAGCCAGAAGTACATCTGCCAACAATTAGGACGTGTTTGAAATCATAAAAATCCGCATAATGCGCCAAGGCATAGCCGAGATAAACTCCCATGCTCTGCCATATTTTTATTGCCCCTTTATCGCCTGCTTCTAATTTTTCCTGCACATACTTTAATTTTTCTGCATCGCTTAGCTCCGCTGGAATATCAATACCAGCTCGAGGTGCAAGACGAAAAACAGCTTGTTGAGAAAAATACGAAGCCCCACAACCGCGATCTCCTGACCAAGCGTCAATCGGTGCTTCAGAGCTGTAATCAATCGGGGCAAAGGCTAACTCATTCAACCAGCCGGTAATATGCATATCCGCATCAACAAATCCAGCTGCCTCGCTGGAGCCCAGCGCAATCCCAAGGATAGAACCTTCGCCAATGGACATGGCTCCTGCTAAAGCAGTCACTTCCCCATCGTTGATCACTTCCAGCGGAACTTTCATTTCTTTTTGGATGTTGATGAATAAGTCCTTGATTGCGCTAAAGTGCTCTTCAGGCACAGCGCGAAACAGAGACGAAACTACCGGGCGATTATCAATGTATATCCCAGCTGAGCTTCCGCCAATCGCATCCAAGCGCGGCATCTTTGAGGCTGCACGCTGCAAAGCACCTAAAATTTCGTGGTAGTAATAGCTCGGATCGGAATGTTTCTGCGGCTCCCAGATCGTTTCCTCATTAAAAACCGATTCACCATCGATCACCGCGGCTAATTTGTAATCTGAGGCTCCTAAGTCAAAACCTACCCGGCAACCATCCCAATGACCACCGAGCATTTTGCCGCTCTCTTTTTGCGCCGGAACTTCTTCCGGTGTACATACGCACACCTCAAATCCAGCCTCATAAACCTGGTCTCCCATAAACCTAGAGTCAAAAGCCCGCTCACCATTTTGGGAATACAGGTCGCGAATATATTCACCCAAAGCTTTTGATCCACCTAAATAGATGCGATAGCCGCCGTGCTGCCATAGTAAAAATTTAGCCAAGCGTTCTATGTAAGCAAAATTCTGGGCAAAATGTAGATGCCCCTCTGGAAATACTCTGGTTTCATAACGGGAAAGTTCATTCCCTTTGCGTTCTAAACCAATGACAAAAGGCACACCATCACGCGCTGCGAGGTTGCGAAACGATCGGTTACTGAGCGCAGCAGGCTGAAAAGCGGCGTCAAGCGGTGGTAAAATCGCGGGTCTTATTAATTCTTTAAGCATGGCTAACTTTCAGCTTGTCTAAATAGAAGGGCATAACCATCCATGAGAAAATGGGCTGCTGCGCCTAAAATACAAGCGCGGTAATCCAGCTCTCCCACTTCCAATTGCGTATCCTGGGTCAGGCGTTCCAAAGCGCTTTGCAGCATAGCTTGCCGCACAGCGTTCAACCAAGGCTCGCCGAAGCGGGTCATATCTCCAGTAAGGATAATTTCTTGAATATTAAGTGTTGCGCTCAGAAATCCAATAAACTCCCCCAAGGAACATCCAGCTTCCAAGACAACCTGGCGGGCAATGCCATCACCAGCCTCCAATCTTTTCTCAACCTCATCCAAGCTTACCAGCTGAGCTTCTTTGGAAAGTTCCTGATACCTTCTAACCACAGCTTGGGCACTAGCGAGTGTTTCCAAGCAGCCAATTTGCCCGCAACGACAAGGCAAATCATTTCCATGCACACGCACATGTCCAATTTCGCCAGCACAGCCATCATCCCCCTGAAAGAGCTGTCCATTGATTAATATCCCAGCACCAATGCCATGTTTAACGTTGATTACGATCAAATTGCTTTCAGAATGGTGCCCGCCATAGACGAACTCGCCAATTGCAGTCGCCTGGCTGTCATTCAGAACGGAGACCGGCAAGCCGTATCGCTCCTGCAACAACGCTGCCAGCGGCAGATCCTCCCAGTCCAGGTTGACAGCATCGACAACTTTGCCTTCCCGTGTGTTGACCAGTCCTGGCGTACCTATACCGATACCGATGATGGGTTCCCAACCTTTTGCCAGCAATTGATTGAGAATTTCATATACAAATTGCAAAGCTTTTTCGCCATCGCTCCCCACAATAGGGACTTCTACCGTCTCTTTGATTTCACCACTTAAGTTGACAATTGCGCCAATGAATTTATCCTGACCAAGGTTCAAACCAATCAAATAACGCGAATCTGGCACTAAGCTAAGCAGTATAGAAGGCTTACCGCTGCCAGAGGTATCTAAACCCACCTCCTCTACTAAGCCTTCTGCCATCAATCCAGAGACAACCTCGGAGACAGTCGCTCGGGTAAGCTTGGTTGCCCGGGCGATATCGGCGCGGCTGATTCTTTGATTTTCGATAATCGTTCTAAGAACAAGATCGCGGTTATGTTGCTTGGTAAGCTGTTGTGTCGCTTTCTTAGGGGTCAAAACTCACCTCCGATGTGAGTTAGTTAGTACACTGAACTAACATACTTAGTATACATCGATTTTTCCAAAATACAAGGGGGATTTGTGCTTTTTTGAGCAAGTTTTGGTGCGATTTTAGGAAGTACTTTCCGCAAACCATATCAATGAGGATTTCCCTTGACGTATTATTATCCTAAGGTTAATCTTAGAGCATGACCGTTATCTCCCTAACAACAGATTTTGGTAATTTAAATGGCTTCGTTGGCACGATGAAAGGCGTAATTTGGGGCATTGCTCCAGATGCACAGATTGCCGACATCTCCCATGAAATTCCCCCGCAGGATGTCCGCCAGGGTGCCATTGCATTGTGGCGCGCGGTGCCCTTCTTTCCTTCGGGTTCCGTGCACATCGCGGTTATCGACCCGGGCGTCGGCACAGAACGACGAGCTATTGGCGCACGTTTTGGTAGTCAGTTCTTTATAGCCCCAGATAATGGATTGCTCACTCCCCTACTGGAGGATGCAGAGGCTGCGGGAGAATCTATCCAGTTGGTCTGTCTTGATCAGCCTCAATTTTGGCTGAAAAACGTGAGCCATACCTTCCATGGACGCGATATTTTTGCTCCTTGCGGCGCACATCTCGCGGCTGGCGTTCCCCTCAGTGAACTCGGCACGCCTATCACCGAAATTGTGCGCACGCCCCTTCCTAAACCTATACGCACTCCACAAGGCTATCAGGCTCATATCCTTTTAGCTGATGTATTTGGAAACCTAACCACGAACTTGCCAGCATCTTGGGTGAAAGACTTCCCAAACGTAACCTTTACGCTCCATGGTCAGACGCTGCACGGTTTGGTTCCCTCCTACGGGCATGCCAAGCCCGGTGACCTCGTGGCGCTGGAGGATAGCGAGGGCTATATCGAGATTGCTCAAGTAAATGGCAACGCCCAAAAGGCTCTTGCTGCGCAGATGGATGATATCGTTGAGGTCCGCCTCAATGGCTGATACCGATCCTTTACCGCTGGTCATTCGTGATTTATCTTTCCAATATCGGTCTCGCAACAATCCAGCCATCGTAGATATATCTTTAGAATTACGACCTGGCGAAGTAATGCTGTTAGCTGGCTCCAGCGGGTGTGGCAAAACTACATTACTACGTTGCATCAATGGTCTCATTCCGCATTCTTATCGTGGAAAGCTTTCGGGAGATATCTTAATCTATGGGCAGAGCAATGCGGGGATGAAGTTAGCAGAAATTTCTCAAATTGTGGGCACACTGTTGCAAGATCCCGAAAGGCAGATTTTGGGCAGCTATGTGCTCAACGAGGTCTGCTTCGGGTTGGAAAATTTAGGATTGCCGCGCGAGGAAATGATCCGTCGAGGTGAAGCTGCCTTAGATCGTTTGCACATTTTACACTTACGCGACAAAGAAACTTTTGGCATCTCTGGCGGTGAAAAACAAAAGGTGGCACTGGCAGGTGTATTAGCCATGCAACCCAAAATCCTGCTTTTAGATGAACCCTTGGCAAGCCTTGACCCTGCCTCTGCACGGGAAGCCTTGCTGCTCTTCCGAGAGCTTGCCAATCAAGGCATGGCAATCATGCTTGTCGAACATCGGGTTGAGGACGTCTTAACCATCGAACCTGAGCGGGTCGTCTATATGGAAGACGGTCGAATGTGCTTTCATGGCGATATTCAAGGTCTCGTGCAAGTGGTAGATTATCACAAGATAAAATTGCCTGCTCAAGTTGTTGTTGAACGCGCTAAAGCCGAACCACAGCCCAATTTCGAACCTGCGGTTCCACTATTAGGTACCAGTAATCCGCTGATTGAATTTCAGCAGGTCCACTTTCGCTATCATGACGATGCGCCAGAAGTGTTGCACAATATCAATCTCAAGATCCATGCCGGCGAAGTCATTGCTATCTTAGGGCACAACGGCTCAGGGAAAACCACGCTGGTAAAACAAGCCTTGGGGCTGCTTAAACCAACAAAGGGCAAGGTTTTCTTAGAAGATGTGGAAACACACACTTTAACTGTAGCCAAAGCTGCCCGAACGATCGGCTATGTTTTCCAAAGCCCCTCACAGATGCTTTTCGCGCCTACCGTGAAGGAAGAGTTATCCTTTGGTCCTAAAAATTTGGGTTTTGATCAAGAGACCATTGCCCAAAATGTACAATGGGCAATTGAAACAGTGCATTTAGAAGAGGAATTGCTAACTCCTCCACTCGCACTCTCATTTGGGCAGCAAAAACGCGTGAGCATCGCCTCTGTGCTTTCTATGCGCTCGCGCATTTTGATGATGGATGAGCCCACCGCTGGCCAAGATTATTGGAATTACCAGGCTTTTATGGATTCGATCTTGCAAATGTCTGGTTTTGATTCCATCATTTTTATCACGCACGATCTTGATTTGGCATTGATTTATGCGAACCGCATTATTGTGCTTTATGATGGAGAAATTGTAGCGGATGGAAAACCTGCAGATGTTCTCCAAGATAGGCAAAAAATTAACCAGTGGCGGCTCGTCGCCACCAGTTTGCTCGAGCTTAACTTCCAAATGTACCCAAAAACAGGCAAATTCTTAAGAGCTGAAGCATTAGCGCAATTTATGGATTAAAATAGAGTTATCTCATTCACCTATCTATTTTCACAAGGAGGTTCTCATGGAAGAAAAAAAGAAGTTGTGGGGTTTTGAAACCAAGCAAGTTGTCTATGCCGCCATCGGTGCGGCGCTATATGCCGTATTGGCTATCGCAACCAATATGCTGCAATTACCTGGGGCTGGGAATGTTTCCATCCGTCCTGCTGTGGCTATACCCATGTTCTTTGGTGTGGCTTTCGGTCCGATCGTAGGGTTTATCACCGGCTTTGTAGGCAATATTTTGGCAGATTTGCTCTCTGGTTATGGCTTTTGGCTTTGGTGGGATTTGGGCAATGGTTTGCTAGGCCTTATTCCCGGACTTATTTATCCCACGATTGAAAGCTATCGCGCCAGCAAATCCATCTGGAAAGCAGAGATCTTTGTAGTTTTAGGAGCCCTAGTTGGAATGGGTTTGGCATCTCTTTCCGAAATGTGGGTATCTGGCGCAGATATAAACACAGTAATTTTCGCCAACTTTTTGCCAGCCTTTCTATCGGATATCATCAATGGTCTGATCCTCGTTCCTCTCTTGATGATTGCTTACGCTGCAATCGTGGAACGGAGCGGCCGAGACTAAAAATATCGGGCAGGCTGGAATATTAGCCTGCCCAACTTTTCTTAAATTATGTTAGTGAGTTGGCGCTATAAATATCGCAATAGCCCTATGGATCATATTGACCCACGGGCACGGTGGATATTTTCTTTTGCTTTCCTTATCGCAGCCACTTCCACCTGGAATTGGATGTTTTTACTCGCTTACTTTATTGTTGCAATCATTTGGTACCGCTTAGGAAACACTACCTGGAAAGAGACCCGCAGCGGTTGGAGGCTGGTATTATTCATGCTCTTCATGATGATTGTGATTAACACAATCATTACAGGGGGAGGCGCCGGCGGCGTGGTTCCGCCAGGAGGTCAGTTAGTTTGGCCAAATGGCTTTAACCTCTTTGGGAAAACCGTCCACTTTGGGCTTACCATCGAACGGTTATGGTTTGCCATATGCCAGATTTTACGCGTCTTAGGAATTTCGATGAACTTTATCCTTATTCCTTACACGATGGATGCACGCTCGTATGGCGCCACGTTTAGCAGCTTAGGAATGCCAGATAAATTAGCTTACACTACAGAGTTAGCAATCCGCTTTATCCCCAGCTTAGCGCGCAACTTTTCCGTCACAATGGACGCTCAACGCGCGAGAGGCTTTGAGCTGGATGATATTAAAGGTGGGGTTTTCAGCAAAATTGGCAGAATGGCTCCGCTCATCATCCCCGTGACCATGAACGCCATACTTTCAAGTGAAGATATCGCTGATGCCATGGATTTGCGCGGGTTTGGCCAGGGCAAACGCACCTGGCTCTATGAACTCCGGTATCACCGCTGGGATTATATTGTTCTCGGTTTTAGTGCTATCCTAGCCATTGGAGGCTTGGTTGCCAGCTATGTCTTTCACATGGGCGACTTTATAGTCCCACAGTTTTTCTACAAACTTTTTGCCTAAGTCAACTGCAGGAGCCGCCTTTCTCTTGGCAGCCCAAAACGCAACCAATATCTTTGTCAACAGGTTTTTCACAATAACCACTGCTAACCGCTTCATTAAAAAATACTCCACCCTTGCTCGGGTGGAGTATTTTTGAGGCTGTGTTCTTTACTTGGTCAAGGTAGTGAGATACATCGCCAGACCCATTTGAGCGATTTTTTCTAGTTCGCTCTCAATATAGTCAATGTGATCTTCCTCGTCTTGGAGAATCGCATCGAGCATTTCCTTGGTGCCATTATCCCCAACCTCGACGCACAACTTAATCGCTGCATTGTACTTGTCGATAGCCTCTTGTTCTGATATCCGATCATTTTCGTATATCCTGGGCACATCCTCGCCAATATAAATTTTCTTGTAATTACTTACGATTGGCCGACCTTCGAGGAATAAAATACGTGCAATGTGCTTTTCAGCATGTTTCATTTCGTCAATGGCACGTTTTTCAGCGGATTCATGCAGCACTGGGTATCCCCAATCTTCTGCCATTTCAGCATGCACAATGTATTGATTGATCGCCGTTAGCTCATCGGAGAGCAAATCGTTCAAGGTCTCAATTACTTTTTCATTCCCTTTCATATCTAACTCCTTTTCTAAATGTTTTTCTAAATTGTATTATAGCCTAATCTTTGATTAGATTAGACACTTTCCGAAAATATTAATAGAACTCTTAGTTTCAGGTTACTTCCTGCCTCTTTCTTTTTTTCGGCTATTCCAAAAGCCAATAGACTATAATATCGCTATGGCGGATATTTCCTTGACGGTGAATGGCCGTTCATATTCCCTCCCCGAGATTCCGAATGAAACTTTAGCAGATTTATTGCGTCAACGATTGCACTTAACAGGCACAAAAATTGGCTGTGGGGAGGGGCAGTGCGGCGTTTGTACTGTGCTGCTCGATGGGAAACCTGTAAAATCCTGCCGATTGGCTGCAAAGAAAGCAGACGGGAAAAACGTCTTGACAATCGAAGGCTTGCAATCCCTCTCCCCCACCCCTGGGAGCTTGCACCCTCTTCAGGAAGCCTTTATACAATATGGTGCTATCCAATGTGGCTTCTGCACGCCAGCGCAGATCTTGCAAGCTTATGCTTACCTGCAATCTCATCCCGATCCTTCTTACGAAGACCTAAAAGGAGCACTTAAGAACGTCTTGTGCCGCTGTGGAGCCTATGAGTCAATCTTGCAAGCAGTATTGGCGGCAGCTTACACAATGCGCACGGGTCAGCCGTTAACCACCCCTAAGCCTCAGTCTGTTCCCGCGCATACACATGTTATTGGAACACCCCAACCTCGGCCAGACGCCCTGGCTAAAGCGACAGGTTCTGCTATTTATACCGATGACCTTAGCTTTCCGGGTATGCTCTACGCACGTGTTCTGCGCGCCGGCGTTCCGCACGCAATTCTCACCAAGATTGATACCTCAGCAGCCAAGACACTTCCTGGGGTTCGTGCCGTACTAACTGCCGCAGACTTGCCAGCAGCACATGAACATGGTCTTTTCACAAAGGATTGGCCTATCTTGGTTGGCGTTGGTGAGCGCATTCGCTATATGGGAGATGCGCTGGCTTTAGTAGCCGCCGAAACGCAAGCCATAGCTGATCAAGCCGTCAAGTTAATCACCTTTGAGGTTGATCCCCAGCCGGTACTTTCCAGCCCTCAAGCGGCGCTTCAATCTGATGCGCCACAACTACATCTCAAGGGCAACTTGCTCAAGCATATTAAAGTGCGCAAAGGCGATGTTTCTCAAGGCTTTGCCAAGGCGGACGTCATCCTAGAGCGTACATTCAGGACGCCGTTTACGGATCACCTTTTTATGGAACCTGAATGCAGCATCGCAGTGCCCTTGCCAGATGGACGCATGGAGGTATATGTTGGCTCACAAATTCCGTATGCTGACCGTGAACAGGTCGCTGCTGCATTAGGCATCCCAGAAGAAAAGGTGCGTATCCGCGGGCAAATAACTGGTGGTGGCTTCGGTGGCAAAGAAGATATCGCCGGTCAGATTCATGCGACACTCTTAGCGCAAGCCACTGGCAAACCGGTCAAATTACTCTTCACTCGGAGGGAAAGTTTGCTCGTGCACCCCAAGCGGCACGCAACTCAAATTCATGTCAAATTGGGTGCTCAACGAAACGGCTTACTTGTGGCAGCTGAAACTGAGCTTTTTGGTGATACGGGCGCTTACGCGTCATTAGGTGAAAAGGTGATGACCCGTGCCACAACCCATTCCTCTGGTCCATACGCGATTCCCCATGTGAAATCAGACTGTTATGCTGTTTATACGAACAACCCACCAGCAGGAGCGTTCCGCGGCTTTGGGGTGTTGCAATCTGCCTTTGCAATCGAAAGCATGATGGATATGTTAGCCCATGGGTTGGGTATGGATCCACTCACTTTACGCAAAATTAATGCATTACAAGTAGGCAGCCAAACAAATACTGGTCAGCTACTGGAAGAAAGCGTAGGCTTATTGGATTGCCTTAATCAAGTTGAAACTCACCTCCACCGGATCGCAGGGTCAGCGCCGTTTACACCCCAGAAGATTAGGCGTGACGGTAAGGATTACATCACGTGTTGGGGCGTTGCAGCAGCTTATAAGAATACCGGTTTGGGGGGTAACGGACCAGATAAAGGCGCTGCAGATGTGGAGCTACGTGTGGACGGCAGCTTGCAAGTGCGTACGGCAGCTGCTGAGATTGGTCAGGGTTTGGTAACTGTGCTGCGCCTTTTGGTAGCGGAAACTTTGAGCCGCAGCCCTGATGATGTTGATGTTTTGGTTATGGATACCGACCTGACACCGGAAAGCGGACCCACGACGGCTTCACGCCAGACCTTTGTGACTGGAAATGCCGCCCTTTTGGCAGCACGCGATCTCCGCCAACATTTGCTTAGCGCAGTGGCTGCTTATTGGAATATCCCAACAGGACAGATTGAGTTGACTCGTCAGGGCGTAGTCTGCACGCCTGACCCACAAGGGCAATTTGTTAATATGACTATGCGCAACCTGAACTGGCAACAACTCGCCTCTTTGCTTGAGCACACGAGCACCGGTCGTTCCATTAGACGTGCTTACATTGCCCCTCAAACCTATGAGTTTGGCGAAGGCAACCCGATTCACTTTGCCTTTTCGTTCAGCGCCCAAGCGGTTCAAATCGAAGTAAGCTTAGAAAGTGGAGAGATTAGGGTCGTACAAGTCATTTCCGCGCACGATGCTGGGCGTGTGCTCAATCCCTTAGGGTTCCAAGGGCAAGTCGAAGGCGGCGTGGTGATGGGTTTAGGGCATGCCTTAATGGAAGAATTTAAGGTTGATGATGGCATCATTCAGACAGACCGAATGGCACGTTACCACATCCCCACTATGCAAGATAGCCCGAAAGTCATCTCTATCATAGAGGAGCACCCTATCTCCAGTGGACCGTTCGGAGCTAAAGGCGTTGGCGAAATTGTGAGCATCCCCACCCCACCCGCAATCACCAATGCTTTATATAATGCCATTGGTTTGCGAGTAGATAGACTTCCTGTCCGCGCTACGGACGTTTTAGCATATCTTCGAACTATAAAGCAAAGTAAGGCGGCTGCTTAGCTAATGTGACCAATCGGTCACTTAGTTTAATTCGTTTAATTGACCAAATTTATCTTGCTGCTATTCTTTCCAGAATGATTCCCATTCAGCATTATGCCGATGTGTGCCATCGCACAGCGGTTTGTTGCGCGATTGACCGCAGCGACAAAGGGTTACCCGATTCCGCGCCACAAACGGCATCCCGTCCGAACGCACAATTGGAATATAACCTGTCACCCACAACGGTCCTTCGATTGGTCCATCGGAGGTGATCTCGATTGAATCAGCTATCTCTTGAGGCAGGTCTGGCTCAATTTCTGGTTCATCAGGTTCAATTTGGTAGGTAAGCGCGCCTGAGGGGCAACGCTCGATCATCGCCATGGCTAAGGATCGCTTCATTGTGTCTTCAGAATCGATCACCAGGTTCACTATGCCAATGTTGCGTAAGTTACAAAAGCCTGAGCTCATGCACAAGTCACTCTCCACATAAACGATGAAGTGCTTACCGCCGGGCAGCTTGCGTTTATTTTCATCTGAGCCGTCAGTTATTGCAGTTTCTTTTCCATCAAAAGGGACTCGTTGATGGGTTCCGTCACAAAAAGGTTTATGCTGGGAATTGCCACAGCGGCAAAGGGCAAATCTTTCTTGCGGGGTTTCAATTTTTTCGAGGGTTTGCCAAGTGAGTGGTTCTCCATATTCGGACACAATCTGTGTTTTCTTCACCAGAGGAATATTACCTTCAACAAGGTACGGGCCATTTTTGACGATTGTAATTTTCATTTTATTTATTTCATCCATAAGAGAACAAGCCTTTCATGTGACCTTATCAATTCAATTATGATAATGTTTATATACTATCATCGATTAATTTTACGGTAAAATCGAGCACGTAAGTAAACTTAGTTAGACGAAAAGAGTCGTAACCTCAACCAATCTCTTTAGAAAGCCGATCTCCTTTTTCACCTGTACGAGACTCACACTTTTTGCATATATTGGGTAGTTCCACAGCTCCAGATTTGCTCGACTGGGTCAATGCGATACCAACCGTCTTTTACTTCATATACGTTTACCACTTCTCCCTTAACCAAGTAACCTAAGATGTCATAATTCTTTCCCGGTCCTTTGCGCTTGTATAAAGCACTGACAATCACCTTCGCTTTGAAAAGAGGTTCGGGGGGTTGATTGGGGTCAAGCCGACGCATATATTGGGACTTCCCCGAGCACCAAATAGACGCTGTCGGATCGATACGGAACCAATCGTTTTTCACTTCATAAACATCAACTTCTTCTCCAAAGCTCAAAGAACCAACCGCTTTATATTCAACACCTGGTCCTTGGCGAGTATATAACGCGGAGACAATACAACGGGCTCTAAAGAGGACATCCACTGGATCTTCTATTGGCGGATCAATGTAATTAGGATTATTAAAATATCGCAATACATCCGCTTTATTCCCATTCCAGCGATCATAGTCCATATATCGGCTGACTGAACCAATACCTTTGGTTTTCTCTCCAGTTTGATGGATGAGGTAGGTATCCACTCCTGTCGGCAGAACGGGTGGTCCGGGATGTTCAGGGGTGAATAACGGGTATGGCAGGGCTTTACGATACGTAGCCAACCACCAATCGAGCTTGGGTAATTGACTGATGGTAAGATAGCTATTTACCCAAGAGGCTCTCGAATAGCAGATGGGATACCTTCCGGTTCGCGATCGGCAAATGTCAAGGCATTTCTGAGTTGTGGCGGTGATTCGTGCGCGAGTATTAATACCAGCTACCTCTAAGTCAAGCACCAAGCGGTCATGATGCCAATCAACCTGATTATCCAGAATTCTAAAGAGTGAGTCCATCTGAGCCAGCGCACTTTCTCCAAAGTACACCACATGATACGCCAAGCGACAGACTTTAATGCGCGCCATCTCGCTCCAGTAATAATCAAACATGGGATCTTCATAATTCCAAGAGATGCCTGCGCGAGCAGCGATAAAAACCACTTCCTCAGTATGATTTTTCAGTGCATCAAAGTTCTGCTTTTTTGATCCATCCTGGCTCGACTGGTATCTGCTGATATCTACACCAAATGCTCGTGACATAATCTCATCCTCCAAAGAACCAACCCAAAATGGATTGATCACGATTATGAATATTAACTCAGTGTTACAGGTGCAATATCAGTGCCATAATAGGTCAATAGAAAAATCTAAACTTAAGCTATACGCAATATTATGAGAATAAAGAAGGTTGACAATCTACTGAAACTAACTATGCACGGTAAGATAGGTTTCTTCCCTCTCCGGTCTTCATTTTGATCGAGAATGGAACTTAGATATTCTTATTAATTTGTCATTTTGAGACGTTCAAAGTGATATGGTCTATTGTGCTTACGCATTATTATTTAGGTATTGATCTAGAACTGAAATCAGTCGAACAAACCTAGGTTGCTTAATAATGATTATCAATAGATTATTTCAGATTATTCACTCGGACTTTGAGTGCTTCAGTGAGTTGTTCCATCTGCCCAACCATGCGGCGGGCATCTTCTGGAGCAACCTCGCTGACCAGCACGTCGGCTATTGAGCCCAACTTGTCTTCCTGCGGCAGCTCATCCAGATTGAGGAATACCCGCTTAAGAGACCGAGCCGACTTTGTGGCTGGATCTGCCGGCAGCCGCACTTTACGCGTCTTTTCTCGACCTGAAATACGCTCGAGAAATGCATGTACATCCTGATAGGTGCGGCCATCATGCTCGGCATAATACCGTACAGCTGCCGGCCAGAATTTAGCATCATACTGCATGATTTCGCGTAAAACGCGCTCTGGCATTTCCGCGCGGTCACAAATTTCCAGCAAATCTTGGGGAAGCTCGAAGAATTTTATTAGGCGACCATAATACGTGCGTTCTAATTGTAATGTCTTAAGTAACATATCCTTGGTTTCATCACTCAAGCGCACATCAAGAACCTGACGAAAGTAGCTGTATTCATCCAAAGATTCATTCGGCTGAATACCGTTAGATTCGAGAACGATCCTAGCCGCAGCGCGCGCCTTACCGACAGGTGTTAAGGCTTTATAAGCCATATTCTCGGCAATTTGCTTTTCTAAGCTAGGCTGATTATCGATGATAGCTAAAACATAAGGTTCATCTTTGCGTCCGCTAAGCACAGATTGAAAAGCCGTCGCCCAAAACCGCCGTTCACCTGTCAACATCTTAAAAACTTCACGTCCGTCTTCATTAATTACTTGACCGGTAATAGGTTTGATTTGCCCAGTATCATGTAATGAGTCTCCCAAAGCAATGAGTTCCTCAATTTCACGTCGGACCAAGCGGTCTTGCTCAGCTAAAGCCATCCATTTGCGGACAGTTTCTTCCCAATCAATTTCTTGTCGAAAAAACGCTTCCCGTAATTCAAAGGGCAATAGAAATCGAGCCTGAAAGCGATCAGGTTTGATCATAGAAAGGGGCACGCGATAGACGCTCTGCCGATTGCTCAGCATCTTAGGCGTTTGGTCTTCTTCACGTTGCTCCTTCTCAGCAGTGCTTGCATTAAAAGCATCACTCGTGAGATTAATTAAATCTCCAAAGCCTCTCTTCTTTGTTTCTGCCATCTCACACACTCCTTGTGATCAACACGATCTGCGCTAATGCGATTGTGCCCATGGGCACATTTATCTTGCTTTTGATTACTGTGCCCATAAGCACAGTGCAGCTAGTTTTCATGTTTCTAATTTTCCTAAAACAGCATCGACTAGATTTGAAACACAGCGATACGCTTGTGACTTTTCATTAGTAAATGAAAATATGTCATATCCCGCTGTAGTCGCAGCCGATATTTCTGCTAAATCCTTCACGTATGGGAGTAAAAGATGCCCATATAAACTCTCCAGATCTTCGATTACATCCCGGGATTGTCTCCGCACCATTCGATAACGCGAAGGAATAATACCTAAAATTTTTAATTCTGGATTAAAGGTTTTTCGGATACTCTCTATCATGCGCAAGATATCGGCTAAGCCGATCAAGCTCAATCCGTCTGGTTCGATTGGAATAAGCACATGAGTACTAGCAACCAAGGAATTCATGGGCACAATACCAGCAGATGGGGGGTTATCAATGATTATGTATGCATAATCGTTTTTGATCGGCTCTAAGTAATATGTAAGTTGGAGTTCTGGCTCTTCACGCGTTTTCAATTCCGCTTCCAAATTTTCCATTCGAGCTTTATTGGTCTTAAATATCTTTACCTTTTTCTCTCGTTTTCTAGGAATTAGCGAATCTTCGACAATGCCTTCTGAAGCACCAAAACCATTAATTAATGCAGAAGGGAAGTTGTTTTCTGCTGTAATCATAGGAACAAACTGATCGTCTAAACCCCCTCCCATAGCTGTAATTGTTGCGCTCAACTGATCATCCATATCAATCAGCAAAACCGGTTTGCTCTCTGGTTTTCGCGATTCATACGTTGCTAATCCAGCGGCAAGGTTAATGCTAATTGTGGATTTGCCCACTCCACCTTTTCGATTAATTAAAGATATAATCGCCATTAGTCAACCTCTTATTTAATGAGGATATATATGTCCTTTCCATTTTACATTATTTTACTGTAAATACAAGCCGAAATTAATTATTAATTTATTTTATTGTTCAGTTGATGAAACTAAACGTTATTATTTGAGTACTTGACTTAATAGCTCACGCATGCTAATCTATTTACTAAAAGACGGAGCAGCATGAGTCATGATTACAACACCTGATCTTCTTCAAGCCGGATTTTTAGAGCACCCCTTTATTCATTATCAAGATACACGATTCTTCTATCCCAATCTTAATGAGCAGCGCAAGGTTTTCGAGGTGGTGCATAGTTTCCTGTCCGATCAAAAGGACCCTTATAAGAATTTAGGTGTAGTTGCCGGACCAGTTGGTAGTGGTAAGAGCATGCTGGCAATGAAATTAGCCCAAACACATTTCTTACTAGAAAATCGAGGTACGATGTTTGGGCTCTACTTAAATACCAATACTTTAACTGAACCCCGTCACTTTCTCATGGCAGTTATTGAGATCTTAGGGATCCAGTCTGCGCGCTCGAATGCCAACCGAATTGAGAACATTTATGAACGCCTTGAGCAAAGTGCTGATCAGCTATTACTGGTCTTGGATGGTCCCCCGGTTGATCAGGAATATCTCACCCAACTGCTTGATTGGTCTGTAGAACACCAAAAAAAGATCCGTACAATTATTTTTCTACAGGATTTAAATAACACTGTTAGTAATATTGGCAGCCTGAGTCAATTTTTAGGTCTTTATGTACCTTTTCGTTCTCCGAGCATTCAGGAGATTGCTAGTCTACTTTATGCACGCTGCCGTATGGCTGGTCTTGCTGAGCCTCTATCTGTTTTACCAGAACCCAAAGCTATTGAAATTGCCGAGAATGCACATGGCTCCTTAACCGAGGCTTTATTCTTGGCTTCAGATTACCTATCGACCGTCTTAGAAGAACGTAAGACGAAGCTCACCATTCCGAATCTGATTTCACGGATCTAATTGATTTATTGATTTTTACAACGTCATGAGTGACATAACCACTGGTACTTGGCAACAAATTCGCGATGAGCTGGAGACCCTATCAGTCCCCAAGCTTGAAGAACTGTTGAATTCTGCAGATGTGCAGTTCGATGGAGCGTATACCATTACTGCAGAGCCTAAAAACTATGCCAAGCTATGTCAGTACTACCCGTTACTGGATACATTGGTCCAAGATGTTACCGGTAAACGGTTGAAACTTTCTCTTCGCTCAAGTGTGCCCATGGGCACACTTACCCAAGAATCAGAAACCGTTTATAGCATTGATTCAGGAGCTTCTAACGTCGCCGAAGCGATTATTTCTCCGGAATCGATTGTTGCCATACCAGCCTATCTGTTGCGTTTTGTTCCCTATGTCGGTTCGGGAGCTGTTCTCATTGCCACTGCCTTGCGGCAAGCATTTTACCGCGCCTCAAGAGAGCATGGGGCTGATCAACTCTACCCTAAGGCAGGGGATGCAGTCTCTATCGATGTAAACACTCTTTTGGATATGCTTGGCAATGTCATCAGTCGAGCCACTTTCTTTCGCATTTTCAAATCGGGTAATATGGACTGGTTTGTTAGCCGTGCAGAACCTGTTCACCGCTTCGTAGATGGCAAAGTTACCAGAGCTCCTAACACATACACGTACAGAGGAATGTTGTTAACACCAGGGGATGCACAAGACTTGTTCACTTGGTTTCAGGCAAATTTGGCTAATCACGAACCTTCTGAATTGTTAACCTTCGCATTGGAATGTTCCAGAGGTCAAATACTCACCTTTCCTTATAGAACGCCAGATGTAACCGAGGTTCAAGGTTTTGTCGTTGCTACTTCAGTTCATGAGGTTTTTCAGGCTGCATGTGAGATTTCTAAAATTAGTTCAACCCAAGCTGCGTTATGTGATCGCCTTGCTGCGCACTTAATCCGTCCTGAGAGCTTCTTAGCGGTTCCATGGTATTGGTTCCATAGTGTTCTTCCAGAATTAGGCAGCGATTTGGGTATGCTTTACTTGATGTGTAGAAATTGCTGTTATGTTGACTGGGCGCATGGCAACGATCGGAATACATTTTGGGTGCAAGGCGGTTTAACCACCTTACAAAAATGGATAGGATCCGAAACACTGCCAAAACGCATCCCTCAACTGAAACCAAGTGCGCGTGGTAGGCCCCGTAAAAAAGAAATTAATTCTCAATCCGAATACACACGCAATTGGCGTGAAACTAAACGCGAATTGGCTAGTCAATATCTTTGCCGCATAGCTACCCGCCCATCCGAAATAGGTACCGATTGGCAATTGAGGGTAAACGAGGTTCAGCTCACGCCGGCTGACGAAATATTACAAGGTGCTGTATATGGCTTTTTGTTAGAGCCTGACCAAAGCATGACTCCTTTAACTTGGCAGGCATTTGCAAAAAATCAAACTTTCTATTCCCTACTCCTTCGCGCAGCTCGTTATTGGCCCCAACGATTATGTCATTTTGAGACTTTAGTTCAGGAAAGAATTTGTCAGAATGAGACTTTAGACGCTACGTTAATTAGTCATTTTGATACTTTAGTTGATAATTTAAATTGTCATTTTGAAACTTTAGTTACTGCTGATATATGTCAGTTTGAGACGATAATTAAAATACTATATAAACTTAAAGACACAAGGTTTTTTTACGAAGATAACCAACTACCAGATACGACATTTTCCTCAGATAATCTTGATATCAATAACAATCAGGTTGGAGGGGAAGATATTTCTTATAATATTGGATTTGCCGCTATTTTTGATCGTATCAATCCTATCCTACGGATGCAAATTCAGGAACAGCATGCTGAGAATAATCTACTTTCTTGGTTAATATATGGCAGCCTTACCCCTGATATACGTAATCCTTTGAGCTTTGCTGTTAGCCGCACCCTCGAAACAGGGATAGACGCGGGTGGACCTGCTGCACGTTTAGCTTCGTTGCCTCCGCATGAACTTGTGTCACTCTTATTGCGCACGCATAAGCGCCTTGAAGGCGGTTATTTAGGATGGTCACAGCTCATGGAAGCCGGTGCGGAAGACCTGAACGCTCTCTTGCGATCTGCAACTGACAGCCAGACGCAACTATATCTACTCCAACGTCTACTGGATAACCTTGAGATAAGAGCAAATAGTTATGTTTAAGTTTTAGCCATAAGATAGACTGATTTGAAGTTAATCGGGGAGGGTAAGCATATTACCTACTCGGAATTTTTCAAAGACGAGCAATTCAAGCCGGCATTGATAATAAAATTAGGTAGAAGCTATAGTGCCTGAATGGAGTTGCGCATAGCAATATATAAATAGACTGCAATTGATTGGTTTAATAAATTGCATCGAAGATTGAATTGCGCATAGGTATTGCTTTCATGGGGCACCTTTAGGTGCGCTTGTGGTAGGTTATCTGATGTGATAGTAACAAGAAATAAATCACAACCGTATCGTTGGTTTATCTTGGGCAATTGATCAAGGCAAAAGGGGAATAAGCTATAATAAATTGCACTTACACACGAGGTGAATCGATGAATTTTGCTGTCATTATGGCTGGGGGTGCCGGCACGCGGCTTTGGCCGATCTCACGTGAACGCTTACCCAAAACAGCTTTAGCCCTCTATAACAACCAAAGCATGTTTCAGATTGCAGTCGAACGCTTAGCGCCGTTATTTTCACCACAGCAAATCATCGTTGTCGCTGGGGCAAGCCATGCTGCATATTTAGCAGAGCAAGTACCAGAAATCCCCACCGAGAATTTCATCCTCGAACCCGAAGGTAGAGGTACGGCTTCAGCCATTGCTTTAGTTGCGGTTCACCTTTTTGCAAGAGATCCTGAAGCTTCAATGGCTGTGCTCACAGCCGACCATTTCATTGGAAAACCGCAAACATTCCGGCAAGCTTTAGCAGCCGCCTTACATGTTGCCCAAAGTGACTACTTGGTCACATTAGGAATTACCCCAGATTCGCCTTCAACGGAATATGGTTACATTGAACAGGGCGAACAACTAATAAAAGTAGATGGCTTCAAAGTACTTAAAGCTAAGCGCTTTGTGGAAAAACCTGATCTTAATACAGCCCAAGCCATGCTCGAAGCTGGCAATTACTGTTGGAATAGTGGCATGTTTATTTGGAAGATCAGCACGATCCTGAAAGCATACGAGACGCTCATGCCCGAGCTTTACCAGCAAGTCATGATGCTTGGTCAAACGATTGGAACCAATGCATACTCTGATACTTTAGCCCAAATTTGGCTGAACATAAAAAAGCAAACCATTGATTATGGCATTATGGAAAAAGCCGAGCGCGTAGCTGTTCTTCCAGTCGATATCCAATGGGCAGATGTCGGAAATTGGGCAAGCCTAAAGCAACTACTGCCTCATGATGAGCACGGCAACGCTATTCGGGGGGAGGCACTACTCTTGGACTGCCAGAATAATCTGGTATTTGCTGATAAACGCTTGATCGCTGCTATTGGCTTGGAAGATTTTGTGGTTGTGGATACCCCAGATGCCTTGCTCATTTGCCACAAAGACCGCGTACAAGAAGTACGACAAGTCGTTGAGCGTTTGAAAGCTGACGGTAGACAAGATTTAATTTGAGCTCTAGGAAGGGCTAAAAATTAGATCGGACCTCGCCATATAAAACGACATCAGCAATCATAATAATTTTCGATTTCAAATGGGCTTGGGTGCTGGTTGACGTTTTCAGCTTCTTTGCGTTTTTCTGTCGTCCAAGTCTGGATCAGGGTATCATCAAAAATGCCACCAGCCTTAAGGAATTCTGAGTCACTCTCGAGTGCTTGCATTGCTGCTTCGACAGAGGTAGGCAAAGATTTAATCTTGGCGCGTTTTTCCTCCGGCCAATCGAAAATATTCTCATTGATTGGCCCAAAGCCAGCTTCTGTCGGGTCAATTTGATGTTGTATGCCGTCTATTCCAGCTAACAGCATGGCAGCCATGGAAAGATATGCGTTTCCGGTGGCATCTGGCGGTCGGAATTCCATGCGTACAGCCTTGGGCGCCGTTGCGTATTTAGGAATACGGATAGCGGCGCTGCGGTTGCCGGCTGAGAAAATGGCTTTGACCGGTGCCTCGAAGCCTGGTACAAGCCGTCGATAAGAATTTGAGCTAGGATTTGTAAAAGCCATGACCGCAGGGGCGTGGGTGAGCAAGCCGCCAATGTAATGCATTGCGGTTTGACTTAGCAAAGAAAAACCCTCTGAATCGTAGAAGCAATTCTGATCATTTTTCTGCAGAAGCTGATGATAGTGGGTACTACTGCCGGCTAATCCATAAATTGGCTTGGGTAAAAAGGTAGCAGTTTTGCCAGCAAGCATCGCAGTCATCTTGACTACATACTTAATCAGGAGTGCCGCATCGCCCGCTTGAATGATACCCAGCAATGGCGTTTCGATTTCGGATTGGCCTGGACCTCCTACCTCATGGTGGTGATATTTGACAGGAATGCCCATTTTTTCGAGGGTCACGACGATCCGATCGCGCAGCTCAAAGTAGTTATCACAAGGGGGAGCAGCATGATAGCCGTGATTATCCGGTAATGCATAACCGTTAGGGTTGACTAGATCTCCCCAATTAGCCTCACCAGAGTCAATTTGGCATAAGCTCAGGGATGAGCTGTTTTTGAGAGTTACGCGGTCGAAAATGTAAAATTCGAATTCAGGTCCCCATAGGCTGCAATCGGCAATGCCGCTATCTTGCAAGAACTTTTCAGTGCGTTTAGCAATTTCTCTCGGGTCAAATTGATATCGTTCTTTGGTATCTGCTTCAAAAATATTGCATAAAAAAGCTAAAGTTGGCTGTTTATGAAACGGATCAATAAAACCCGTAGCGAGATCAGGCTTGAGTACCATGTCGCCAGAGTGCACATGTTTGAAACCCACGCTGGAGCCATCGAAGCCAACCCCTTCAGACATAAGCTCGGCTGTGAACTCACGATTTGTGATCGTCAAGTGATGGAGTTGACCCCATAGGTCCCCATAGAGCAGATCAATAAGCTCGATGCTGTTTCCACGAATGAAAGCCAATGCGTCCTGAAAATTTGAGAACATTTATATCCCTTTCTAGTGTTAAGGTGAGCTAGATGTGCCCTAAATTATACTCTAAGCAGCCTTCTGCCTTGTTTTAAGAAAAATTGAATTTGCGCTTTGAAGCTTACCCATAGAAAGCTGAAGTAAAAGCTAAAAAAAGCTCGCTAACTACGCTTTCAGGCAATCCAACAAAGAAATGGCAGCCTTTTGAGCTCGTAGATAATCAGGGCGCTTAGGCTGAAAGCAAGCAGTGTCAGCACTGGCACCGAAATAATGGGGTTAAAGCTGAGAGGTGTGAAGTGGAAGAACTTGTCCAAACCAAAGAGTACCATCGGATGAATGAGATAGACCCCTAAGGTTTGTCTCGCAATTGTGGCAAACAGCTTTTTCGTGTTAGTGGAAAACGAAATCTGTTTGATCTTATTCTGGAAGAGCCAAAAAATAGGTACCGCTACCATAAAAGTCATTAAGGAAAGTGGGGTAGAAAAAGTTAAAGTGGTTTCACCCGCTTGTTGAGAGGCAAAATGCGTCAGGCTAGCGTTGAGTAATACGCCAACTGGTAGGGCTAGGTATAGCAACGAGCTGGTCAGCTGATTAGGTTTGAAGTAACGGTGGATTACATTACCGAGTAAAAAGTAACCAGCAAACAACATCAGATGCCCAATCGGGAACTTAGCCACAAAAGTCTGTAGAGGTTCAGCAAAGGGTAGAAAATCCCAACCCATCGAGAGCGTATGGGCAAGCAGCCCAATCACCAATAAGATAACGCCATATTTCAATGTAGCTTTATCGCTATGATCTAAGATCAGCTGTAAGAATGGCGAGATCAGGTACAGACTTATCAGAATTGGCAGAAACCACATGTGGTCAGAACTTTTCAGTGTGAGCCTGAGCAGAGTTGGAATCACACTCGAACTACTTAATGCGGGTTGAGTGAGTAAGGCAAATATTGCGTATAGGAAAGACCAGAAAAAATAGATTACGACAATCTTTTTAAGAGGACCTTGGAAAAGCTGCTTCAAGCTGCGCTGCTTGCCCAGTCCCAAAAAGAGCACGCCGCTCATCATGGTGAAGAGAGGCGTGGCTGCCCGTGATAATCCTAAGTAAACATTAACCGCCTGCCATCCCGATGCATCAATTGGCATGGTGCTAAGCTGCTTGGCAGTGATGTTAAGCATCACGATTAACAAGGAAGCTGCAATGCGCACCAAATCTAGCCAGGCGAGACGTTCTTCTGGAGAGGTCGCATTTGTGGATTTAGTCTCTGTTGACATCTTTTTTCCTCGCTGGGCGGTCCAAAAGCCCATTGTATGGGAAGCGACACAGAATATCCAACCCTTGTAAAGGTTTATGGAGAATGCTCAAAACAAGTCAATCGCTTACTAGGTTAATAAATTAACCGGAAGTACACACTTCAGAATAAAATTTCAAATCAACAAGCGAATTTATATCTTCTAATCCCGCTCTCCACGCACATAAGGGACGCCCAGAGCTGCTGGTGCCCCAATGCGCTGCCGGCGGGATGCTGCCGAACCCAAAACCAGAGCGATGATGGTCAATAAGAACGGCGTCATTTGGAGGAAGAATGCCAGATTATGGTTGTAGAAGAAAGGATTAGGAGCGCCAAATAATGTCATCGGTCCTTGTAAATCTAACATAAAGCGGCGCAACATGCCGAAAAGATATCCGCCTAATGCCGCACGCAAAGGATTCCATTGAGCAAAGATCACCAACGCCACCGCGATCCATCCTTGCCCAGAAGTCGTCTGGCTGCTATACCACCCAGGAGATATGGCAATACTAATAGCACTGCCTGCCAAACCTGCCAAGCAACCTCCGATAAAGGTGTACAAGTAGCGCGTGCCATAAACGCTGACGCCTAAGCTATCTGCTGCAGCTGGCTTTTCTCCTACGGCGCGTAAATGCAGCCCCGGACGCGTTTTATTGATGTACCACCAAGCTACAGGAATAAATAGATAGCCGATATAGACGAGCAGATTGAGGTCACTAAAGAAAACCCGTCCCACCCATGGGATCTGTGAAAGCAAAGGGATGGTAACGTTTGGGATAAGCGGTGCATTTTGTCCGGTGAGCCCTTCGCCGAGTACAAGGGCTAGCCCTGTACCTAAAAAGGTAAGCGATAAACCGCTGACCACCTGATCGGCTTGAAAATGAATGGTCACGACCGCGTGCGCTAAGCTAAGAAGACCGCCTGCAGCAATGCCTACAAGTAAACCAATCCAAGGGTTACCCGTGGCAAGCGAAGTTTTGAAAGCTGCCATGGCACCTACTAACATCATTCCCTCGACGCCGAGGTTCTGTATGCCCGAAAGCTCGGTCAGGATTTCCCCGATGGCAGCAAAAATCAATATCGTTCCGGTTGAAAGCCCCGAGCGGAGGATAATTTCAAAGTTCATGCAGCCTCCGAAGAAGTGCGCACGAAGCGGATTTTATAGCGCAGCAATACATCACTGCTGATTACAAGGAAGAGGATCGTTCCCTGGATCAAAAAGTACAACCCCGAGGGTTGAATTTCGCGCCCGGCGACAATAAGAGCGCCGAAGAGAAAAGAAACCAGTATAGTGGCAAGGGGATTAAGCTTTGCGAGCCAAGCCACAATCACACCGGAGAAGCCGTAGTTAGTGGAAATGCGTTCTTGCAAGCGGTGAACCACACCGCTAACCTCAGACATGCCAGCCAAGCCAGCCAATGCACCAGAAAGCATAAAAACCAGGATAATGTTCCGTTTGATATCGATGCCAGCGTATTCCGCTGCTTTGGGGTTATCCCCGATCAAGGTGATTTCGTAGCCCCAACGGCTGTGATTAATGACGTGGGTGAGGATTACAGCTGCAACCAACCCAAAGACTACACCCAAATGGAGTGTAATTCCTGAGAATGCTCGGTTTTGCTGGGCTAAGTCAGCTAAACGCGGCAGCCACGCAGTTTTCGGGAACATCTTCGTCATTTGAAAGCCAGCCTCGCTAAAGGTGCTATAAATCCAGTAATTATTCCAGTAGACAGCCACATAATTGAGCATCAGCGTGGAGATGATCTCACTGACATTGAACTTAGCCTTGAGGAAACCAGGGATGAACCCATAAAGTGCGCCACCGATCATCCCGAAAAGTGCCATTACCAAAAGCACAACGGCTCGAGGTGTCGTTTCCATGTTCATCAATGGGACAAGTGGTACTAGGCTGGCACAAAAAGCACCGATGTAAAACTGCCCTTCAGCGCCGATATTCCAAAGCTTCATGCGGAAGGCAATCCCACAACCCAGACCAATTAGAAGCAGTGGTGTGGCTTTGACGATTACATCCGAAAGCGCTCCCCAGCTGCCAAAAGCTGCATTATAGAAGTACTGGAAGGTCTTTACCGGGTCTCCACCGATGAGCAGCAGGATTACGCCGCTGATTAAAAAAGCCAAGACAATCGCACCTACCGATGTGGCTACTGGCAGCCAGCGGGGAGGATCATCTAAACGTTTTTCAACCTGGAGGTAAAAAGGTAAGCTCATACCTGACTCCTCAACGCGCCAGTCATCATCAAGCCAATGGTTTTGAGATCGGCTTCTTCTGTCCTGAATTTACCCACTAACTCTCCCTCATAAATTACTGCAATCCGATCGGAGAGTTCTAAAAGTTCATCTAATTCCTCTGAGATGAGCAAAATAGCAGCGTTATGCTCACGCTGCTCGAGCAGCAGATTCTGAATGGCTTCAATTGCGCCGACATCTAAACCGCGTGTAGGTTGCACCGCGATGATCAAGCGTGGTTCACTGGAGATTTCCCGAGCAAGGATGACCTTTTGCAGGTTCCCGCCAGAAAGTTTGTTTACCTGTGTGTTCACGCTTGGCGCTTGGATTTCATATTGCTGTTTCAAATTCGCAGCGTATTCCTGTGCAGCCGAGTAACTGATATGCCAATTTTCACTGATCGGCGGGCTATCATAGGTTTTCATGATGAGATTGCTCGTAATGGCAAGGTTGGGCGCAGTACCTACACCGGTGCGGTCTTCCGGGATGTGCGCTGTGCCTTGCTTGATGGCGGATTTAGGGGATCGGTTGGCAACATTTTCCCCATTGATAAAGACTTGACCTTCACACGCGCGCAAGCCTGTGATGACTTCAGCCAGCTCGCTTTGGCCATTACCAGCAATGCCGGCGATGCCCAAGATTTCACCCTCGCGCACTTGCAGGCTCACATCTTTTAGGGCGGGTAACCCGCGGTTGTTGAGCGCGGAGACATGCTGTAGTTCCAGCACAACTTTGCCTGGAGCGTGAACTTTTTTGTTGAGGCGGAAAAGCACCTTCCGCCCAACCATCAGTTCGGCTAACTTCTCTTTTGTAACATCTTGCACACTTATTCCATCCGCTGTTACTTTGCCCTTGCGCAATACCGTCACCCGATCAGCTACCTGCATCACCTCGTTGAGCTTATGGCTGATAAACACGATAGATTTGCCCTCGCTGACCATCAGGCGCATCGTTTTCATCAAATCTTGGATTTCATGGGGAGCCAGCACCGCTGTTGGTTCATCCAAGATTAGAATTTGCGCACCGCGGTAAAGCGCTTTTAAGATTTCCACACGCTGTTGTTCACCTACCGAAAGCTGCCAAATCTTAGCAGTGGGGTCCACTTTCATTCCGAAAGACTCGGCTATTTCAGCCACTTTGCGGTCGTATTCGGGCAGGTTCATGAGAAAGCGGGGTTCATTTAGACCTAAAAGAATATTTTCAGTCACCGTCAGGGTAGGCACGAGCATGAAATGTTGGTGCACCATGCCAATGCCTTTTGCAATAGCATCGCGGGGGGAATTGAAGGTAACTGGTTCTCCGTTGATGAAGATCGTTCCGGAATCGGGTTTGTATAAGCCGGCTAAGATGTTCATCAAGGTGCTTTTGCCGGCGCCATTCTCTCCCAAGAGAGCATGGATCTCGCCATGTTTTAGAGTGAAATTGACATGATCATTGGCGACCACCCCCGGGAATTGCAAGACGATATCCCGCATTTCAACTGCATTTTGATTTTCTGAAAAAGTTTGTTCCATAAAATGTTCTTACTATTGATAGCGCGAAAATTATTAGCTGAATTCCAGCCAGATATCTATCTGACTCCCAGATACTTCAGGAGATGACCATACGGTCATCTCCTGAAAGAATAGTCAACTTTATTGTAAAGGTGGTAATTCTGCGGTGACGTTCTCGTTCCACCAGTAGACGCCAATGCTGCAAGGACCGCCCGATTCTTTGAAACAATCCAAGTCGACTTGTTCCAAGCTGACGCCATCAGCGAGAATTTGCCTACCCTGGTTATCGATAATCGGACCTTTGAAGACATCAAAGCGGGTAAATTCGCCCTTCAGCATCTTATCCAGAATTTCTCGAACCATTTGCAGGTCTTCCTCGGGCAACTCAGCAACGCCAGGCATGAGAGTTTCACCTTCCATGAAGCCATATAAGCCCAAGCCACCGGAATCAGCATCGAAGTACTGAGAGCCATCTTCCCACGTGCCAGCGCGGCATTTTTCCACAATATCGGTGTAAATTACGCCCCAATTCCAATACATCGAAGTGAGGCAGGTAGGCAGCGTGCAGTTGCCTTTGTAGTCGTAGGTAATGCCCCATTTGCCCTCAGGAGCAGCCAAAGCAGGAGCAGGCGTATCTGCACCAGTCATGACGACCTGTGCGCCAGCATCAAACAGTGATTTAGCGCCTTCTTGCTCAAGAATTGGATCATGCCAAGTATTGATGAAGCGCACATCAATAGTGCATTCAGGGCAGGTCTTTTCCACACCCAATGCAAAGGCATTGCCCAACCGCAGCTCTTCTGGAATAGGGAAGGTAGCCATGTAACCAATCTTGGGGTTGCCATCCATCTTAGCACGGGAGCCGGCTAAAATGCCCGCGAGATATTTCATGTCTTCCATGGCTCCCATCAAGTTGCCAAAATTTGTGCCGTTCGATTTGTAACCGCTGATATGGATGATATCCACATCGGGGAATTCGCTGGCGACGATCTCGGAGGCATCCATGAAGCCAAAAGATGTAGTGAAGATGACATCGAAGCCTTTGCGTGCCAGTGAACGTGTAACCTGTTCGGCATCTGCGCCTTCAGCTACATTTTCAACATAAGCCGTGTGCACGCCCTCGAGAGTTTGTTCTACATATTGCCTGCCGACATCATGCGACTGGGACCAACCGCCATCATCGTGGGGACCGACATATACAAAAGCGACATTGAAGCAGCCTTCAATGGGCGCCGGCACTTGGTAGGAACCAACAGTTTCATACGAAGCTTCTGCTCGGCAATTTACTTCGGTTGGTTCTGTGGCAGCTGTTTGCCCACAGGCAGAGAGGACGAGGCTGAGGATAAGCAGAGTTGACAATAACCAAATACTTTTTTTCATCTTTTCTCCTTTATTCAATGAATTGTGAAACGACAAAATTGGTGGGGGTTTTTCTTTTCTTCGATTGGCTAACTCCTTTCAACACGCAATGCTTAAGGCTTGTTAATTTTACTGCAAGCCAATAATTTTGTGTCAAATTTGATTTGATGGACATTGATTAACCGCCGAGTAATCAAAAAAACAATTACGCCACAAATACAAGAAATCATTTGGAACGGTGTGTCGAAATCTCACTAACCGGTCCATCATGGCAAACTAAGAAGCCCGGTGCTAATTCAAGTTGTTGGCAGGTTTCTTCTGGCAGCTCACAGGATCCACACAGCCCAACGCCACAACGCATGACGCTTTCAAATGAAAGCTGCGCAGGTAAGCCGGCAGTGCGAGCCCAGGCTGCTATGGCAAGTAACATCCCGATGGGTCCACAGGCATAGATAATTTCAGGTTTTAGGGCATTCTGAGCCTCTGGCAATAAAGCCGTCAGCAAGCCTTGTTTGCCAGCACTGCCATCCTCAGTTGCCAGCCAGACTTGGCAGCCTAAAGACTCGAATTCCCCAACAAACAAAAGGTCAGCACAACTACGTGCGCCTAAACATACGCCCACCTGATCACCCTGTGCACGTAAAGATTTGGCTAAAAAATTTAGTGGTGCTGCGCCATAACCACCACCGAGAAGTAAATGAGAGTGCCCACGAGGCATGAACCCCTTCCCTAAAGGACCGCGCAGCCATAGGTGGTCGCCAGGTTGCAGTTGATTGAGCGCATGTGAAAAAGAGCCCACATCAGCCACGGTTATGCGTATCGGGTCATTGTCACTAAGGCTAAAAGGTCTTTCATCAATACCCGGAAGCCAAGCCATCACAAACTGACCGGGGAGTGCATCGGGTAAGCTTCCATCCAAAAGCAGGCTGCAAGTTTGTGCGTTTTCTAAGCGCTTTTCTTGGATGCGGTAAGCGGTGAAAAGCCCAGCTTGGTTCAAGGCAGAGCCCTCCCGCGTAAGTCCGCAAGCTGCGCATAGCCATTTTCAGACATAAATTGTGACAACTCGCTGGAAATTCGATTAAATATTGATGGACCATTCCTAACAACTGCTGAGCCGATTCCGACGAGCGTCGCCCCAGCCATCAGCATTTCTGCTGCATCTTTTCCAGAGCTCACTCCGCCAGTGCCAATGATGGGGACGGATACCACCTGGGCAAGTTCATACACGCAGCGTAAAGCAATCGGTTTGAGTGCCGGTCCGGAAAGTCCACCAGTTCGGTTACTCAGGACTGGCTTAGCGGCTATAGCATCAATCAACATTGCAGGCATAGTATTAATTGCGGTGATGGCATCGGCACCTTCTGACACTACTGCTTGGGCTATTCGGCTGATCTCAGGCACGTTAGGGGCTAATTTGATACTTATAGGCAGGTTTACAGCTTTGCGCACGGTGCGTGTAACCGCTGCTGCGCTTTCCGCACTTGCTGAAAAAGGTGTGCCAAACTCACTCGCCACGTTGGGGCAGGATATATTCACTTCAATCAGGTCGGGCTCAGCCTCCGCTATAATGCGTGCAACCTCGCCATAATCTTCTAGCCGAGGGGCAAAAATGCTGGCAAAGAGCGGCACGCCTAAAGCAGCTAATCGCTGTTTTGTTTCACGCAATAAAGGTACTTCGGCGCGTGCCCCGGGGTTGGTCAAACCGATAGCATTGAGCACGCCGCAATCCCAAGTAACCGTCACAGGGTTAGGGTGCCCGGCGCGTGCTTCTGGTCCGCAGCTCTTAGCGGTAATGGCAGCAGCTCCAGAGAGCGCCACCCGCTCCATCAAGCTGGCGCTGGTGCCTAAGATCCCTGATGCTAATACCAGTGGGTTAGTGAGGTTCATCCCCAAAAAGCTGCAGCTGAGCTCAGGTGTTAGCATTTTCTCCTGCGAGGTAGGCGCGTACTTCCAGATAGGTCGTTTGGTCAAGTTTGCCCTGGGCGTAAAGGCGCCCTAAAATTTCTTGCATGGTAAGAACGGAAGAGACTTGAATGCCATGATCCTTGAGTGCTGCTTTGCCGCCTTGTTCGCGATCGACAAGCACTATCGCTTGATGAATATCCAAGCCAGCTGCACGCAAAGTTTCTGCGGCTGTCAGGATCGACCCACCGCTGGTGATAACATCCTCCAATAAGACAGCGCTTTGCCCTGGCTGGAACACGCCTTCTACTGCTTGAGCGGTACCATGTTCCTTAATCTCTTTACGGGGGTAAACCATCGGGCGTTTAAGCTTGGAAGCTGCGATAGCCGCAATGGGCAGAGCTGCATAAGGCACGCCTGCCAGGTAGTCATATTCCATGCCAATTAACTTGTCGATATAGGCATCCACAACCATGTCTAAGACGCTTGGGTATGAGACGAGCCGGCGAAGGTCAAGGTAAATAGGCGATTTTTTACCCGAAGCTAAAGTAAAACTGCCAAATTTGATGCATCCAGTACTAAAGAGGCCATCGACCAAATTCCGATAGGGATCATAAGGGGGGAGGTTAAGGTCTAACCGCGTGTTGGTGATCTGATCACGTAAGACCTGTGCAGCACGTCTGGGGTCTTCCGCTCCGATGATGCTGCGCGAGACCGGGATGATCAGCCCCAACTTATCTGAGCGTAAACCGGCGGATAGAGCTTGCTGTAAATCGCCCCCTTGGGCACCCACGCCAGGTGCTAAAATCCAACTTTCTGGGCAGAGATCGCGTACGCGTTGCAGCGCTTCAGGCTGGGTAGCGCCTACAACCAAGCCGATTTGCTCCGTCGTGCCCCAAGTCTTGGAAAGTTGGGCGATGTATTCGTAAAGTGGTGGGGTTCCATAGTTTTGAATGGCATTAGCCGAAGGATTGGAGGATTGGCAGAGTAAAAACACAAATTTATCAGGATCCTCTAAGAAAGGTGCGATGCTATCTTGGCCTAAGTAGGGGCTGAGCGTAACAGCGTCAGCGTTATATTGCGCATATGCCGCGTGTGCGTAAGCTTGGGCAGTAGAACCAATATCACCCCGTTTGAAATCGAGAATTACAGGGATGTCCTCTGGAATTCCCTTGATAATCTCTTGCAATGCGCGCAGACCAGCAGGTCCAAACTGCTCAAAAAAGGCACTGTTGGGCTTGTAGCAACAGACTAAATCTGCAGTTTGATCAATAATGTTCTTGCCCCAATCTGAAAGCCTGGTGAAGATATCTCCAGTGGTGGGTAAGAACTTTTCCTGTGGGTCTAACCCCACACACAACAAGCTGTCGTTTTTAGCGATTGCTGTTACCAATTTTTGAATAAAGTACATCAGGCTACCCTCTATGCTTGACCGAGCACAGCGGCTAATAAAGCCATACGAATGTAAAGGCCGTTTTGTACCTGACGGAAGTAAGCAGCACGCGGATCGCGGTCCACTTTGTAATGAATTTCACCAACCCGTGGCAATGGGTGCATCACGATCATCTTTTCTTTGGCTTGTGCCATCACTTCCGGTGTAATTTCAAAGTAGTTTTTCACCTCTTCATATTGCGCCAAGTCCGTGAAGCGCTCTTTTTGGATGCGGGTGACGTAAAGCACATCGGCGTTCTCGATTACATCTGAAACTTTGTTGGTTTCCCGCACTTTGATGCCTTTGTCAATCAGGTCATTCATCAGATCCATGGGTAAGCGTAAAGTCTCAGGAGAGACAAACCTCAAGGAAACGTCATACTGGGAAAGCAAGCGTGTGAGGCTGTGTACGGTGCGGCCGTAACGTAAGTCGCCTACCATCGCTACTTTCAGTCCGTCGATGTGACCCAATTCGCTCTGAATGGTATAGAGGTCCAGCAAAGCCTGAGTTGGGTGCTCGCCAGCGCCATCACCAGCATTGATGATTGGCACCTTGGCATATTTAGCCGCGGTAGCAGAAGAACCGATTTCTGAATGGCGTAAAACGATTACATCGCAATACTGTTCGAGGGTGAGAATGCTATCAATCAGCGATTCACCTTTGGAGACCGACGAGTACTGGATACCTTCGGTGATGGGGATGACTTTACCCCCTAAGCGTGCCATGGCTGAGATGAAAGAGGAGCTGGTGCGCGTGCTGGGTTCATAAAACACACACGCTAAGGTGTAATCCTTGAGCAAATCGCAAGTTCCCCATTGGTGAGCCATTGCCTTCATTTCATCGGCACGCTCAAAGATATAGTCTAAGTTTTCTTTGCTAAATTGATTTACGGAAAGAATATCTTGTTGATAAAAACCATTTTGAAAACGGGGTTGGCGCTGGTAATTTTCCAGCTTAAAGAGAGGTTCTAATTTTGGCGTAATCATAATAACACTCCTGTTAAAGGTATCTAACGATAATTTAGGACAATTCCATCGCGGACAACCTCTCGCCCGCGTAAAACGACGCGTTGTAATCTTCCAATCATAGGCATGCCGCTAAATGGAGACCAAGCGCACTTCGTGTAAAGCGGGTGCTCCGGGAAAGTATACTTTGCTAAAGGGTCAACCTCAATAAAGGTATCAGCCTGCTCGGGCAGGTTGAAGATCTGCCGAGGATTAGTGGAGAGCAGTTCGATGAGGCGAGTGTAGGTAAGGCGGCCTTGTGCTGCTGCCGTAAGCATCAGGGGCAGGGTAGATTCTAACCCCGGCACACCTGGAGGACTGCCTTCAGGCTGCTCTTTTTCCTCTCGCGTATGTGGGGCGTGATCGCTGGCGATGCAGTCAATGGTGGAGTTGAGGTGCTGCCAGAGCGCCTCTTGATCTTCAATGCTTCCCAACGTAGGGCGCACATCGCCATAAGGACCTAAGCGAGCAGCATCGGCATCCGTCAGGAAAAGATGGTGCGGCGTGACCTCACAGGTCACAGGTAATCCAGACGCTTTAGCTTGCGCAATCAACTCAATTTCGCTCTTTCGGGAAACATGGCAGATATGCACATGCTTTTTGTACATGGCAGCAAGCCCAATGGCTAAGGCAACAGATTCGCCCTCTGCATGCACGCAAATGGGTTTGGCTGCTGGCCAAACTGCAAAGATGGGCATCAGGTTCGCCAGCCCGCGTACATACAAGGGACCGTAAGTTTGGTCCATGTAAATCTTTAGTGCAGGAGCATGCTGAGCCAGAGCGGGCAGCTGATCAATGTGGTTGGCTGATGCGCCAGCATATAAAAAAACATCGCACAGACTTTCGCTTTGGGCTCGGGTCTGTGCGCTTTGCCAGCTTTCTAAAGTGACCAATGGCGGCTGGGTGTTAGGCATTGCCAAGAGCATGGTGAAGCCGCCAGCCAAGGCAGCTGCGCTGCCGGTGCGAAAATCCTCTTTGTGTTCACCTCCAGGCGTGCGCAAGTGAACGTGAACATCTACCATTCCGGGAAAGATCATGAAAAAGTTCCTTGAAGTAAGCTAAACAATTATATCAAAGGTTTTGGTTTCTCTGATAAATTCTTTAGTAAGAGCGATCTGTGTTAATCAAGTATCTGGAATGAGCTAAATGCTTCGTCAAATTCAGCAAATTTCTGAGGAAAACCCGAAACCTCAGTTGCAAATGTTACAATATAAACGTGACTCCCTTGTTTTACTAAATATTGGAGTACTTTCATGTCAATATCACCGACAGTCATTGTTGCCTTTAACTCGACGCAATCATTATCATTATGTTGGCAAAGATTAATCTATATCTCTAGCTCCATCATCGGTATAAGTTCCAATTAAGGATTGAATCTCATCTTCCAGTTTTGTGTTTTCTGAAACTTAGACTGAGGCAATACTCATGTTTGAGATGGTGTTATTGGTTCATAAAAATCAGCTATTCGCCATAATAAAATTGACGAACCTGCTCGTCAGCCCGAATTCATCTTGAGGTAGACCACGCAGGCTTTGCATCTTTTCCGGTCAAAAACATTTATGTTTTTCTACCGAGCCTCATGTTGAAACCGCCCCGAGTTTAGATAATCGGGATGCTTGCGGGACACAGATTCAGTCGTTCTGCTCCCATTTGTGTATCAAAAAGTCAGCTAATTTCTCTCCCACAGCGTACTTTGGCATCCAGGGGAATTCCTTCACCTCCCCATCAGAGCTGATAAAAGTAACCTTATTTTGATCCGCACCAAAGATAGGTTGCGGCTGCCCTACATCATTGGCTATTATTAAGTCTAGCCCTTTTTCCTGCAATTTCTTGCGCGCGTTTTCATAGGTCTGGGTTGTCTCTGCAGCAAAGCCAATCACGAGCATGCCTGGGTTAAAGCGCCGGCGCTCTTCTGAAACAGTGCGCAAGATATCCACTGTGGGCACAAGCTCCAAAGTCAGGTTCTGCCCCGTTTTTTTGATTTTTTCTCCGGCTGTGGAGCTCGGGGTAAAATCAGCAACAGCTGCCACGCTGATGAAAGCGTCTTTGTCCTGTAGATGTGTCATTACAGCATCTTTCATCTCAGCTGCAGAAGTAACCTCGATGACCTGCGCACCTTCCGCGAAGGGGAGGTTGGTAGGTCCACTGACTAAGGTAACCATAGCGCCTTCATCCAGCAGGGCCTGAGCAATGGCATAACCTTGCTTGCCAGAGGAGCGGTTGCTGATGTAACGCACAGGGTCTAACGCTTCTTGGGTTGGACCGGCAGTCAAGAGGATACGCTTACCCGCCAGCCTACCATTCCTGCCCAATAAGAAACGCACGCGGGAGAGAATGGTTTCCGGCTCAGCGAAGCGGCCCAAGCCGACCAAACCGGAGGCTAAATGGCCCGGTCTCGGACCGATGAACTCAGCTCCTCGCTCCTTGAGCATTTGTACATTTTGCTGGGTGGCAGGGTGGGCATACATGCCGGCATCCATGGCTGGGGCAAGCACTAAGGGGCAGGTGGCTGCCAGAGCTGTTACACATAGCAGATTGTCAGCAATACCATGGGCAAGTTTAGCTAAAGTATTAGCGCTCACAGGAGCGATGAGCAACAAATCTGCTTCGTGGGCTAGCCCGATATGCACCACATGTCCTTCGTTAGCCCATAAATCATGATCAAGATAAGCTTTGCGGCCGGTCACGGTTTGAAAAGTGAGCGGGCTGACAAACTGTGTGGCGCTCTCCGTTAGGATGCAATCTACTTTTGCACCAGCTTGTGTCAGCTTGGAGGCTAAAATTGCGGCTTTATACGCGGCGATAGAACCGGTGATGCCTAAGATAATGTGTTTCCCTGCGATGGGATTGCTCATGGATGCATCCTTTCCCAAATCAGGTAAAGTCCTTCGAGGGTAAGCCAAGGATCGATTGCATTAATACTCGCGGTATGGCTGCCGACAAGTGCGGCTAATCCACCCGTGGCGATTACCCGAAGATCCTCTCCCAGTTCAGCTCGGAAGCGAGCAACCATGCCTTCCACCATGGCGATATAACCCCACAACAAGCCCGATTGCATTGCCTGGGTGGTGTTGCGCCCAATCACATGCTCAGGGAGCTGCAAATCCACTTTAGGCAGCTTGGCAGTGTGGCTTACGAGTGCATCCAGTGAAATGCCCACTCCGGGAGCAATCGCCCCGCCCAGGTAGTTGTAATCGCGGTCGATTGCATCAAAGGTCGTTGCAGTGCCAAAATCTACTACACAAGTTGGCAAGCCATATTTTTTCTCCACGGCAACCGCATTGACCAGCCTATCAATACCAACAGCTTGAGGTGGATCGTAGCGATTGACGATAGGTGCGCAGTGCTGGCTTTCGATGATTATTGAGGGCTTTGAGAGATAATCCTGACAAGCTTCTTGAATATGGGATGTGAGCGGCGGCACCACCGAAGCCAGCACGACGTCGCTGAGCTCCTCCGGGCGTAAATCGCTGCTGCGGAAGAGACCCAGCAGCTGCAAGCCATATTCATCTGGCATACGCGCAGGGTCACTCGCCAAGCGCCAGTGAGCTTTTAGATGGCTGCCTTCGAAGATGCCCAGCGTGATATTGGTATTGCCAATATCGATTGTCAACAACATTTCAAATTGCCTTTATCATGTACCTAAAGTTCATTGCGCCAAGGCGCAGCAGGCTAAAAGCTACGCCTCGGTTTTTTTCGCATTGATTTCTTTCAGAAGGTTTTCGAGCATTTCCTTAGTCAGACCGGCATCCTTTGCCTGTGGGATATCAAGGAGTGACTCCAGGCTCTTCCTTTTAACCAACATCAACATAGGGTTCTTCGCCAGTCCGGGGACATACTTTTCGATAATCTCCACGGCTTGGGGATCTTTTAGTAAGTCGCCTAATTTGGTCATTAAGTCGTATTTCATTTTTTCACCTTTCATATTGATCTAGATTTTAATAAATTAACCTGCCAAACCGGGTAAATCGCCAAAAGTATGAGCAGAGCGGACGGCGTTTAGAATTGCCTCAGCAACTACTTGTGCAGCGTATGCCCCAACGAGGTTGAAATCGGCAGGTACCATACGTGTTGAGATCCCAAAAATAGTATCGCCATCGAACATCGTATGTGCTGGTCGTACTGTCATGGCGATACCATCCTGCGCCATTTGGGCGAGCTTATTGACCTCTTCCTTAGTTAGCTTGGCGTTGGTTGCCACAACACCTATAACTGTATTTGCTCCCATAGTTTGGTTTTCTTCTAAATGTCTAGCAAATTCTTCCCTCGCCAAGGCTTGCATAAAGTCCAAGGTGCTGGTGGGTTCGTTAGTTTCTGGCGAACGCAAGCCGGCGATTTGTTGTCCGTTGGCAGGGTCATAAATATCACCCAGCGCGTTAACCACCATCAACGCGGCGATGTATAAACCGGGCACGATCTCCATGCTGGCAGTGCCAACTCCTGATTTCATCGCATGCTCTAAGCCGAGGAGCTTGCCTATAGTAGCACCGGCACCAGCCCCTACATTGCCAACCTCACAAAAGTGCCTGGCATTTAAGCAAGCGTTATAACCCATCGCTGCATTTGGGCGGGCGGAAGGCGTCGTCACACCCAAGTCTAAGATGACAGCAGCCGGCACAATAGGTACCACACCGTTTTCAATTGGAAATCCGCGGTCTTTTTCCTCGAGATAACGCATCACGCCGCCCGCAGCGTCCAAGCCATAAGCCGAGCCGCCAGTGAGCAAGATTGCATCAATGTAGTTGACCATGTGCATAGGGCGGAGCAAATCGGTTTCGCGTGTCCCTGGGGCACCGCCGCGCTGATCCACGCCGGCGATGGCAGGATGCTCAAACAGCAGCACGGTACAACCCGAAAGTCCGCTTGTGTGTTGGGCATGCCCAACCTGGATCCCCCCCACATCAATAATGGAATTGGTGTTTTCCATAATCCACCTTTCAAAGTCAAATACTTATAGTGAGTATAGCACGGCAAAAACTGTTCGTTTGTTAAATTTGTTGGCGCTATTGATAATTTCCTCGCCACTTTATCCAAAGATAGCGAAATCTAATGGTGGAAGGATGAGGTCATCCTTAGGTGAAAGCGAGCTCTCACCAAACAAGCGCTGCTTGCCGGGCAGGTTATTTTGCTCGATCACGCGTGCTGAAATAACTTGTTCTTGCTCGCTAAAGTTAGCAAAAATCATCAACCTCGGGGAATCTTGGTGAGCGCGAGAGAAAGCCAGTACGGCAGGGTTACTGCTTTCAATCGTTTCCAATGCACCCCCAGCTAATTCGGGGTGTGCTTTGCGGAAGGCGATAATGGCTTGCATTCGTGCGTAAACTTGCCCTTCGATGGTGGTTGGGTCGTGACGCTTGGTATAGCGTTCCCAATCGGTTTTGGGGCGGTGTACCCAGCGGCTGTCATCTTTGTGAGCTGGGTCATCTAAGTAGCTGTAATCATTGAGTGTACCGATTTCATCCCCTAAGTAAATCAAGGGAATCCCGCCTAAGGTCATGATCATGTTATAAAGCAGAGCAATGCGTTTGATCGCCAACTCGACTTCTTTGGGACCTTCTTCTCGCAATGCTTTTTCCAGCCCAGCTAAGGAGGCGCAGGTACCTGAAATGCGGCAGTCGCCGGTTTTAGGGTTCTCTTGGAAGGGTAGACCACGGGCAAAGCTGCCTGGGAAGCGGCCGCGATAAAACTCGTTGAGAAACTTGCGGTGGTCAGATCCGTTGATCCCTAAGCGGGCTGCATCACCATCATCAAAAGTCCAACCGATGTCATCATGGCAGCGTACGTAATTGACCCAGGCTGTAGCTGGGTGGATCTTGAAGCGGGTTGCCAAAGCTTGGTTTAGCAAGTCCACGTTGCGCGTAGCCAAAGTATTCCACAGGAGTGCCATTACCAGGGGGTTATAAGAAAGTTGACATTCGTCGGGAGAGATGTACTTGACCACTTCATCCGGATGGACAATTGCCTCCGATTTGAAGAGCATGGAAGGTGCCACAATACGGGTGAGAGCATTGAAACCCTGCAAAATCATATGGGCTTCAGGCAGGTTTTCGCAATTCGTACCGAGCTCTTTCCAAATAAATGCCACAGCATCGAGCCGAAAAATTTCTACGCCTTGATTCGCCAGAAAGAACATTTCCTCAGCCATATGGTTGAAAACATCCGGGTTGCCATAGTCCAAGTCCCACTGATAGGAGTGGAAGGTCGTCCAAACCCAGGCTTTCAAGCTCTCAAACCAGGTGAAAGCGCCGGGATGTTCATCCGGGAAAATCTCGCGCAGATTCTTCTCGTAAGCATCCGGAATGGTGCGGTCCGGGTAAATTACATACATTTCCTGATAGTGCAGATCGCCAGCGATGGCACGCTGAGCCCATTCATGCTCGTTAGAAGTGTGATTGATAATTAGATCGATGACCAGGCTGATGCCTTCTTTGCGTAGGGCTCGGCTCAATTCTGCTAATTGCTCCATCGTGCCCAGCGGCGGATGTACCTCACGGAAATTACTGACAGCATAACCGCCGTCGTTTTCTTTTTCGGGCATCTTGAAAAGCGGCATCAGGTGCAGATAAGTGAGGCCTAATTCTTTAAAATAAGGGATCTTTTCGTGCATCTTAGTTAAATTGCCAGCAAAGAGATCCACATAACAAACGCCGCCGACCATTTGATTGCTTTGAAACCATAAGGGGTTGTTCTCCCGCTCAGCATCCAAGGCGCAGAGGTCCGTTGGGCGATCGAAAGCGGCTTTAGCCATGCTGATGAGCAGCATCTCTAGGTAATAGAAGAAATCGTAGTGCCGAGCGTAGAGGTGGTGATAGAGCTTGAAAAGACGCGGGAAGTGCTCCTTTAGGCGCGCCTGAAAAACCTGCCACATCTGTGGATCAGCTTCAATGTCAATTGCAAGTTTTTCTTCCAGCCGTGGCAGCAAACGTTCTAAGCTCCAAGCTGCCTCCTGATTAATTTCAATTTCACCGTGAATCATGCTTGTGCCTCCTCTAAGGCTTGCTGGGCTAAGGCTATGGCGCCTGCTATCCCAGCGCGCGATCCCAACTCGGGCGGTACGATATATCTATCCATATTTTCTAAGATTTCCTTTGATTGGATGTAATTAGCCAGCAGAGCAAGCGTCTTTGTACGCACTAAAGGGATCAGCTGAGGTTGTTGTGGCACGCCACCGCCCAAAATTATCCGTTGTGGCGAAAAGGCACAAATGAATCCTTCCATCGCTAAGGCAATGTAGTCTGCCTCCAACTCCCAAGCAGGATGATTAGCGGGTAGAGTTTCCGCGCGCTGTCCCCAGCGCTTTTCCAACGCCGGTCCGCTGGCAAGACCTTCGAAGCAATCTTTATGGAAGGGGCAAATCCCTGGGAAGGGATCACGGGTAGTGTCATGCGGCAGGAGTACATGCCCCATTTCAGGGTGGATCAGCCCATGTAGCAGTTTCCCCTCAACCATTGCACCGCCGCCAATACCGGTCCCGATAGTGAAATAAAGGAACGTGGAGAGCCCTTGGGCTGCACCCCAGAGTGCCTCGCCTAAGGCAGCGCCGTTTACATCGGTATCGAAACCGATAGGGATCCCAAGTGCAGCTTGCAGACGTCCGACGAGATCGACGCCGCTCCAGCCAGGCTTGGGGGTTGCGAGGGTGTGCCCATATGTGGGGGAGGTGGGGTTAGGGTCCAGCGGTCCAAAGCAAGCGATACCCAAGCTGCTCAGCTTGCCCAAAGTAGTGCTCTGCGCTTGGAAAAATTGAATTGCACGCCCCAGAGTTTCATCGGGGGTGGTAGTCGGGAAGCGCGTCTCAGATAAGACCTGGCCATCAGCTTTGCCCACTGCGCAAACGAATTTTGTGCCTCCGCCTTCGATTGCTCCAAATAAATCATTCGTCATAGTATTATCCTTTATGTAGATAAGGATTATTGGATTGCCAATCCTCCATTAAGAGAGTTGGCGCAGCCAAATAAACCGATAAGGTTCCAATTGGAAATGCGCCTCGGTGAATTGTTGCCCTGTGAGGACGTCCTCGGCTCCCCAAAAATCTTCTGGCAAGCTCAAGCTGATGGTCTGGTCGGACAAATTGTTGAAGATGAGCAGAGCTTCTTCTTCAGTTTTCCGCCGATAGGCTGCAATGGTATTGTTACCCGTATCCTCCCAATCAAACGTACCCCAGCCAAAAGCGAGGTGCTGCTTACGGATGGCAAGCATCTGTCGCACGCGGTTGAGCAAGGAATTAGGGTCAGCTCTTTGAGCTGCCACGTTGACTTGCGCATAGCCATAAATACCATCCGATATTACCGGCGCATAAAGCTTCTCTGGAGATGCAGAGGAAAATCCTGCATTGAGGCTCGCGTCCCATTGCATCGGCGTGCGCAAGCCATCGCGGTCTTCCAACCAGATGTTATCGCCCATGCCAATCTCATCGCCATAGTACAAGAAGGGGGAGCCACCCATGGTAAGCAGCAGCGAGTGCATCAACAAAATCTTACGCTTGTCATTATCCATCAATGGAGCTAAGCGCCGGCGAATGCCTAGATTGAGGCGCATCCGCGGCTCTGGGGCATACGTCTCCCACATCCATTGGCGCTCTTCAGGCGTAACCATCTCAAGGGTCAGCTCGTCATGGCAGCGTAAGAAGGTGCCCCATTGGCAGATCTCCGGTAATGGGGGCGTGCGCGCTAAAATCTCGACGATTGGTGTGCGGTCGGCTTTGGCTAATGTCATATATAGGCGTGGCATGAGTGGAAAGTGGAAATTCATGTGCATTTCATCGCCATCGCCAAAATACTGGATCACATCTTCTGGCCATTGGTTCGCTTCGGAGAGGAGCATCGTCCCAGGAGCATACGCATCTACGAATGCACGCAGGCGCTTGAGAAAAGCATGCGTTTCGGGCAAGTTTTCACAATTCGTACCCTCACGCTCAAAGAGGTAGGGGGGCGCATCCACACGGATACCATCCATGCCTTGATCGATCCAGAACTGGACCACGCGCAGCATTTCGCGTTGCACCTCAGGGTTATCGTAGTTCAAATCGGGTTGATGCGAGAAAAAACGGTGCCAATAAAACTGCTTGCGCACGGGATCAAAGGTCCAGTTGGATTTTTCGGTATCCAAGAAAATGATGCGCGCTTCTTTGTAGCGCTGGTCGGTATCGCTCCAGACGTAATAATCTTTATATTTCTCGTGCTCCGGATGGTTAGGGTCCCGTGAGGCTTGGAACCAAGGATGCTGATCAGAGGTATGGTTTGGGACCAGTTCCACGATCATCTTAAGGTTGCGCGTGTGTGCCAGGTGGACAAGCTCGCGGAAGTCATCCATGGTTCCATATTGTGGAAGAATTCCGTAGTAGTCGCTCACATCGTAGCCATCATCCCGCAGTGGGGAAGGTGAGATTGGCAGCAACCAGATTGCATCCACGCCAAGATCTTGCAGGTAATCTAACTTCTCGGTGACGCCTTTGAGGTCTCCCCAGCCATCTGCGTTACTATCTTTGAATGCACGCACATAGAGTTCGTAAAAAATAGCGCTTTTATACCAGTATTGCGATGGGTTCATTTCAAGCCTTTCATTTCATATTATGGCAGCGGAAGAGGGTCTGAAAAGCCGAACCCCGCTGCTTGGTTGCTTGAAGTCCGGCTTTTCTAAAGTGTTAATTTCAAAGTAGATTTATTATTAACCCTTGACCGAACCCGCCATCAATCCACGGACAAAGTACCGTTGCAGCGCCAGGAAAACGATCAATGGCAAAATCATGCTAACGAAGGCAGCAGCGGTCATCAAGTGCCAGTCCTGTCCTTTTTCTCCGACCAACCGTGCTACAGCAATAGTGACAGTCTGATTCTTTTCTCCTAAGAAGACCAAAGCAACTAAATAGTCATTCCACAGCCAGAGAAACTGGAAGATGGCAAAAGATGCTAAAGCTGGTACGGAGAGGGGCAGAATCAAGTTGGTGAAAATAGTAAAGTTAGAGGCACCATCAATGTAGGCAGATTCGAGCAATTCGCGCGGAAGGGTGCTGATGTAGTTAAACAACAGATAAGTTGCCAATGGTAAACCAAAGCCTGTGTGGGCAAGCCAAATGCCTAAAAATGTCCCGTTCAAACCCAAACTAACATAGTCTTTTAGGATAGGCACAAGGGCGATCTGTAAGGGTACCACGAGCAAAGCCACAATGATGGTGAAAAATATATTGCGACCAGGGAATTCTAGCCAGGCAAAGCCAAAAGCAGCAAATGCAGCAATTAAGATAGGGATGATCGTCCCTGGTATGGAAACCGCTAAAGAGTTGAGGAACGCACCACCCAAGTTGTTTCCAACACGTGTGATGGTGTTTCCTTGTGCATCCTTATAAGTAATGGTCTTACCCGTCAAAACGTCTTTGTAGTTTTCAAGGGTTAGATTCGTCGCAAATCCGACCCACTGGTTTTGTGTGATGATAAGCGTGCGGGTGCGCTTGTTACCATACCAGGTAGCTTTGGTGCCATCATCTAACTGAACGCCCCTCTGCCATTCCTCGAATGTGGCAGTTTTTCCACCATAGGTGATCAGACCATTAACATCTACCGTTTCAGGTAAAACCACACGATCAATTTCTACGTCCTCTTTATGTGGGAAAACAGTCCACCAACCGGTTTTGAAAATATCTTCACTTGGTCGGAATGAAGTAATCAAAATGCCGATGACGGGAACCATCCAAACCACGCAAATGAAGATCAGGACGAAATTTGTCCAAAAATTTTGGGTTCTCTTTGTTGTTTTCTGTCCCTTAGCCATTTAGAACCCCTTTCTTTGCTCATTAAATGAACGAATGTTATTCACGATGACTGGAGTTACCAGCAATAACAGCACAATTGCAATCGCAGAGGCTTTACCAGCGTCATTATAAGTGAAGCTTTGCAGGTAAAACTCGTTAGCAATCACATTCGTACCGTAATTACCTCCAGTCATCACCCGCACGATGTCGAAGGTCTTTAGGCTGAAAATTACTATTGTTGTAGTAACAGTCAGAAGCGTACCTTTGATATAAGGGATGATGATATTGAAAAAGACCCTCGTTTCATTGGCACCATCAATACGGGCTGCTTCCAGCAACTCCGCTGGTACGCCTTTAATTGCACTCGAAAGGATCACCATCGCGTATCCGGTTTGCAACCAAATCATAATCACAATCAGGAAAAAGTTGTTCCAAGGAGGAATATTCAGCCACGGTTGGGGAGTTCCCCCCAGAGCAGCCACAATGGCATTGAGAAGTCCAATTTCCTGAATTCCAACACCGGTGCCTTTATATGTGTAGACAAATTTCCAGATGACACCTGCGCCTACAAAGGAAATAGCCATTGGTGTGAAGATTATCGATTTGTAGACAACCTCTGCTTTGGTGCGGTCAGCTAGAAAAGCAATCAGCAAACCTAAACCAACGCTGAAACTGGTACCAAATACCATCCACAAGGCATTATTCCGGAAAGTTTCCAACATGCGCGGGTTAGTGAAGGCATAGACATAATTATCCAGACCGATCCATTGAGTACCAAGTGCATTGCGAAAACTGGCTATAAGCGAGCGTACAACTGGAATAGCCAAGAACCATCCCATAATGGCTACCGCTGGACCGACAAACACGAAAGGTTGCAGAGTCCGAGCAGCCTTAGCGGGCAACTTCATCACCAGCCAGTTGGTTACCAAATAAAGCAGCGCAACTCCACCAACGCCCCAAACAATAGCGACGATCACCTGGAAAATCTGGGGAGCATTAGCTGCGCTCAAGAAAACATATCCCTGCCACAAAACGATAAACGTTACAGCAGGTACCAAAATCGAAACAAAGATTTTTCCTAAAGTAGATCCAAACCAGTTAACAATCTTAGCAAACAGATTATTGTTATTTGAAGAAGGAGTGTTAGCTTGGGCTAAATTCATAAGTGCCTCCTTAAGCCGTACGAATAAGGGGTTGGAGAGCAAGCTGTCTTGGCAGCTTGCTCTCCTTTGGGTTAATTTACCCTATCTACACAAGGTTTACCTCGGCCAGGAAGCATCAATAGCGTCCAAAGCTTCTTGGCGCGTAATAGAGCCGCTGACGTAGTCGGTCATATATTTCCAGAACGTACCAGCACCAACTGCGCCTGGCATCATATCTGATCCATCAAAGCGGAAGACGGTTGCATTGCGGATAGTCTCAGCAACACCACGAGTCACAGGATCCACGTACCAGTTCAGATCTGCGTCGTTGTGGGTTAGGATAGCGCCGCCGCTTTCAACCCAGACCTTGAGGGATTCACCGGTAGAGAAGTACTGGATAACTGCACGTACTTCGGGGCGATCGTTGAACACAGCATAGATATCGCCGGCACCGAGAACGGGCTTGCCATATTGAGGATCAATTGGCGGGAAGTAGAAGAAGCTGTAATCTACACCAGGAACGGCTTCTTCAGGGAAGAAGGTGGTAACGAAGTTCCCTTGGCGGTTGAACCAGCACTTGGGCGGATCTTCGAACATGGGCTTGGGGGCATCACCAAAGTTGATCGTGGGGATAGCTTTACGACCGCCATAGACATAGGCATCGTTGAACCAAATTTCTTCGATGTAGTCTAAGGCTAAGTTAACTTCGGGTGAATTGAATTTCAATTCACCGGCTACCCAGGCGTCATAATTCTCTGGGGAGGTAACCCGCAGCATCACATCTTCGATCCAGTCGGTCATTGTCCAGCCTGTAGCTGCGCCAGATTCAATACCAATGCACCATGGGGTGTCGCCATCATCAGCAATTTGCTGTGTGAGAGCCATCATCTCATCCCAGGTGGTTGGAACAACGTAACCAGCAGCGTCAAAAGCCTTCTTGGGGTAGAAGACGAAGGACTTGCCATTAGCACGAGCCCAAATGCCAGCCACAATTTCACCATCCGGGCCGGTCATCTTGGCTAGATCCTGCCAGGCTTGACTGTAGTTTTGTTTAATCCAGTCCGGGTTGATAAGCTTGGTCATATCGATGGCATATCCTTTTTGCACAGCATACTTTAGCAGGCCGGGTTGCGGGTAGTCAACGATATCGGGGCGGTCTCCACCATCCAGACGAATGTTAATATTCGCTTCAAATTCCTTGGAGCCCGTATATTGAATATCAATACCGGTTTTGTCTTCGAAGGGTTTGATAGAATCATTGAACACGACCTCGTCTTGATCAGTGAAAGGTCCTGCCATGGTAACCACAGTCCCTTTATACATACCAGCGTATGCATTTGCTAATTCCTGACCCTGGGGCAAGGCAGCAACTGTTTCACCGCCGGTTTCCTCGGTGGCTGTTGTTGGGGTGGCACCACCAACGCAAGCTGCCAACACTATACTGGCAACTAGCAGCACAGCGATGCTAGCCCAAATTACACTTTTCTTTGATTTCATAGTTTCTCCTTTTACTATTTTTTAGGTTAAATACAGAATTGGACGCATTTCTCTTCAATTGGTCGTGATATGGCTCCTTTCTATCATCCGTGCTGAATCACGGATAATCAATTGAGTTGGGATGTTAATCGTACGGCTATAGGGGATTTCTCCCTTCAACAACTGCATCAGGAGATGGCAGCTTTCCTCTGCAATCTCCTTAGCGGGGGTATGCACAGTGGTCAGTTTGGGATGATAAAATGCAGCTTCGGGGATATCATCAAACCCCACGAGCGAGATATCCTCAGGGACTGAAAGCCCTGCATCATGGATGGCAGCTAATGCCCCAAGGGCGACGTTATCACTCGCCACGAAAATCGCAGAAAAACGGGGGTATTCTCTCAAAAGGTCTTTCATTTGGGTATAGCCGCTGGCAGCATCAAAGTCAGCCATGCGGATCAGGCTCTCATCTATGGCGATGTCAGCTGCTTTAAGTGCATCGCGATAGCCTTCTAACCGCTGGCTTGCTGAACTGTAGGCTGTGGCAGCGTTGGTGATACAAGCTATCTGGCGATGACCTAACTCAATGAGATAGTCAACCGCCAGCTTCGCACTGGCGCGGTTATCGATATCCACATAGGGAAGATTGCATTCAGGGATCTGCCCCATGAGTACGCAAGGGATGTCTATCTGTTCTAGGGCGGTCAATCCCGGGTCATCAAAGCGGGGAGTGAGGATGATCATCCCATCAATATGCTTTGCACGAGTAAGTTGTAAGTAGGTTTGGATTTGCTGACCGGGTTCAACCCACTCGATCAACAGTCCGAGTTGCTCTTGTTTGACAATATCGAGCAGCCCGCCAATAATTTGGGGGAGGAAGTTATCCGAGGCAATATAACGCGGGCTGCGGGTCATGATGAGCCCGACAGTATTAGATTGATTTGAAGCTAAGGCTCTTGCGGAAGCGTTGGGATAATAACCTAACTTTTCGGCTGCCTCTCTGACCTTTTGGCGTGTCTCTGGTCGGATTCGGGATTGCTTATCTTCACTGAAGACAAACGACACTGTAGAGCGTGAAACCCCTGCTAATTCTGCGACATCGAAACTGGTTACTCTTTTGTTGTTCATGGAACGCCTTTGTAAAGAGTTTATTAACACGTGTTAAACGACAGTGAAATTATAACATATTCAAATGAGAGTCAATACCATTTTCTCTGACCATTTATCCATCTTGGAAAAATGTTTAATAATTGTGAAATGAAAAAGGCGATAAAACAAGCTTAGAAATTTACACGGCGACTTTTATGCCCTTTTCGGCAGTAACTTCGCCCACTTGCCACATAGGGATTCTGGCAAGCTGCGCGGCTTCCGCGAAGGCGGCTGCCCTTGCAGATTGGACCGCCAAAAGCAAGCCACCACTTGTTTGGGGGTCAAAAAGCAGCATGCGCTCAATCTCACTTATCGCGGGGTCAAAAGTGACATGAGGTTCAAAGTAGAGCCGGTTATCGAAAGCCCCACCAGGGAATGTGCCTATCTCAGCATATTTTCTCGCACTATGAATGAAGGGGAGGGCTTGCCAATGGAAGGTAATGCCATAGCCAGAAGCCTCAGCCATTTCGGAAGCATGCCCCAGTAAGCTGAAGCCGGTTACGTCCGTTCCGGCTTGTAAACCAAATTTTATGGCAAGTTCGGAAGCATCGCGGTTAAGCTGCTTCATCCAACCAGTGACTTCTTCAAGCTCCTCTGGGGTGAGCAACTCGCGTTTATGCGCTGTGGTAGCCACACCAAAACCTAATGGCTTTGATAAAAACAGTTGATCCCCAGGCTGCAATCCGCCTTTCGTCAGCATCGAGTCTGGATCAACGATGCCGAGCACGACCAAACCAAATTTAGGTTCTTTATCTTGAATGGTATGACCGCCAGCGATGACCACGCCGGCTTCCTTGGCTTTTTCTGCAGCCCCACGAACAATGGCAGTCGATACCTCGGTGGGCAAATGCGGTGGTAAGGCAGCAATATTAAGCGCGAGGAAAGGCTTGCCGCCCATAGCGTATATATCCGAAAGGCTGTTGGCAGCAGCGATAGCGCCATAATCGTAAGGGTCATCCACCACTGGGGTGAAGAAATCCGTGGTAGCAACCAGGGCAGTATGCTTGTCCAGCTGCCAGATGGCGGCGTCATCAGCAGAATCTAAACCTACCAGAAGGTCTGGGTAATCTTCTGGTCGGAATATCGAGGCAAGGGGGCGCAGCACCTGCGCCAGCGTCTCCGCGTTCAGCTTAGACGCTCAACCAGCGCAGCTGGAGAGCGCCGTTAGCCGAATCTGTTTGCCCGAGTTGGGCAGGTCAGTTTCAGTCATACTCAAATTTTACCTGAAACTGAGCCTGGAAGTGTAGTTGGTACGCTATCTATGCCTGGGGCTGGTTGGCGGGTTTGACGTAAAGATCCAAAAAGGTAGCAATCTGGCTATTCCAGAAGTGCCAATCGTGAATCCCAGGTTCCTCCACATAAGCCAACGGGATGCCGAGAGCTCTGGCTTTACCGACAAAAGCGCGGTTCGCTTCTAAGAGGAAGTCTTGCAATCCGCATGCAGCATAGAGCCCAGGGTAGCGTTCAGGGTCTTTTGCCGCCATTTCCGGCCAGGTGAGCGGGTCATTAGGGCTGCCCGGGAATTTGCTTAGGTCCCCAAACACAAAGCTAAATTCTTTCGTTCGCTCTTCATCCACAATTTCACTTTCAAAGCTAAGTGCTAGAGCACCGGAAAAACTGCCCGCTACGGAGTAAAGATCGGGGCGCAGGAAAGCCGCCTTAAAAGCGCCATATCCGCCCATAGAGAGACCGGCAATCAGGG